>JAAETM010000217.1 GCA_024228395.1 bacterium | reverse complement strand
TATCACCTCCGGTCCCACCTTCCTGCATGTGCAGGAGAGCTACCCTAATGCACCGGCCCTGAAACTGGGCCTCAGTCATCCGCTACCCATGGAGAAGATCCGCGCCCTGTCGCAACAGGTGGAGCGACTGGTGGTGGTGGAAGAGGTGGATCCGCTGCTGGAGACCGAGATCCGGGCGGCGGGCATCGAGGTGTCCGGTAAGGATATCCTGCCACGCATGGGTGAACTTGCGCCCCACGTGTTGCGTCCGGCCATAGAGCGCCTGCTGGGCAATGCGGTTCCGATCGAGACCAGGGTGGCAGCCCCGGTGGAGCCGAAGGCCAAAACAGAAAAGGTTCCCGGCGATGATCTGTTCCCACGTCCACCCACCATGTGCGTGGCCTGTCCCCATCTGGGAATCTACTACTGCCTGTCCCATGTCAAGAATACCTACATCTCCGGTGATATCGGCTGCTACACTCTGGGCGCCGGCCATCCCTGGAATGCCCTGGATACTTGTATCTGTATGGGGGCCTCCATGGGCGTGGCCCTGGGTCTGGATAAGGGGCGTAGCAGGGATGACGCTAAAAAGAATATCATCGCCGTGATCGGCGACTCCACCTTCCTGCACATGGGTATGCAGGGATTGCTGGACATCACCTACAACAAGGGCAATGTCACGGTACTGTTGCTGGACAACCGCGCCGTGGGTATGACCGGTGGTCAGGATGGCCCCAGCACTGGGCGCAGTCTACAGGGTGAAGAGACCCTGCGGGTGGACTTTCGCAAGCTGGTGGAGGCCCTGGGGGTGAAGCCGGAGCGGATACGTGAGGTCAATCCCTACGAACTGCCGACCCTGTTTACCGCCCTGCGGGAAGAGACCAAGATCAAGGAGCCGTCGGTGATCATCACCAAGCAGCCCTGTGTGCTGGTGGACTTCTATGGACCCAAGCCGCCGCTGACGGTGGAAGAGCCTGACTGCACCGGCTGTGGCAACTGCCTGGATCTGGGTTGTCCGGCCATCTATGTCACCCGGCGTGAGACCGAGGTCAAGCCCAACGGCAAGGAGAAGAAGCTCTCCTTTGTGCAGATCGACTCTGCCGCCTGCACCGGCTGTGATCTCTGTCCCAAGACCTGTGCGCCAGACGCCATTGTGCCCATGCAAACTGCCCAGCAGTAACCGTTTAAAAGAGAGAGTATTGTGAGTGAAAACAACATAACCAACATCCTGGTGGCCGGTATTGGTGGCCAGGGGGTGATGACCGCCGCCGAGATCCTGTCCCAGACTGCCCTGGAGCAGGGCTTCGATGTGAAGAAGACCGAGGTGGCCGGTATGG
>JAAETM010000216.1 GCA_024228395.1 bacterium | reverse complement strand
ATCTGCAATCTCAGATGCTCCAGTGGGCTGTTGACCTCACGCAGGGTGCGGGTGGCGACCTGGCTGTAGAGCGCGGTGGTTTCGAGTTTCTTGTGCCCGAGCAGCACCTGGATCACACGAATGTCCACCTTCTGCTCCAGAAGATGGGTGGCAAAGCTGTGGCGCAGGGTGTGCAGGGATACCCGTTTATCGATTCCGCCCGCCTGCGCCGCGGCGTGGCAGGCGCGGTTGAGCTGGCGGGTCGACATCGGGTTGACCGGGTTTTGGCCTGGGAACAACCACCCGTTGGGCAGCATCTTTCCCCGCGCGCGTGCCTCACACCACCATGCCCGCAGCAGGGTGAGCAAGGTGGGTGAAAGCATCGCATAGCGGTCCTTGCGCCCCTTGCCCTGCTCAACGCGAATGCTCATGCGGGCGCTGTCGATATCGCCGATCTTCAGCTGGGTCACCTCCGAAGCTCGCAGCCCCGCACCGTAGGCCACCGACAAAGCCGTTTTGTACTTCAGCCCCGGGGCCGACTCCAGCACGCGTGTGACCTCCTCGGCGCTCAGAATCACCGGCAGCGTGCGCGGCGCGTGCACATGGCTCATCTTCGCCATCAGCTCACCGCGCCCGAGGCTCACCTGGAAGAAAAACCGTAGCGCCGTCACCGCCGCGTTCAAACTGGGCCGGGTAACATCGCTGTCCACCAGATGCAGCTGATAGCGGCGTAGATCTTCCGCGGTGGCGGTATCGGGGGAACGCCCAAGAAAGCGGGTGAGGTTCTTCACCGCACGGACATAGCCGGCCTGGGTCTTGGGTGAGAGTTTGCGCAAGCTCATGTCTTCGATCATGCGCTGACGCAACGGGCTGATGGGTTCGTGGTTCCTGGTCATGGGTCTGCTCCTGTCTTGAAGAGAGGTTCTGTGCACCTCACGCCTTTAGACAAGACAGCCCTATTACGCCAAACTGAAAAGTGTTGTTTCCACCCTTATTTCATGGGAAACCGGCACTTTTTCGCGGAAAAACGCATCGCTGATAGGGGTGGCAAGATGGTCCAATGCGAACAGGCATAGAATTCGTCTT
>JAAETM010000215.1 GCA_024228395.1 bacterium | reverse complement strand
GAACGCACGGTGGGCGATGCGGTCCTGAACGGAGGGCTTGGTAAAAGTGGAGGAAGCTGCGGTCGTCATGGGGGGCCAGCGAGGGAACGTCGAAAAGGGGTCCCAGGGAATCTGGGCCCAGGATAGGGCTCTGGAGGGGGGGGGCCAATGCCTGGCACCCGATCTGGGACGGAAAAATGCACGTTCTTGGCAATTGGTCCAAGGGGCTGCGGGGGAGGCCTCCAGGGGACTTGATTGGAGCGATCCGTCCTATAAACGGGGCGGTTTTTGGTTTCTTCGGGTTAGCCCAGGGTTCAGATCCCTGGAGGACGAATAAGGGGGTACTCCTCCTCATGGGCCTGTTGTGGTGTTCGCACTGCAATGGGTCCTTTTTTTTGGGGCTCCGCAAAGGGCCCTGAAAGGCGTGCTTCCGGACCTGTTTTTGTGGGCCAGCCGTAGGATCCGACGGGCCCCTTGGTTAAGCTTTTGCGCTTCCACCACCAAAGGTCGAGGTAGAGCTTCCGGCAAACCCACAGCGCAAGACACCCTCCTTGGCCCAGTGCCCGGACGGAACTTGCCCATGCCCAACGAAGACATTCTTCCCCTCGCTCTTACCTTCGACGACGTTCTCTTGGTGCCCGCGCACAGCGATGTGCTGCCCTCGGACGTGGAATTGAAGACCCGCTTCAGCCGCAACGTGTGCTTGAACGTGCCGATCACCTCCTCGGCCATGGATACGGTGACCGAATGGCGCATGGCGGTGGCCTTGGCCCGCGAAGGAGGCCTCGGCGTCATCCACAGGAACCTCTCCCCGGAAGAGCAGATCGCCCAGGTGGACAAGGTCAAGCGCAGCGCCAACGGCGTGATCCTGGATCCGGTGACCCTGCAGCCCACGGCCACCCTGGGGGACGCCCGCGCCATCATGCGCGAGAAGAGCATCTCGGGCTTGCCCATTGTGGAAGCGGGCAAGGTGGTCGGCATCCTGACCCGCCGCGCTTGCAGCTTCGGTGGGGACGATGACGTCGTGATCGACCAGGTCATGACCAAGAGCCCCCTGGTCACCGCGCCCCCCGGCACCTCCCTCGATCAAGCCCGCGATCTTTTGCACCAGGGCAAGGTCGAAAAGCTCATCATCGTGACCCCCGACCAGGAGCTGGCCGGTTTGATCACCATGAAGGACCTGGACATGTTGGGAGCCTTCCCTCAATCCGCGTTCGATACCCGTGGACGCCTGGTCGTCGGCGCCGCCATCGGCGTGCGCGACTACGAGCGCGCCAAGGGCCTGGTCGAAGCGGGTGTGGACGTTTTGGTTGTCGACACGGCGCATGGCCATACCACCAACGTGCAGGAGACCGTGGCCGAGCTCAAGAAGACGCTCAAGGTCGATGTGGTCGCCGGCAACGTGGCCACCGCCGAAGCCGCCTTGGCCCTGGTCGAAGCTGGCGTCGATGGGGTCAAGGTCGGCATCGGTCCCGGTTCGATCTGTACCACGCGCATCGTGGCTGGCATCGGCGTGCCCCAATTCACCGCCGTGCGTCAAGTGGCGAAAGCCCTGAAGGACAGCGGCGTACCCGTGATCGCCGACGGCGGCATTCGCTATTCCGGTGACATCACCAAGGCCCTGGCCGCCGGCGCTTCCTCCGTCATGGTCGGCAGCCTATTGGCCGGTTTGGACGAGAGCCCCGGCGAAACCTTCATCTCCGAAGGCCGTACCTTTAAGGCCGTGCGCGGCATGGGCTCGATTGGCGCCATGCAGCAGGGTTCCAAGGAACGCTACCGCCAAGCCGACGTGAAAGACGCCAAGAAACTCGTGCCCGAAGGCATCGAAGGCCGCGTCCCGTACCGCGGGCACCTGTCGCCCTTTGTCTACCAACTCTGCGGCGGCGTGCGCGCCGGCCTCGGTTACTGCGGTGCGCGCACCATCGACATCCTCTGGGACCGCGCCCAATTCACTCGCATCACGCCCGCCGGCGTGCGCGAAAGTCATCCCCACGACGTGACCATCACGCGCGAGTCCTCCAACTACGCTGGCTGAATCCATGAGTGTTTCCAACGACAATCCATCCAGTTTCCACGGCGCCAAGAAGCACGGCATCTTGATCGTGGATTTGGGCACTCAATACGCCCAGTTGATCGCACGCCGCGTGCGGGAGGCTGGCGCCTGGTCTGAAATCCATCCCGTGCAAAACGCCCTGAAGGCGATCAAGGGAATGGACGTGGAGGGCATCATCCTCTCCGGCGGGCCTTCTTCGGTTTACGGCGAGGGCGCTCCCCAAGTGCCCGACGAGATCTTCGAAATGGGCGTGCCCGTGCTGGGCATTTGTTACGGCATGCAATGGATGTGCCGCGCCTTGGGTGGCAGCGTCGAAGCTGGCCACGAGCGCGAATTTGGCCGTACCAACCTGCACGTGGACGACCACGCGGGACTCCTGCAAGGTGTGCCCGAGCAGAGCACGGTTTGGATGAGTCACGGGGACAAGGTCACCTCCCTGCCCAACGGTTTTTCGGTCATGGCCCACTCCGCCGATTGCCCCTTCGGCGCCGTTGGCGACCCCTCAAGGCGTTTGTACGGCGTGCAGTTCCACCCCGAGGTGGCCCACTCCGAACATGGCGCGCGCGTGCTGCGCAACTTTGTGCTCGACATCTGCGGTCTGAGCGGTGACTGGCAACCCGCCAACATCGCCGAGCACCTGATCGAGCAGATCAAAGAGCAGGTGGGGGCGACCGGCGAGGTCATTCTGGGCCTCTCCGGTGGTGTCGACAGCTCGGTGGCAGCCGTGCTCATGCAGCGCGCCATCGGCGACCGCTTGCACTGCATCTTCGTCGACAACGGCCTCTTGCGCCACGGCGAACGGGAAGCGATCGAGATCATGTTCGGCAAGCACTTCGGCATGGACCTGACCACGGTCGACGGGGAAGCCCGTTTCCTCGAGCAACTCGCCGGCGTCACCGACCCCGAAACCAAGCGCAAGCGCATCGGCCACGAGTTCGTCGAAATCTTCCGCGAGGAAGCCAAACGCTTCAAGAACGCCAACTTCCTGGGCCAGGGCACCCTGTACCCCGACGTGATCGAATCGGTCGCCGTACACGGCGGCAACACCGCCGTCATCAAGAGCCACCACAACGTGGGCGGCCTGCCCGAGGATCTGGAACTCGGCCTGGTCGAACCCCTGCGCGAGCTCTTCAAGGACGAAGTGCGCGCCATCGGCCGCTACCTGGGCCTGGACGACACCGTGCTCATGCGCCAACCCTTCCCCGGCCCTGGACTCGCCGTGCGCATCGTGGGCGAGGTCAACTTCGACCGCTGCGAGATGCTGCGCAAGGCCGACCACATCGTCACCAGCGAAATCGAAGCCGCCGGCGCCCACAGGGAGATGTGGCAGTACTTTGCAGTACTATTGCCCCTGCAATCGGTCGGCGTCATGGGCGACGCCCGCACCTACGAATACACCTGCGCCATCCGCCTAGTAGAAAGCTCCGACGGCATGACCGCCGACTGGGGCTACCTGGAGCGCGACCTCCTACGCCGCATCTCCTCAAGGATCGTCTCCGAAGTCCGCGGCTTCAACCGCGTCGTGCTAGACATCTCCTCGAAACCCCCCGCCACAATCGAGTGGGAGTGAGACGGGACAACTTCGATCTTTATTCGTTCGGACCCGAACCTCCGCTTTCGCCACCCCCTCCTCACCCGAACGAATAACGATCGAAGTTATCCCGTCTCAGTACCTCTCATGCCGGGGAGACTTGGAATTTCCAAGCCTGGTATTGCGATCAAAACCCGGGCGCCACCAGCAGCTTCTCCGAAGCGCGCGGGATATTGTTCCTGTGAATGCGGTGTCTGGCACCGTATTTTTGGTGTGACCCCCCGGGGGATCTCGGCTATGGAAAGCTAGAAACCGAACGGTCCTTTTTCCCGAGTTTACGACCCCCTATGGGGCTGTCTTCTGGTTCTTCGTGTTCAATTGTTGTGTACGCAATCGCATTTGTTGCCTTGCGCGCAGTTTTTTGCCTCTTTTTCTGAATCCTAGAGGACTTTCCCTATGTTCCGTTCTAAATCAACCCTTCCCGCTCTAGCCCTTGCCTTGGCCTCAGGAGCCATTGCGCAAAACACGGGCACGTCGTTTTGCAATGTTACGAACAACTCCACGGGCATGCCTACGACCTTGACGGGATCGTCTGGTAGCGGTGTGGGGAGCGACTTGCACCTTGAAGTGACCCAGGGGGTGCCTGGTGAACTGGCTTACTTCCTGGCTGGCAATGAGGCGACGTCCGGGGTTACCGTTAGCAACGGAGTGTTATGCCTAGTCGGCACGGGAACGGCACAGATGTTCCGGTACAACATTGCTGCCGGTCTTTGGGACTCTGTGGGGCACTTTGACAGCTTGGGTGTCTTTCAGAACTTGGCCGGTACCTCGTCGACGGGCAGCGGCTTCGATGTGCCGGATACGATCCCAAGCTCTCCGCCGATTATGATCATGAGCGGAGCCACTTGGCACTTTCAAGTGTGGCATCGAGACACTCCTTCCGCCCAGGGTGCTTCGAACTTTTCGAATGGCTTGAGTGTGACGTTCCCCCTTGCGCCGGTCGTTCCGATTGCAGGCATGGTGTCGATTCCGGCGGGGTCGTTTGACATGGGGTCGAATGCGGCTTCGGGGGCTCCGTACTATGGAAGTTCCGCGACTCAACCAGTTCACAACGTAACAATCAGCCAGGACTTCTGGATGGGTGAGCATGAGGTGACCCAGGCGGAATACCAGGCGTTGATGGGGTCGAATCCGTCATACTTCTCCGGCCCGAACTTGCCGGTGGAGGCAGTTGACTGGAACGATGCCCGTGCGTACTGCACGGCCTTGACCGCACAAGAGATGGCAGCGGGGAACCTGGCAACTGGCTACGAGTATCGCTTGCCGACGGAAGCCGAGTGGGAGTATGCGTGCCGCGCAGGAACTACGACCGAGTTCAATGTGGGGTCGGATCTCTTTTGCGCGGACGCTCGTTTTTGGTCCAGCTATCACAGCAACAGCGGTTGTGGCGTAAGCAATTCTGCAGGAACGATTGACGTGGGGAGCTATTCGGCAAATGCCTTTGGCTTGTACGACATGCACGGCAATGTTTGGGAGTGGTGCCTCGATTCCTATGCGGGTTATGGTGCTGCAGCGGTTACCGATCCCTTCGTGACGGGTGGCTCGCACCGGGTCATCCGTGGCGGCAGCTGGTACGGCAACTCCAGATATTGCCGGTCCGCGTACCGGGGCAGCTACCGTCCTGTTAAACCGAGCCACACCCTTGGGTTCCGGGCTGTGCTGGCCCCAGTTCTCGTGCCCTAGTCAAGTCAAGAGGCGGGGACCCATCAGCGCAGGCACGCAGGCCCCGGGCGGAGCCGGGCCGGAGATGCCATAGCGGGTGGGTTCCCCCAGTGGCGATTCGCTAGCGTCACCAGAAACGCTCCCAAACAAGCAGCCCCCACGAACGGCAACGTTCGTGGGGGCTGCTGCACATGCAGTCCGCCTGAGTCCGCCCTGCAGGCCGCCGCGCTTGCCGGGGGGGGGATACGGTATCAGGTTCAGTGCACGTGCAATCCGACGCATTGGGTGTTGACTTTTCCTACGGCGTCGGCGAGTTTCTTCATTGGGTCGCCTGTTGGGGTTCTAGATTTCGATCTATGGGACATTAGAGCCCGAGGGGCCACGCCCCGCTCCGACAGGAGGCCCGCTTGCAGCATCAGACACCGTATTCCAGTCCACGCGCGCGGTCTCGGTGCCTGTGGTGCCCGAGACCACATCTCGGCTAAGATAACCCCCATGTCATCCGGGAAAATCTTGAAGGCCTTGGCTGTGGCTCTGATCACATGGTCGATCGGTTGCCTGGCTTGGGTGATCTCCCAGCGCATCGGGTACGTGTTCGCCCTCGAGTGGATGGAGGGGGGCATGTTGCAGCATGTGGACCAGGTACGGCAGGGGCGGGATTTGTATGGGCCTCCCAGCGTGGACTTCACGCCCTTCCCATACCCGCCTTTGTTCCCTTGGCTGGCGAGCTGGTTGCCGGGGGAGTCCTGGTCTTTTGTGGGGCCGCGTCTCTTGGCTTTTGCGGGCTACGTGGGCGTCGGCGGATGCTTGTGGTTCCTGGCCAGGCGCAGTGGGAATCGGCCCTTGTACGCGGCCATGGGGGTCGCCGTTTGGGCGGGCGGTTTTGCTTTTGGCGGGGGTTGGTACGACGTGGCGCGCGCGGATGGTCTGGCTTTGTTCCTGCACTTGGCCGGGGTTTGCTTATTGTGGGGGGAGCGCGGTGGCAAGCGCATCGTATTGGCGGGCGTCTTGTTCCTGCTCGCGGGTTTGGCCAAGCAGGTGGGTTGGCCGCTCGGGGTCCTGTGCGCCATCGCCTACACCTGGCAGGAGAAACCTGGAGCCAGGCAACTTTGGGCAACGCTTGTGATTGGTGGCATAACCCTCAATTGGGCCATTCCCAGCCTGTTTGGAGAGTGGGCCCATTTCTACATCTTTGACGTGCTGGCCGGCCATCCGGTCGGGGTTTCCTGGGCGGTTTGGAGTTCCGCCCTGGCGGGCGTTGCCCTGGGTTTGTTGCTCGCCCTTTGGGTCCTGGTCCGCGCCTTCGGTGGAGGCAGCAGCTTGCACAAACAGGCTCCCATGATCGCAGCGCTGCTGCTGGGCTGGCTACTCGTTTATGTCATGGGCAGCATCCACGCTGGGGCCTATGACAACGTTCGACTTCCGTTGCTCCTTGCCGCCGCTTTCGGCGTGGCTTTTGCCGGCACGATCGTGGGGGAGTTGGGCGGACCGTGGAAGGCCATGGAGTCCGCGGTGTTGGGCCTCTGTGTCGTGCAGTTGGCCATGCTCATCTACGACCCGCGGCCGTGGACCCCAAGCGACGAATACACCGCGCGCAATCAGACCTTGGAGCAGCACATCGCCCAGGACAAGGGGCCGGTGTTCGCGCCCGGCCACGGCTATCTTCTGGAGCGCAATCGAAAGTCCTCCAGCTTCCATTGGATGGCCTTGTTCGATCTTTCGGCCACGGGGGAGGGCGAGTGGGGTCGGGCCCTGGTGGAAGGGGTGGAGCGGCGCTTTGGGCAGGGCCATTATCGCTGGGCCGTGCCCGATCGTCCGACGGGGGAAGGCGCAAGTCAAATGGACGTGAGCGGCTGGATGGACGGATTTTTTTCCAATATCGAGCCCCTGCGAGGGGGGACGGAAGGGGAGCGCAGGTCCGAGGGCAGGGATGGACGCAGCCCGGCGGCACCACCCAGTGGAGCCCCCTGGCGGCCCCTTCCGAGGCGCACCCAGCCGATCTTGTCCTCCGGAATGGACACTTTGTAAAGGCCGTTTCTGGAGCATATCCAAGAAAGTCCAATTTCGCTCCCCCGGGCCCCCTTGTTCCCGAACCGCTCAGGCTCTAGTTTGAAGCTATGCTTCCCCTAGCTTCTGTGACCTCCAACGCCGGCGTTTTCGCCAATCCCGATTGGACCAGCCTGGGCATCGTGACCGCGATGCTGGGTGCTTTCCTGATCGCCAGCGCCACCTTGCTCGAGCATCCGCGTCGTCTCGTGGCCCGTTACTTCGGCCGCAAGTCGGGGCGTCTGCAGTCCGTGCGCGAATACGTGTACAACCGCTTGCAGGTCGTATTGGGTTTTGCCTTCCTGTTGATCGGGTTTGGCATGCAGCTGGTGGGTCACTTCATGAGTTTGCCCCCCGGGGCCGAACCGCTGAACATGGCTTGGGTTGGATTGATCGTTTTGGGCGTCGTGTCCATGTTGCTCGGTGGGTGGTGGTGGTCCTTGTGGGCTTTCCGCCGCTACGTGCGCGAGTATTTCACCGAGCACAAGGTCTCCTTTGAGAGTGAGGGCGCCCTGGCCCGCGAGGTGGGTGAACTGTTTGGAGTGGAGCCGAGTGTGAACGACACCGTGGCCACCTATGCAGCCCGTCTGCGAGAAGCCGCCAACCTGCCCCAACCCGCTCCCCGTTCCATGCGCTTTCCCGACATGGAAGGTCTGGACGACGGTGATGCGGAAGAAGCGTTCTAGCCATTCGAAACCACGCGCCGGCGAATCGTCGTGCGCCCATGGGGCTCCTCCAGGGAGCCTTTTTTTGTGCTTGGGGTGCAACCGGATGGGGGGTGCGTGGGTCCAAGTGGTCCATGGACATCAGCGACTGGATAGAAAATATCTCAAACGAGTTGGTGCCTTGGGTGTACCCGGCTCTTTGTGACTTGTGTGGTGCGCCGGGGCCGTGTGGGTTGCACGTGTTGCAAGCCTGCCCCGAGCCGCGCTGTGTGCGTTGTGCAAGTCTGCTGCCGGAGGGCGTGGCGGCGGGCTCTTCTTGTGCCGATTGTGTGGTTCGTTCACCCGGGTTAACCTCGGTGCTCGTCCTTGGTTCCTATGGGGAGGGTGCGCCCTTGAAACCGTGGGTGATGGCCCTTAAGCATGGGGGGAGGCCGGACCTGGCCCAGCCATTGGGAGCCTGCCTGGGAGAACGTCTTCTGGAATTCGGGACCCCGTCGGCGGACACCCTACTGGTACCGGTCCCCCTGCACTTTTGGAGGCGCATGCAGAGGGGTTATGACCAGGCGGCCCTGTTGGCCCGGGCGGTTTCCCGGCGGGCCGACCTGCCCTGGGGGTCTGTCCTGTATCGCAGGCGGGCGACCTGGGCCCAGGGCTCACTGCTCAGCCAGGGTAGGGCTTCCAATGTGCAGGATGCGTTCGAGTTGCATCCCGACCGGGGAACCCTCGTCCGGGGCAGGGAGGTGTACTTGGTGGATGATGTCTATACCAGTGGGGCAACCCTGTGGGCCTGTGCCAAGGTCCTGCGCAGGGCGGGGGTGCGCAGGGTGGGCGCCTTGGTGGTGGCACGTGCTGAGCGTTTTGCTTGACCCCTGGACAGGGGAGCGTACCGTGCACCCGGGCCGCAGCTTCGCGAAACACGTGCGCCCTGCCGATCCCCCTCGACGAACCATGTCTCACCAAACCCATCCCACGCAAACGCACGACCACGGAGCAGTTCCCCCGATCCCTGAGGCCTCCCAACAGGACCCTGCGGCCGGGTTGGACTTGGAACTTGGTTCGGAGTT
Organism: bacterium; assembly: GCA_024228395.1. Taxonomy (GTDB): domain Bacteria; phylum Planctomycetota; class UBA1135; order UBA1135; genus NORP259. The sequence continues at coordinate 15,727 of JAAETM010000215.1, read as the reverse complement.
GCTTTGGCTGGATCCTTTTGGAGGCATGGCGGGGGACATGTTCCTGGCTGGCCTGTTGGACCTGGGGGATGTGCGCTTCGACTTGGCTTGTCTGCAGGAACTTGCGCAGGACCTCTTGCCCGGGGAGGCGCGCTTGTCGATGTCACAGGTGCTGCGCCAGGGCCTCGCCGGTCGACATTTGGAGGTGCGCACTCCTGAATCGGACACGGCTCCCCATCGGGGCTTGAAAACTCTACTCGAGCGCATTGGGGCTTCGACCGTTCTGAATCCACGCTCCAAGGAGCTGGCAGGAATGGTGCTCGTTCGCTTGGCCCAGGCCGAGGGGCGCGTACATGGCATGGCACCCGATCAGGTTCACTTCCACGAGGTCGGTGCGGTCGACACCTTGATCGACGTGTGCGGCGCGGCCTTGGCCATGCAGAGATTGAACATCGGCCGCTTGTTTGTGAGCCCGCCGCTGTTGGGTTCTGGAACGGTCACCTGCGCCCATGGCGTGCTGCCCGTGCCGCCGCCGGCCACCGCAGAGTTGCTGCGCGGCATTCCCGTGCGACCGGGCGGCGGTGGCGGTGAAAGGGTCACCCCCACGGGTGCTGCTTTGATCGCCGCCTGGGGGACGATGGTGAGCGGGCCTGGGGTTGGTGTGCTGCGCTGCATCGGTTACGGAGCGGGCACGCGTGATCCCAAGAGGGACCAGGGACCGGCCAACCTGTTGCGGGTCATGGCCGGGGAATCCGCCGCGCCTGTGGTTGCCACCATCTGGCAAATGCAGGTCAACCTGGATGATATGACGGGGGAAGACCTGGGGCATTGCGTGGCTGCTTTGAGGGGGGTGGGGGCTTTGGATGTTTGGACGGGGTCCATCGATATGAAGAAGGACCGCCCCGGGACCTTGCTCTCTGTTCTGGTGCCTGCGGATTTGCGCCGCACCGTCGAAGATTTGGTTTTTCGGCACACGTCAACCTTTGGCGTGCGCTGGACAGTGGTGGAGCGAACGGAGTGCGAGCGCAGCTGGAAAACCCTGGAAGTGGAAGGACTTAAGGTCCGGGTGAAGTTGCGACAGCGTCCCGGGGTCGAGGGGGGAGCGCCCCAGTCCGATGCCTGCGACGTGTTCCCCGAGTATGGGGATTTGCACCCATTGGCGGCCTTTTGGAAGGTGCCCCTGTGGGAAGCTCGTCGCAGGGTGATCGGCCTGTATCTGGAAGGTCCTTCCTACTAGGCCCCGGCGCCACAATTCACCGGGCCGTTCGACCATCCGGGGAACCGCTGGCATGGGGCCAGGTGGTTCGCAGTCTGGGACTTCAGATTTCAGCCGACAAGGGGCCCCGGTCGATGGAAAGTGGTCTCCAGCAGGGGCCCCCGGTGACACTCAGCATTCTCAAACAGTGTCAATTCGGCAAACGGGGGACTTGAACCGGGGCTATCCTGGGCCAATTCAGGATGAATTGGTCAGGGGGGACGAATCCCGTGGTTATAGTAAAGCCCCGCCCATCGTGTTGACTGTCCATCATGCTGATTTTATCCAAAACCCTGTTCCTTGGTGTGCTGCTAGGTTTGACCGCCTGCGGTCCCTCCGGCCTTCCTCCGGTTGAAGTGCCTTCCGGTTGGAGTTCCGACCAGGAAGTCCTATCCACCATTCAGAACAGGACCGCGGTCGTGGAGCGCAGTCCGGACAGCGCCCAAGCGCATCGGAGCTTGGGTTTGGCCTTCAGCGCCAACCAGGTTTGGGGCCCCGCCAGCCAGTGTTTTCGCAATACGCTGACTCTGGATTCCGGAGATATGGAAGCCAAGTATGAGTTGGCACTCTCCTTATCGGGTGAGGGTGAGCTCGACCAGATGCTCGAGCTGCTGATCGAATTGGTGGGGGAGCAGGAGAAGCACTTGGCGGGCAGGCAAACATTGGGCATTGAGCTGCTCAAACGGGACAGGCTAGATGAGGCGCAGGCCCACTTTCAGTGGTTGGAAGACAACGACGCCAGTTTCATTGGGATGCTTGGCTTGGGAGAGGTGGCCTTGGCCCGGGGCGATGCTGAGCTGGCAGAGAAGTTGATTTTGACCGCCCAGAAGCGTGCACCCAAGAACCTCTACATCGCGTTCGTCCTGGGACAGGCCTACTTAGACTTGGATATGGAGGAAAAGGCCAAGCCCCTCCTGGGAGTCGGGGCAGACCAGGAAAGGCCTCGCTATCCTTCGGCACTCACCACTGAGAAATCCACGTATTCGGTTGGGTATGGAGCCAGGCTCGGCGTTGCGGTCGCCCTGCTGAACGCCGGGGACTACACCCGAGCCATCGAGCAATTTGAATACCTGGAAACCCTAGATTCCCGCGACGAGGCTTGCTTGGTCAACTTAGCGTCGGCCTATCTGTTGGCCAACAGGCACGCGGATTCGCTCGCCACCGCGGACAAGGTGCTGAGCTTCAACCCGGGCAGCATGGAGGCCTTGGCCAACAAGGGAACCTGTTTGATGTCCCTGGCGAAGCTTCGCGAAAGTGAGGGCAAGGGAACACTTGCAGATTCCCTGTTGACTCGTGCGCTAGAATCGGTGGACAAGGGACTTGTGGAGTCCGACCGTGCCGGTCGTCTCCATTCGTTGAGGGGGCAAATTCTGCAGTTGATGGGTCGTGTACCCGAGGCGTTAGAATCCCTGCAAAGTGGTATTTTGAACGGGGACGATCGAGAGAAGATTTACCTGTTGCTGGCCCGCTTGTCGGGAGTTGGGGGCAACCTGCTCGCGGCAGAAAAAGTGCTCAGGGAAAGTGCCGATATTTCCGGCTTGAGGTTGGAATCCAGATTCCAGTTGTGTGGGGTCCTGTTGCAAACCGGCAGGGGGGAGGAAGCACGGGCGATCCACAAACGCATGGATGAGATGGTGGAAAACCACCCCAAAACCAAGATGCTGGACGAACTACTGAAGGAGCGTGGTTACTAATGATTTTTGCAGCGCCACAATTTGCCCGCCATGCTTGCGTGGCTGCCAGTGCACTGTTGCTTGGCAGCTTCGTCGCAAGTGGATGTGGCTCCGACGAGGTTTCCACGCAGGAACCAGACGCAAAGACCACGCCGCAGGACGTTTGGTTTGAAGATGTCGCCGTGGCAAGTGGTGTGGAATTTGTGCATGATTTTGGGCCCACCCGCTACTGGCTGCCCGAAGTGATGGGGCCTGGGGTTGGCCTTTTTGATATGGACAATGATGGGGATCTGGACTTGTACGTCTTGCAAGGCGGCGATTTGACCTTGGAGGGCAAGGGTCAACCCACAAATAAGCTGTATGAGAACCAGGGTGACGGCACGTTTGTGGATGTGACAGCCAAGGCCGGCGTCGGAGATACAGGCTATGGCATGGGCTGCGCAGTGGGGGATTATGACTCCGACGGCTTCTTGGACTTGTATGTGACCAACCTTGGAAGCAACGTGCTCTATCGCAACCTAGGCGACGGCACCTTTGTGAATGTGACCGCCAGCGCGGGCGTGGTGGCGTCGGGTTGGAGCACATCCACCGGATTCTTGGACTTTGATTCCGACGGCTTGTTGGACCTTTACGTGGCCCAGTATGTGGATTGGAGGGCCAAGGACGAAAAGCCTTGCTTCACCCTGCGTGGCGTGCCCAGCTGGTGCCACCCGAACAACTATCGCGGTCCCCAGCGCGATGTGCTCTACCGCAATAGGGGGGATGGCACCTTCGAAGATGTGACCGTGGAAAGGGGGCTTTCCGGCGTGTACGGCAATGGTCTGGGCTTGGTTTGGGGGCAGTTGGACAAGAAGCCCGGACTCGATGTTTATGTGGCCAATGACGGCATGGCCAACCAGCTTTGGAGTGGCAAGCCAGAGGGCAAGTGGGAGGACCGCGCCCTGCTCATGGGCTGTGCCCTCAGCGGAGAAGGTACCGCTGAAGCTGGCATGGGGGTTTGCTTTGAGGACCTCAACCGGGACGGGAACTGGGATCTGGTGGTGACGCACATGAGTGGCGAAACCAACACGTTTTACATGGGAGGCCAGCGGGGCTTGAAGGACAAGACCTCCCGTTCAGGAACCGCGATTGCGAGTCAGCCCTATACGAGTTTTGGCGTTGGCATGGCGGATTTCAACCATGATGGTTACTTGGACATGTATGTGGCCAATGGGCGCGTCGCGGATTCCATTCCGCGGATGTTCAACGACGACATCTTGGCGGAGCTCGATCAAGTGTACCGGGGTCTCGAAGAGGGGTGCATGGAAGAGTTCCTACCCCGAGGCGGAACCAAGACGGAGGTTTATGCCGTCGGCCGTGGAGTTGCATTCGGTGATATCGACAACGACGGCGATGTGGATGTGGTTGTTGGGAACTGCGGCGGAACTCTGCGCATTCTCCGCAATGTGGCCAAGAAGAGTGGGGCAGCGGTCCAGTTGCAAGTGCTCGAAGCAGATGGACTGCCCGCCGTCGGTGCCGTGCTGCACATGAAAGTCGGGGACGAAAATCGCATGCGACAGGTCCAACGAACATCCTCGTACTGCTCTTCCCACGATCCCCGGATTCATGTGGGGCTGGGCGCTCATTCCAGCATCGATTCGGTGAGTGTCACCTGGCTGGATGGGGAGGTCGAAGCCTTCGGCCCCTTCCCGGCGGGCAAACCAGCGACCCTCAAGCGCGGCGGCGGTCGCTAACGCGTCGCTGACAAATCAACGATTCCCCGCGGGCCTCCAAGGACCAGCCTGCACCGGTCGCTCACACCCTACGAACACCCAAGCCCGGACCCACCCCAAGGTCTCGGGCTACCGTTCCAGGCCCCTCTTTCCAAATTCTTGCCCTACCAAGGTCTCTGCTCCGCCCATTCCCCTCCCCGCCCTCTGAACGGCTACTTCGATCACGCGCTCCCAGGGCAGCATAGAGTTGAGAAAAATTGATGGCGCTAAGCCTGTTTGCAAAAGGGGCTTATGCTCATAGCCCAAGCCCAAGCCCAAGCCCAAGCCCTTACTTTTGGAGTGTACACTGAACGCCTATCCTGCGGCTGCCTTGCCTATTCACCGGGGCACAAGGCATGCGGGTAACACCCAATCATTCCATACTAGGCAGTTGCCATGAAATCCATGTACGTGATCAAGTCCAACTCGTATTTCCTTGTCTGTGTCGTGTCCACTTTTCTGCTGCTGATGTTTGGGGGACCGAACGATGCAATAGCGGGCCCGGCTGCAACCGCCACTTCAATCTCACTGAAGTGCCCTTCACGAAAACTCCTGGGGCACAATACATACAGTGACACGATAATAGTGTGCGAGCAAGAATCGGCGGCCGTGCCCCCAACACCAACGAACGCTCCCACTCAAGGTGAGATTGATGCTCTTGCTCAGGAGTATGAGAAACGGATGCATTCGAGTACTTATAACTGCGATGATGGGAGAGGTGTCCCCCCGTGCAGTACCGTTTGTACAAAGAGGGTCGAAATCACCAACTTGCTCTGGACTACCCACGAGTCGACCTCTACAGCTGGGGGCGCAAGCGCTGACGATTGCGTCGCAGCCGATGCGGAATTCATCGATGGGGGGGAACTGCTAAACTATGATGATGAAGACATCGGGAATCTGCCGTCTGGCGCGACATTCCGCAAAACAACCATAAGCTGGAAGTTCACTGCGGCGACAGCTCTGCATTGCATTTGCCCATCGCAGTGATGGACTATTGGATGTCTGCGGAGGGGAAGCCATGATGCATTGCCGAACCAAAGTAGCTGTTCTTGTGCTACTTGCTGGTCTTTTTGCAGTTGCGTTGGTCACGATAGAGGCCGATCACCGAGGCAAAGCCTCCAACGCATGGGGCATCTTGGGGCATCACGGCTTAACTACTGAGGCATCGGAACGCGGGGCTTTGGAAGGCGGCCCGCACGCGGATGTTGAGTTAAGTGGGCCGATATTGGGGCCTGCGCGGAGTCTCATTTCGGAAGGGTCCGAGGGGGGGGGGAAGCTCTCCTCAGAAGCGGAGCCAACCTCTTCTCATCGCACTGTGGCTGAATTGGACGACATGCTCGGGAGAGTGCACAGGGCCCTTGATGAGATGACCGGTGCAGTTTTTACTGCAGCCGGCTCCCCTGGCCGTGAGCGCCTATCCGAATGCCCGGAACAGTCGCCGGATTATACGATAGTGAGTTCTTTCGGCGAGGAAGGCCCGCCGTATCATGTCAAAGTGTACCGGAGTGAGTTTCCGGAGTACTTCGTGTTGCTTGATGAGAGAGCATGGCTTGTGCCGTTGATTGAAGCGCGGCGGGCAGATCAATGAGAATCCGCAGACGGAATCTATTGGCTACGGCCGTATTGGCTATTGTTGCCACATGGCAAACGCTCCCCCATTTAGTTGACGCTAAGCAGGAGGTCCACGAAAGCCTCAATCTGACAGATTACCGGACGTTGTTGGAGGGTGAGGCGAGGCAAGCCTTGGGTGAACGCGGGCCGGATATCCAGTTGTCGATGGCAGAACCACTCGAAAAGCTGATCGCCGCTGTTGTCGCACTTAGAGTCCCGCCACACCGGATCACCATTTTGTATGACGATGATGTTGCCAACAATCCATTCCACTACGTCGTAGCATTGCCCTACGGTGTGTCGCCATCCCTTGACACTTTCTTGATCGAGATCGGCTTGACGGAGGACGAGAAGAGACGTGTCTCTGAGCTAAACTGTTTACAGTCTGCGCCAATCAGCTCCCCTGAGCTCCGGTGAGCAGAGGCAAAGCAACATTTGTTCTGTAGCTTCTCGCCTGCGTGCGCGGGATGCGCCCATGGGGAGCTCTTGCCGTTTCGGGACTCGTGCTAGACATTTTCCGGGGGCCGTTGGCCCTATTGATCCGTGCTTTCATGCCCAATGACAACCAGCGCTGATGGGGCAATATGGGTGATGCTGAGCAGCCCCTCCGGGCCGCCCAGCATCGTTGCCGGAGCCCTATCGAAAACAGCTGCCCATGTGGTGATCCGGCGTCTGGCCAGGTGATCGGTGACGACCCGTCTGAAAACCACGGATTGTCAGCGGCCCACTAGGGGCGCAATTCGGTCCGTTCCGGGGCTTTTTGATCCGCAGGCACGTTGGCGTGGTTGGGGTCGATGTGGCGCACGAACTCGTTCCGGTCGTTCACCAGGATCTGCCTCGGTGTTTTCGGCTTGTCGCCGTATTCGAAGGCCATGACGATGATCTCGTGGCCTTTCTCCATCAGGTGTGCTGCGGCCCCATTCATGCAGATCACGCCCGAGCCTGCCGTACCTCGCAGGGCGTAGGTTTCAAGGCGCGCGCCGTTGGTGTTGCTGACCACCAGCACGCGTTCGTATTCTTGGATCCCCACCAGCTCCAGCAAATCCGCATCGATGGTGATGGATCCCACGTAGGCCAGGTCGGCTTGGGTGATGGTGGCCTTGTGAATCTTGGCGCTCAGGAATTGACGCATGGGACGGAACTTGGGGGGTGGCAAGGCGGCCAGGTGCGGCTCGCGGGTCCTTCAGGCTCGGCATAATCCCCACGGGAGCGGTGTTGGGGAAGGCCATGGGGTGGATTTGGAGCCAGGAGTCCGTGCGATGGAACGAGATTTACACCGCTGATACATGGGTGGCGTGTCCAGGGGGCGTTTAGGGGCCCCACGGCCCCTGGGAAAGGGACCTTCCTACTTGTAGCAATACTGGGATAGGACCTTGGAAGCGGGGGCGTGGACTTCCTACTATGCAAGTCGAGGGAGCCCCTTGAGGTTCTTCCCGGAGGGGGAGGAACATGGGATCCCAGAGGATTCGCGCCGTCATTGCCCCGGGGGGCTAGGTGCGTCAGCCATTCCGACTATGCAGAACACCATGCAAACTTGGGCTCGAAGGGGAGTCCTAGGTTCCCTTTTGGTCATCGCTTCGAGCGCGGCCTTCGCCATGCCCCAAACGGGTTCCGGTGCCACGCCGGTCAACGCCCAAAAAGCCTTGCCCACGTACGTGCGCACCACGGCCGAAACAGCGGCGCGCAACTTCCAAGGCCGGCAAGGTCTCACGGTTGTGGATTGGCCCAAGGGCACTTTGTTGCGCGTCCACGAGCGCAGCCTTGGCAAGTACGCCTTCTACGAGGTGAGTGCGGCCGCCGGCATGCCGGTTTGGGTTTATGGTCAATTTTTGGAGCCCACCAATGTGCAGAACGTTCTGCGGGTGACGGGCAACCACGTAAACCAGCGCCCGCTGCCGAGCGTGGAACCGAACGCCATGCCCTTGTCCACGCATTTGATGACATCCGATAGGGTGGAGATGATCAAGCGCAAGGATACCACCAAAGCCATTGGTGAGGATTGGGTGCAAGTCTGGGCTCCCGCCCGGACCCGCGCTTGGGTGGAGGTCTCCGCAACGGAGCCGGTGAAAGATCAGGCAGCGGCGACGCTCGAGTATCAAGCTGGCCTGCGCAAGTTGCCGAAATCCACTTCCTCCCCTGCTCCCGTATCTTCCAATGCTCAACCTGCCAATGCGGCAAAGCCGGGGGCGGTGGAGGTCAAAGTGCGCCCCGAAGCGTTCAAGTCCCTGCGTTATGCCGATAGTTTGTTTGCCCAAGCGATCGCTGGCAAGGACGTGACCATGGCCCAATTGACCCACGTGGAACAGGCTTATCACCGCGTGCTCGACATGGCTCCCGCTGGCAGCACCGTGCGGGAGATGACCATTCAACAGCTCGAGAAGCTCAAGATTCATCAAGGGATCGTGGGCCTGCGCATCACGGTCGCCGAGGACAAAGCTGCGAAGGAGTCGGAGTTGCGCCGTATCGAAGACGAGCAGCGCAACGCGGACCTTCGTAATACCGCGACCTGGGGTCGTTTCGCGGCTCGCGGTTGGGTTGAGACCGAAATGATTGATGGAGAGGTGCGTTACTTCGTACGTTGGGATGGGGAGCGCAAGGTCGAAATCGCCTGCGCTTCCGGTCGCTACAACATGGCCATGTTCCTTGGCTATCAGGTCGGACTCTCCGGTCAGACGCGCCGTGCCGCAGCACCCATGACCCTGGAAACCCCGGCCATCTTGAGCCTCATTGACATTTCACGCATCGAGGTCATCGCTGGCTCCGCGAGCTTCCGTTAGGAAAAACAACAAGGGCGGGACGCCGTGTGCGCCTCGCTCTTTTTTTATCTACTGTGAAAGCTTTTCTTCAGAAATTGAGCGCCGTAATGCGCCGCATGTTCGCCCTGGGCGGATCGTCATCCATGTGCGATCGCTGCAAGTGGGATTACGGGGACGCGTGCAGGCGCCCCGAGCGGCCAAACGCGACCACCTGCCCTGACTTCAAGCGCAAGTAGAGGTCGGCTTAAAGCGCGGTTCCACCCGGGGCAATACCTGGGCCCGAAGTTTGCTCAAGGTTCCCGCTGTGACCGCCAAGCGGATGTCCGCCATCAAGCGGTGGAAAAATGTCAGGTTGTGAATGCTGAGCAGCGTGCCGCCGAGCATCTCGCCCACGTTGCAAAGGTGGCGGATGGCGCCGGCTGGGTAGTTCATGCACGCGGGGCACGGGCAGTCGGGATCGAGGGGCCCCGTGTACGTGGTCCAAGCTTGGTTGCGAAGGTTGACCCTGCCGCGGCTGGTGAATGCCTGGTGATTGCGCCCGTGGCGCGTGGGGGTGACGCAGTCGAAAAGGTCCGCGCCTTGGGCCACCGCGTCGAAGAAATCCACGGGTGTGCCAATGCCCATCAGGTAGCGGGGTTTTTCCTTGGGTAGCAGCGGGGTGGTCATCGCGAAGGCCTCGCGAATCGCCTCGCGGCCTTCACCCACACTGATGCCGCCGATGGCGTAACCCACCAGGTCATGGCTGGTGATAGCCTCCACGGATTGGCGGCGCAAATCATCGAAGCAGCCGCCCTGTACGATGCCGAAAAGGGCGTGGCCGCGGTCGAGGCCATCCAGCTCCATCCAGCGCTTCACGCACCGATCGAGCCAGCGGTGGGTGCGCGCCGTGGCCTCTTCCACCTGTTTGCGGTCGTGCGGATCGGAAGGGCATTGATCAAAGGCCATGATCACATCCGCACCCAGGTCCAGTTGGATCTCCATGGCGGACTCGGGCGACAGGTGCATGGGGCTGCCGTCGATGACCGAACGGAAGGTCACGCCCTTCTCCTTGATCTTGCTGACGTCCGCCATGCTGAATACCTGGTAGCCACCGGAGTCGGTCAGGATGGGACCTGACCAATCCATGAGCTTGTGCAGGCCGCCAAGCTCACGCACGACCTTGGGGCCCGGGCGCAAAGCCAGGTGCAAGGTGTTGGCCAGGATCATGGTGGCGCCCGCTTCTTTCACGTTGTGGGGAAGCACGGCTTTCACGGATCCGCGCGTGCCCACGGGCATGAATGCGGGGGTTGGGACCGGGCCGTGGGGGGTGTGGAAAACACCCGTTCGGGCACGTTGACCATCGATTTCTTTTTCGATGATAAAGGAGAAGGCGTGGCTCAACGGTGGTGGTCTCAGGGGCGCAGGGCAGCGGGATTGCGTGGCTTAGTAGAGCGGACCGATGTCCAGACGCTCGACGTGGGATCCAGGATAATAGTGTCCTAGGATCGCTTGGGAACCCATGCCTTGGGCTGCGTAGTCGTGAATGCCCTCCTGGCAAAGGCCCACGCCATGGCCGCGACCCAGGCCGGTCAGGGTCAGACCGTCGGCATCGGGGGTTCCAGAAGCGGGTTCCACGGCAATGATACGGCCGCTTTTGAGGCGTGAGTAGCCCAGATGTTTGCGCATGAGGTCCAGGGGCACGTCGGCGGCGCGAAAATTGCCGTTCAGGCGAACTTTGCGCCAACGGCCGGCCCCATCGAGTTGGGAGGGGGCCAGTTTCAATAGGCGCGTGCCCAATCCCCAGCGGTCGGCAAGCGCCAAGCATTCGGGTTTTGAGAGGTGTAGCGACCAGGTTAGGGGGCGGCGGTTGGCGGGCAGGCCAGCTTCGGTTGTGGCGCGCTGTTCGCAAGGCGCACAGGCCACGATCGTACTGGGGGAGGTGCCGGGGAAGATGGTGGAGCGGTCGGCGGTGTGGCCCCCGCAAGCGGCGTGGTAGCGCACATCCAGGAGCCTGCCTTGCTCCAACAGGACCTGACCGCGGGTGGCTTCGACGGCACGCCGCAGGCGCACGGCTGCGGACTGTTCGCCACGCGAAGGGCCGGGTCGGTAATTGCCATGGAAGGCTTGATCTTGAACGCCATCCCACAGGAACCCGCCCGGGCCGCCCGCTTTGCGGTTCAAGGCGGCGACGGTGTACGTGCGCACTGCGATGGCTTGGGCTTGCAGCTCCGCAGGCAGGGAGGACCACAGCGGAAGTTCCGCTGCGACCACGCCTTCCACATAGTGTTCGAGGCCGATCTGGACCAACGCACGCAAACCACCCTCCGCATGGGTTTTCACCTTGAGGTTGCCGAGATATTGACGCCCGTTGATTTGAAATGGCGCGCGCAGTTGGAACGTCAGGCTTTGACCCCGTTGGTTATCACTGCACACCACGTTTGCCCCGTCCTTGCGGAACTCCAGGCGCGTGGATTCACCAGCGCTGGCTGCTCCCAATTGCACCTGAAATTCCCTCTTGTTCTCCAGTCCGGAGAGCAAAACCCAAACCCGCTGGGGCAGGGTGGGGGCCGCTTTGGCGGCGGATCTGTCATGCGTACGGATCTGGCGCGGAGACGTGCACCGACTCAGCATGATCCCGAGGACAAGTACGCTGGTAAGGGTGACGGTGTGGCGTAAGCCAAATCTCTTTCTCATCAAGCTCCGGGACCTTGGGAGGTGAGGTTGAAACCCACGAGTTTGGCCCCAGTTGGGGTCAACATGCGCCCGCGGGCAGTTTTCTGCAAGTAGCCCTGGCGCAGGAGGTGGGGCTCATAGACGTCTTGTAGCGTATCTTCCGTTTCGCCGACCACGGCGGCGATGGTCTTGATCGAAACCGGACCACCGTTCTGATTTGCAAGGCATTGCAGGATGCGTCGATCCATTTCCTCCAGACCATTTTGGTCGATGCCCAATCGGCCCAGGGTTTCTTGGGCGGCTGCGAAATCCAAGGCAGGCTTGCCGGAAACTTGAACCAGGTCGCGGGCCCGGCGCAGGAAGCGGCCGGCGATTCGTGGTGTGCCCCTCGAGCGTTCCGCCAAGTATGCGGCAGCGGATTCTTCGATCTCCATTCTCAACAGACGCGCGGCGCGTTGAATGATGCGTACCAGTTGTTCGGCGGGGTACGGATCGAGTCGCTCGAACAGGCCAAAGCGTGCGCGAAAGGGAGCGGACAGAAGGCCTTCGCGCGTGGTGGCCCCCACCAGGGTGAACGGTTTCACCGGCAGGGTGATGAGTCGCGCATTGGGTCCCGTGTCCAGGGTGATGTCCACGGAATAATCTTCCATCGCGGAGTACAGGTACTCCTCCACGGTCGTCGGGATGCGGTGGATCTCGTCGATGAACAGCACGTCACCGAGTTCGATGTGGGTCAGCAGTCCAACCAGATCCTTGGGGCGCTCCAGGGCGGGGCCGGTGGTCGAGTGCAGCTTGGCGGACATCTCGTTGGCCAGAATCCGGGACAGGGAAGTTTTGCCCAATCCGGGAGGGCCGGAGAATAGGATGTGGTCCGTTGGTTCGCCACGACCCTTGGCGGCTTCGATCGCTAGGGTCAGATCCTGCACGATGCGATCCTGGCCGATGAAGTCACCCAGGTGGGTCGGCCTCAGGCTGTGCTCGAAAGGGGCTTCGTCCGGGCGGGGGTCGGGCTGGGACCCATCGAGGGCTTCTGGATTGAAAACATGGTCGGTAGCCATCGTGTGGATCCTAACCTCTGCGTGGTCCATATCGGTTGGTTCAAAGACGCAATCGGCTTTCAACCGGGGGCTTTCGCCGCGTCGGGAAGTTCTGGGGGGCTCCGCGGTCCATGGGGAACCCGCCGAAATCATCGCCCCACCCGGGTCGGGGTTAGCAGGACCCAAAAAAAAGGATGAATCATCCCAAGGGGGGGGGGCTGGTGGGGGACCCGTGGCTCACCCCAGGGGGCCCTGGGGTGCATCAACGGGGGAATGGCCCAAAAAGTCGTTCGGAAGCGCTCAACCTGAGCGATCTCCAACGGGCTTCAGAGATGTTTTCTGGGGCGGGGGCTGCGTTCTTGTGGCCAAATTGGCTAACCTGGGCGTTCAAATGGGGTATGACCCCCCCGAATGGACGTGCCTGAGCTATTCCCCTGGAGCCTCGGCACAGAAGTTGTACCTTCATAACCCATATGAGTAGGCTTTGGCCGTCCCGCGGTCGCCACTTGGCTTCCACAACCCCCCTCGAATTGCGAGTCTCTATGAGCACTGATCCGAACCGCTGTTGCGCTTCCCTCCCCAAGGGAATCAAGACATCTTTGGCAGCATCCGCCCTTTTGGCCATCACCGCGTGTGGTGGCTTTGAGGACAAGAGTTCCGGTGGCGGCAGTGCCGCCGTGATGAACTTGACCGTTATGTCCAATGGCTTTGGCCAGCTTCTGCCTCACCGCATTCAAAAGCTGGACAACTATGGACAGCCCCTTCCGGTCATTGTGCCCGTATTGGACCAGCAGGTCTTGATCGACAACTTGCGCTTGGGCAACCCGATCCTTCCGGTGGCCAAGTTTTCCGAACAGGCCGTTTTGTCCTCGGGCGCTGCGGGCAACCACTACATATATGCGTCGTTCACGCAGGACATTGACATCGACACGGTGTTGGATGGCAGTCCTGGTGCGCAGGCCAATTCCGGATTGGCCGCTGCGGTCAGCGTGACTAAGATCGACTCCATTTCTGGAGATTCGGCCCCGATTCAGGGACGGGTCTTTGTGGGTGGTCGTACCTATGCCACCGATGGCAACGGAGCCACCGTACTTTCCACCTGGGTCTCTTCAGGGGCTGGCAGCTCGCCGACCGTTGTGGATCCCAGGGGGCTCGGCTTCCCGGGAACCCAAACCCTGCTCGCCGGAGCCATGGACTTGGTTTCTCCCAAGACCCTGATCTTCATCCCTGACGTCGACGACGATCTCTCCACGCACGAGACCTTCCCGGCTGGCCTCACGATCCGTATGCGGATCACAACGTCATTGGCCGGGACCAATAACAAGGAACTGACGTTCACCGCCCTGGGAGCCACCACGGTGGGCGCTGACTTCCTGTCTCCTGAGATCATCACCGCACCCCCGCCGCTCAACGCACCTTCCATCAGCCCCGGTAACGGGGACATTGGGGTGGATCCCTTGACCAACTTGCGCGTGGAATTCTCCGAGCCGGTGCAGCCCCTCTCCTTGGGGCCCTTGGAGGGCGCTTCGGCACCCAACACCAGCCCGAGCTTCGAGATGAAATTTGGTCCGACCACCGGGTCGACCACGATGCCCTTCACCATGCGACCGGTCAGCGTCTACGACCTGACCCTGTTCGAGATCCTGCCGGGCTTCCACTTCCCAGGAGCTGGACCGATCTTCCAAGATTGTTCCACCTTCTCCAATGTGGACGTTTCGGTGAATGCACAACATCTCATCGACCTGGCACAGAACCCGGATCCGACAGATCCCTCGATCCTGAATCCCAACGCGAACACCCTGAGTGCGACCACATTTTTTGTGACGGGCGCCGGTCCTGGATTGGCCAACGCTCCTGTCTTGCCCGACGCCATCTACATCTGGCGTACCGGTGCTGAGCCGGGCTTGTCCGTGATCGACCTGAACGGCTACGGCCAAGGCACAGGCAACCCGACCCACACCAACGGCATTGCCCGCGAGGGTGAGTCCAAGTTCCCGTTCAATCCGAACGTGGGCCAACAGTCCGGTTTGCTTCCCTCCTTGCAGGCCGGCAGCTGCACCATCGACGGTGGTTCCGCTGGTGTGTTCACCTTGACTTTGGATAGCACTTTAAGCGACCTGCTGGTCAAGTCTCCGTCCATTACCAACGCCTCGGACATGCATGTGGGACACTCCCTCGATAGTGTGTTCAACAACGCAAGCGTGACCGGATGTCAATCCGGAGGCGCACTGATTGGTGGCGATATTTGTGTCGTGGACGGTATCAAGATTTCGGTGGCTGTGGTCGGTGGTCCCAACACCATCGCCCCCGCTGCGGCAAACCAATTTGGTGGTGTGACCGCTGGTGCTGAGAACTACATCTCCTGGTCTCCGCACCCCAACCCGCCGCCCCTGGTGTTCCCGCCCCTGTGTGTTGTTCCTTTCCTGAACGCCCAGGAGCCCACGACCGTGGACCACGTGCTCGGCCCGGCCCCCAGCGGTCGCAACAACAACCCGTTCAAGAACAACCTGTTGGTGCCCGGCGATCCGTTTGGAAACCCCGAAGGTATCAACCCTGTGCCCCCGTCCGGTTTGCTCTCCGCTGAGCAAAACATGTACTTCATGGGCCCCTCCCAGGGGCAAGTGTTGAACGCGGCTTGTAACCCGTACCAACTGCGTCAGCAGGTGGGTCACTTCCTCTATGTGTTGGACCGCCAGCGCCGCGAAATCGTGGTGGTCAACTCCAACCGCATGGTGGTCATCGACCGAATCGCGGTTGCCGATCCCACGTCCTTGGCTACCGGTCCGAACCTGGACTTCCTGGCGGTGACGAATCAGTCTGCGGACACAGTCTCCTTCGTGGATATCGATCCCGACTCCTCAACCTTCCACCAGATAGTCAAGGATACCGTGGTGGGCCGTGGCCCCCGTGGCATCGCATGGCAACCTGAGAGTGAGGACATCCTGGTCTGCAACGAGCTGGACAGCTCCATGTCCTTGATCTCAGCTTCCTCCTTGGAAGTGCGTCGGATCAT
>JAAETM010000214.1 GCA_024228395.1 bacterium | reverse complement strand
GCCTTGAGACCCCCTTCGGGGATCTGGTCCTGCATGCCCAAAGTCCAGAAGACGCCGTTGAAGAATAGGCGGCGCAGATCCTCGCTGGACCAGTCCGTGGCAGCGCCCATGGTTGTGGCCAGGATGCGTTGGCTGTGGCCGGGTTTCCATTCGCGCTCGCGGGTCCATGCCACGGGGTGCATGGGCGAGTTCTTGGCACCTTCAACGGGTTGGCTTTCGGGCGTCATGCCATCGAGCACGGCGCCGTTTAGCAGCACCGTGGAATCCTCTGGTAGGGAGCGGATGGCGTACACGTCGGTGGTACCGAACACATCGAGCACGCCTTTGAGCACGGGATGATCGGCCGCATCCGCATTCACCACGCCGCGCGTGGCTTCTTGTCCGTGGTGCCCGTGGTGCGCTACCCAGGTTTCGCCCAGGAACTCGCCGCCGAATCCGTCCTTGGGATCCTTGCTGGTCCAGGTCCATTTGGCGTGCACGCTATCCTTTTGCTTCTTGTAGTTGAACGCGTGGGTCGTTGTACGTATTCCGATGAGCGGTTTGCCCAATTCCATGTGCGCCATGACGTGCGCCATGTCGGTATCCGGCAGCTCCCGAAAACGAAGATCCAAGACCAATAGGTCCGCATCCGCAATCAGGTGCATCCCGGGAATATGGTTCGACTCATTGGGGTCGATCTCCCCCGTGGTCGGGTTCTGACTGAAGAGCACCACGCATTCGAACCCATGGTGCTTCGACAACAGCCGCGCCAACATGGGCAGGGCCTCTTCAGAACGGTATTCCTCGTCCCCTGCCACAAACACGACCGTTTTCTGATCGGTCGATCCGGGTTGCCCATCGTACACGAGCCAGCGGGGGTCTTTCTCGACCTCTGGTTTCAACATGGTCCCTGAGCAAGAGCAGGAGGATACGAGGCTGACCAAGCAGAGCGTGCACAGATAGATGAGATTTGACAT
>JAAETM010000213.1 GCA_024228395.1 bacterium | reverse complement strand
GCGGCGGCCACTTCATCGTAGCTGCGGCCTTCCACCACGCGCAGGACCATGGCTGCCTGAACCTTGTCGGGCAGGCGTTCGATGGCCGCTCCGAGCAAGGCTTGACCTTCCCGGCTGTCCAACTCCTCAAAAGGCTCCAACTCGCGCCCACCCGGATCCGCAGCCAGGGGATCCAACTCCACCACGCGCAACCCGCGCCCCCGCTTGCGCAAATGATCATAGAACAGGTTCACCGCAATGCGCGTCAGCCAAGGGCGCAGGGCATCGCCGGCCGCCAGGGATCCCAGGGACTTCCAAGCGCGCACGAAGACCTCCTGGGCCAAATCCTCCGCATCCTCCGGGCTGCCGACCAAGCGGAACAGCAAACCGTAGACCCCCCCAAAGTGCATCTCGACCAATCGCCCGAATGCCGGCCGATCCCCTTCCAGGGCCGCCGACAGATCCGTGGCCTCTTGTCCAGCACGATCCAACCTCAAGCGTAGTTTCTCCCGTTCCATGAACCTCCTATCCTGCACCAGGCCGCCCGGCCGTGTCGTGCGGGATTCATAGGTTGTTTTGTCATGGGAGTTGCGCATGGGTGCCCTTTCAGCACTGCAAACGCCCCCAAATCGATGCTGTAGATGGCTTTTTGGACTTTTCTGGACCGATCGGGAGGACCAATCAGACCTCAAGAACGCGCTGGAGGCCCTTTATTCTAGGAGGCGGTCCATCCAGAATCTGCTCCCCACCGGCTCTCCGCTCCCGGGCACCCCCTCCAGAGCCCCCCCTCACCATGAAGATCCCCGAAGTCCTGCTCGTAGAAGTCGAACACGCCCCCGGCAGCCTGGCCAAAATGCTGACCGCCGTGGGCGAATGCGGAGT
>JAAETM010000212.1 GCA_024228395.1 bacterium | reverse complement strand
GAGCGGTAGAGGAGGGTGGCGGGAGGGAACTGCCCCCTCCCGCTCCCATCAAACCGGACGTGACAGTCTCCCGTCATCCGGCTTACTACTCCGCTCGGGATCCAGAAGGCTCCTCCCCGTTACCGGGTTGGCCCAAGTTTCCCTTCGAAGTCCGCGGCCTTCGCTCCAGGGCCATTACAGCCCCTTCATCACTACTACGCCGCAGTCCGCCCCAGTGCGCCGCATCCGGTACTCTCGCCTTCGGCTTTTCGGCCTCGGCGTACTCCCGTTCCCCCTGTCGCCAGAGAGACGACGGCACGACTGGTTCCCGTGTTCCATCCAAAAGCCCATCACCACGCTCACGCCCCCTTTACGCCGGACACCGCCTGGCCAGGAACGAGACAACCCGCCAGGCTCATCCCAGGGCAGAGCCTCGACCCTGGTTCTGATGTCATCAAACTACTTTTCGACGCGTCATCGGAAGGTTCGCTTTCGCTCGTCTTCGTGGTGCACACCTGACGGAGGTTTCTCCGCCGTTTCCTGCAACGCTCAAGACCCCGGCTCTTAGCCGACGCCCCTTGCAGTGGTTTGGTATCCCTTCTCTCGTTGAGTTGATCCCGGAGGGCCAGGGAGCACCAGGGCTCCTTCCTCCATCTCTTGGACAGCATCGCCTCCGCAACTGCTTCGGCGTTCACGGCACACAGGCCCCGTAGTAGTTGATCCAGCCTCGGACCTGGGCGTTGATCCCCCAGGCGATGCCGGACAGGTCCGTTCCGCTGCGACGGTTGAGGTGCCAGGCCCGGATCTTGGCGCCGACCGCCTTGCGCGCCTTGTTGCTCATGG
>JAAETM010000211.1 GCA_024228395.1 bacterium | reverse complement strand
GCCCAGATAGCCCGCCGCAGTGGCGTCCTGAATGGCCTTGTCAAAGTTCTTTACCGCCAGTGGGTACTCGGCACGGATATAGGCGTAACCGCCGCTGGCGCCAATGGCATAGGCCGCGATCAGCATGCCCTCCAGGATGTTGTGGGGGTCGCCCTCCAGCAGGGAACGATCCATAAAGGCACCGGGGTCACCCTCGTCGCCGTTACAGATCAGGTACTTCTTGTCGCCCACGGCACCGCGGGCAAAGGTCCATTTGGTGGCGGTGGGGAAACCGGCGCCACCACGACCACGGATTCCGGAAATCTTAACCTGTTCGATCACATCTTCCGGGGTCATGCCGGTTTGAATGATCTTCTCTATGGCGCTGTAGCCACCGCGTGCCTTGTACTGCTCCATATCGGTGGGGTCGATGGTACCCACGTTACGCAGGGCCAGGCGGGTCTGTTTGGTCAGGTACTGTCCACCCTCCAGCTCTGGGTCATCCGTGGCAGAAAGTAGCATATCCTCAGGTTTTTCGTCCTCACCACGATGGAATTTGAGGATCTTGGTGACACCCTTCTTGTCCACGTTGCCGTACATATGGGAGTTGCCATCACCATCTATCACTTCCACCATTACCTCGGCGTGACACATACCGACACAACCAACGGTGCGAATGGTGGCATCCGGGGCGTTTTTCCGGAACAGCCCCATAATCTCGGTGGAACCGGACGCGCGGCCACAGGTGCCCTCACCAACTATAATTTCGAGTTTGCTGTCACTCATGACCGCGCCTCCTCACTGCTGTTCTCCTGG
>JAAETM010000210.1 GCA_024228395.1 bacterium | reverse complement strand
TTGTGGATTTTGACCCCGCAGGCAATGCGGTGGCATTGTCGAGGAAGGCAAAATTCGGAAAGTCCTGTCAGGGAGCGAGAGGGGCCCGAAGGGGCCCGTTTGCGAAGCCTGGGGTGCGTGTTCATGAAATATCCGGGCTAATGGGCGCGGGCCCCTTGCACTGGGCCCGCGGCGTTCCCATCCCGAAGCAAGAACAAGAAAAAGACTACGCCCAAGAGTGGATAGACGAGCGCATCGAGGAAGCCATCGAAGACTTGGCCCTTGAAGAGGAGGAAGCCTACCTAAACGGCGCCCCACAACCCAACCCAGAAGAACCCCGCCACATGGGCCTGGCCCAATCCTACGGAGTCGACCCCGACACGGTCGTCGCCGCCGCCGTGCGCTTCAACCGCTTGGAGCGCAATCTACGCCAAGCTTTCTTCATCATCTTCATCCAACGCCTCGACCTAAACGAGTGCACAATCCAAGGCCTAGGCCCCCCCCCCTAACAAATCAAAGCCCAAGCCCAAAAAGCCCCAAAAACCCTCCTAATCCCCGACCTCTCTCAACAAATCCTAACCCATTCGGCGGGGTGGCCTGCTGCATAGGGCTAGCTGTTGCAGGACAGGACTTGCCAGCCGGGCCGACATTGCGATAATCTTCGCACGCCCCATTCACAGATGTTCACCAAACAATTCAAGAAGCACTTCGCGAATACGACCCGCCGCCGTGGGCAGGTGTATTCGGACCAAGGCCATGTGGAAGAAGTGGCCTTGGAAGGCGACCTCGTTACCGCCGAAGTCTTCGGTGAAATAGTCTACTATGTGGAATTTCGACTGCCGGACGCAGCGGGGGAAGATCAACCGCTAGAAGGGAAATGCGATTGCATAGCGTTCGAGCGCTTTGGGCCTTGCAAGCATCTTTGGGCTTTGCTGCTGGAGTTGGAAATGCTAGGGCTCGACGAAGAATGGATGCCGGGTTCGCGGGCGCGGGTGACCGGCGGTTGGCGTGAACGGGTCCGCAGGGTTCATTTGGCGGGCCCACAGGAAGAGCGCAATTCTTGGCGCGAGGCGGAGGGGGGCGAGTTTCGATTGGAGTACCGCCTGGAAACGGCGGACCTCGTGGATGGCGAAAATATCATCGTGCGCCCGGTAATGCGCAGTCGCAGGCAGGACGGGGAGTGGGGAGCGCCCAAACCGTTTGAGGATCCGGCGTTCAATGGTGGCCCGCAGTTGACGCAAGAGGACGAGCGCGCCCTCGAATTGCTGCGGTTGAGTGCCATGGAGGGCTGGGAATCGGGCTACATGCATCGGTCAGCGATTCATGCCAAGGTGCCTCCTGTACTCTTTTTCGAACTGATGCCGCTGCTTTGCTCTACGGGTAGATTGCTCTATTGCCGCAGCGTTGAAGCGTACTCCGACGATTGGCAAGCTTTGAAGTGGGGCGGAGCACAGGCATGGACTTTTGAACCGTCTATCCAGGCCCGCACAGATGGGGGGACGGTGGCGTTTGGTGGTTCCTTTGCCCGAAACGACGAGGTATTGCAGACCGACCAAGTTGACCGGATTTTCGTCAGCGGCCTCATGGTGGTGGGGGAGACCCTGGTACCGTTTCAACCGGTCTCGATGGGTCGCATGATCCAGGAGCAGAAGCGGCTCGGTCCGATCGAAGTCCCAACCGAGGAGGAACCCGAGCTACGAAAAACCCTCGAGTTGGTGGGCATGCCGGAGATGAATCCGGGGCAGGAACCCCGCACGATCATTCCGCACATTCACATGCACAGCACCAAGCGCTATGACAGCCGCTTGAATTGCATCATCTCCTTTGTCTACGGACCGGGGCAGTCGGTTGCGCCAGGAACTCCCGGCGCGGTCTTGGCGGCAAGCAAGGATGCGGATCCGGTGGTCAGGGATTTTGCTTTCGAAGTCCGTGCTCTCAAAGATTTCCTTGCCTTGGGTGGCCGCAAGGAGGCGAGCCATATTCGCACGGAGGAGCAGGGTACGGTCGCTCCAAGCCGTTTCCCCGGTCTGGTGGCCGGCTTGCTCGACCTCGGTTGGATCGTCGAAGCCGATGGTGTGCGCCACCGGACGGCCGGCGCAATGAGTGTTTCGGTGGCGAGCGGAATCGATTGGTTTGAGTTGCAGGGTGGCATGTCGTTTGACGGAGAAATGGTCAGTCTACCCGAGCTGCTGGAAGCCGCCCGGGCAGGACAGGCAGCCATCCGCTTGGGGGATGGCAGCTTGGGGGTCTTGCCAAACGATTGGCTCAAGAGTTGGGGATTGTTGGAGCTGGGCGGAAAAGCGCAGGGTGAGTCCTTGCGTTTTCCATCGAACCAGGGTTGGTTGCTGGATGCACTCTTGGAAGCTCGCAAGGAGAGTGTGCAAGTCGACAAGGGTTTCGAACGCTATCGCAAGCGCTTGGCTGGTTTCTCTGGCATCAAACCGGGTCGAGCGCCCCGTACGTTCCGCGGCGAATTACGCGACTATCAGGCCGATGGCGTTGGTTGGTTTGCATTCCTGCGCAAAATGGGATTGGGGGGCTGTTTGGCCGATGACATGGGCTTGGGAAAAACAATCCAAGTACTTTCCCTGCTGGAGTCGCGTAGAACGGGGCAGGGCAAGTTGGAGGGCGGCCACCGACCTTCCCTGGTGGTCGTTCCCCGCTCACTGGTGTTCAACTGGGTGGACGAAGCGGCGCGCTTCACTCCCAAGCTGCGCGTCTTCGATTACACCGGAGTCGGTCGTGCAAAGAGTTTGGAGCTCGCAGGCAAGGTGGACATGCTGGTCACGACCTACGGCACCCTGCGCCGCGATGCCGCCGCCCTTTCGGAAATGGAATTCGACTATGTCGTGTTAGACGAGGCCAGCGCGATCAAGAACGCACAGAGTCAAGCATCGAAAGCCTGCCGACTTCTGCGCGCGCGTCACAGGTTGGCCCTTTCGGGCACTCCGATCGAAAATCACTTGGGCGAGCTTTGGTCCCTCATGGAGTTCCTAAACCCCGGGATGCTCGGGCACATGGCAGCGTTTAAGCGGTTCCAAAAGGGGCAAGGCGAGGGACAGGATCTGGCGGACTTGTCCAAAGCCCTACGCCCTTTCCTGTTGCGCCGGACCAAGGACGAGGTCCTCACCGAGCTACCCGTAAAAAGTGAACAGGTTCTGTATTGCGATCTGGGTACCAAGGAACGCAAAAGGTATGACGAATTGCGCAACCACTTCCGCCAGTCCTTGTTGGGCGGGAGCGAGGGACCTTTGGGCCGCATGAAAATCCAAGTACTCGAGGCCCTACTGCGTTTGCGCCAATGCGCATGCCATCCGGCCCTCCTGGACAAGAGCCTCTCAAATGAGGATTCCGCCAAACTAGCAGAGCTATTGCCGCGCTTGGAAGAGCTCGTTGAAGAAGGCCACAAGGTGCTCGTTTTCTCCCAATTCACCTCCTTGTTGGCCGTGGTCCGCGAGCGCTTGGATCGGATCGGTTTGGTTTATGAATACCTCGACGGCCGCACCCGCAAGCGAAAGGAAAAGGTCGAACGCTTTCAAAGCGATCCCAGCTGCCCGCTCTTCCTCATCAGTCTCAAAGCCGGTGGTCACGGCCTCAACCTAACCGCCGCCGACTACATCTTCTTGCTCGACCCCTGGTGGAATCCCGCCATCGAATCCCAAGCGGTGGATCGCGCCCATCGCATGGGCCAATCGCGGCCGGTGCACGCCTACCGATTGATCGCCCGGGACACGGTTGAGGAGAAAGTCCTTGAACTGCAAGGCAAGAAGCGCGAATTGGCTGCTAGCATCTTGGGCCAAGGCAAGAGCGTGCTCGGAGACTTGACCCGCACCGAGTTAGAAGTGTTGTTGTCGTAACCTCTTTCGGACCGATGTCGAACAGGTGGGTTACCCTATCGACCCCCGCAAAAAACAATGAAGAACGAACTCGACGGTATCAAAGCCATGGTCGTGCGCAGTGCGACCTGTCGCCCTGCAGGTCACAGGCATTGGACGCCCCTCGGCTGCACCAAGCGACCCGGCGGCAAGAAGTGTAAGGGTCACCTGCGGGTTTCGCGGGAGGACGATGCCGTCGAATGGCATTGTCCTGCCTGCGGTGACAACGGATGGATTCGCGGCTGGGTTGACGGTCCCGATGACCTGACTGGACAAGTGGAGGAGGGGTCACTTGGGATTCGCCGGGGCAAGTCCGTGGGTTTTGAAACCCCGGTGTACTCCCAATTGATTCACATCTTCCGCGAGTCGATGTTTGAGGTGGATTTCCTCTGGACGGCCCAGCCTGAGGACGGGAGAGCCCTGATTCGTGCAGATCCGGAAGAATGGGAGGACCTGGCCGATGCCCTTTCCGCCGAAGAATCCGCCCTGGATTCAGGGGCCCACAAAAAGCGGCTCGGCCTGGCGCTGGATGCGTTGGAGTTGGCCCTTGCCGAGGATGCGGTGGCCAAGATTCACTCGGAGCAGGCCAAAAAAACGAACAAGTTGCTCGAAGGATTGAGGTTGCTGCCCTCGGAAAAGGAAAAACTCGCCAAGGCCCACGGCGCACTTTCCGCCATGTTGGGCGTCGTATCCAGCCCATCCGACATCGACGAACAGGTGCGTTCCATCGCCGAGGGTTATGTGCTCCAGCGTCAATTCGCCCAGTGCTTTTCCCAGCTTCCGCGGGACCCCCACCACATGTCCTTGTTTAGAACGACCCTCTCGATCGTATTGGAATCCGTTGAAACCCTAGCCGCCAAGAGCCAACCCCAGGCCTTCTCCCTTTATCTCTTCGCCCTAGCAAACCTGGCAAAGGCCGCGCCCTCGCTCCCCCAGGACGAAAACGAAGTGACCGACTTCGCACAAGAAATCGCAAGCGAAGCCCACGCTTGCCTTGAAAAGGGCGCCCAGGCTAGCACCGATAGGATCAAGCTCATGCAGCTCTGCCTCGAGTGCTGGCGCAAGGACAACAATGACAACTTTGAATGGGCTCCGGATTGGATTGCCAAACTGCCCCTCATCAAAAAGGAACGCCGCGCCATCCTCGATTGGCTGAAAGCGCAAGCGGGTTCCCTGGAAGTCCTGCAGCTGACGAAGGTCTGGGAATCCAGGATCTGATGCAACCGAAACTCGGCTGCCGTGATGAAACACCACCGAATGGTT
Source organism: bacterium (assembly GCA_024228395.1). Lineage (GTDB taxonomy): Bacteria > Planctomycetota > UBA1135 > UBA1135 > NORP259. Next base: position 1,338 of record JAAETM010000210.1, on the reverse strand, counting down.
TTCACTCCGGTGCTCCATGGGGGGTCACGCCGGACGTTGCAAGCCAGCGATTGCAGGCGCTTTTCGACAGTCCCGGATGCTTACCGAGACACACCCTCGATCGCCGCGTCGAATTGCCGCAAGACGCCTGCAACCCCTGGTCTGGGGTGCGCCCGGTGCCAATCCCCGCAAACATCCGGCTTGAATGGCAGCTCCACCTCGGCGCGCAATGTGCCATGGCCGGCTTGCCAACCAGGCGATGCGGTCAACGGGCCCCCGTCGGTCGGGCCTGAGCCCGGTGTCGAGAGGATTTCAAACTAAGGAAGTTGCAATTTTGCTCAACAGCGGATTCTGATCCCTCGAATCTTCCCATTCGGACCAATTTCCCCCCGTGTAAAAAACCCCCTTGCGGGTTTTACAGGCCTCGAATACGGTGTTCCTGTAGGGGCTGCCTCCCCTCGTTTTTTTTGCGATCACTGCCAGACATATGGATATTCCTGACCCCTTCGAAACCCCCGAAAGCTGGCCACCGCCCGGTGCGAATGCCAGCCAAGGCAGACCTAAGGGGGATATCGATGCGGAGTGGGATGAGCGTGTGCTGATGCAAAAGATCGCCAAGGAGGGGGCGCGCAAGTATCTGGACAAGGCGTGCCGCGACGTGCTCACGCAGGAGGCCTTGCTAATGGATCCACCAATACTGTGTGCGCGCAGCGCCGCAGGCATCGTCGTGGGGTTGCTGGGGGAAAGCCCAATTCAATGGGTCCACGGCCTGCCCGTACCCTTGCGCGTGGGCGGCGAGCACGCCCAGTGGATTCGTAGTAGAATCACCGAGTCCCTGGAAGACCTCATCAACGAGGACGAGCAGGCATATCAAAACGGCCTGGACCAACCAGACCCGGAAGAGCTGCGCCATCGTTACCTCATCCCCTGGTTCCAAGTAGAAGACGGCGCCGAACTCGCCGCCGCCGTGCGCTTCAACCGCCTAGAACAACCCCTCCGCAAAAGCTTCTTCCTGATTTTCATCGAACACATCCCGATGGACGATTGCCTAGACCTCGGACTCGGCAACCCCAAAACCATCCGCGCCCAAGCAGAACAAGCCCTACGCACCCTCGTCGACCCACCGCCCCCCCAACCCCCGAACGACCTGGAAGGATGGGACCCCAAATGACCCAACCCTTCACACCCACCCCCGACATGCTAGCCATCCTGGCAGAAGTCGAAGCCAACCCCCGCTCCAAGTTCTTGAAGCTCCCCTTGCGCTTGGGTAACCCGGGCGCTTATTCGGAGACATTGACAGGGTCCGAGACTTTTTTGACGTCGGCGGAGAGGAAGTTGGTGCGGAGTTATCGGGAGGAG
>JAAETM010000209.1 GCA_024228395.1 bacterium | reverse complement strand
GCCGACGTCTCCGACCAGGTGGTCTGGCACCAGATCGGAAGAGCGCCGCGTAGGGACCGCGGCTAGATCTCGGTGGCCGCCGTATCATTAAAAAAAAACCCCCCCTTCCCTGGCGTCTCGCAACGTGGCGGCTACGCCGGAACTCCTGTCTCCGCAAGCACTTACGGAGTCGTTCGTAAGCAGTTGATGGATTCTCCAGCGATCCCAAAGCCACACGAACACTATCACGGCGCTCAGCTGATTGAAGTTGGCCACCGCTTTGTGGCTAAAGTGCTGTCTTTTGGAAGTCCCGATGATGAAGTTGGCGATTGGATTCCGCTTCGTGCCCAGTCCGAGTTTGGCCCAGAATTCGACGCTCTCCTCACCAAAGATCGTGAGATTATTGTGCAAGTCCCTGCTGGTCAAAATATGCGAGACCCCGATGGGTTTTTGATCCTCCCCACCGTACCCCAACCTGCTTCCGGCGAAGTTGCCCGCCACCCTTATACCGGAGAACTCGATCCAGATGGGACGCTAGTTCCCTAGGGACGCCTGCCGTTCTTCAATGATTGAGGTCTTGATCCTCTTCTTCTCAGTCTCCAACTCCTTTCTGCGCTTACGGAGTTCGGTTTTCAAGCCTGACTCTATTTTCCCCTCGGCGTAGATCCGCAGACCGTCCTTGGCTATCCGCAAACGTTCTTCTTTGAGCGCTGTACGCATGTCACCCTCTGCCCGTCGAAGCATTAGTCCAATGGATGAAACCGCCTTGATGGCGTCACGCAGGGCAAGCCTTACATTCATCTCGTCTTCGCTCTCTTCGTGGACCTTGGTATCGAAGCGCATCTGCACTTTGTTGTAGGTCTCATAGAGCTTCGTGACACTCTTGGGATAGGCGAGGGCTTCCTTGAACTGTTTTCCGACGATGGGGAGCGTGTGGAGGCCTTCCATCTCTTTGGCGTCTGTTCCGCTTAGGGTCTCCATGACATCCAAGCCCAAAGGACCTGTGAGCCCCTTGGCGATGTGCTCAATGACCTTGGGCGACCAGCCAGAACCATCGTTGATTCCCAACTCGCCAGCACTCTTTCCAATCCACCTAGCAAGGTGAGTAGTAAACTCGTCATACTGCGCCTTCTTCTCCAGCCGCATCATGGAAGCAGAGACGATGGGCGTGTCCCAATAACTCTTGTTGTTGCTGGAGACATCCATGTAGGTTCTCGCCAGTGGCGGGGCCATGTTGGGCATTGAGTCCCATGCAAACGATCCGCTTTGGGTGGTCGCTGCGATTAGGCGGGACACTACCCAGTCGGTCTCGCCGGGGTTCTCACGATAGGCCGCGTCAACGAACGTGATCGGCATCGCTGAGAAGATGGTTCCAATCTCGAACGGCAACGGGAGGACAAGGAACTCATCCCCACCAACAGGGATAAACCAGGAGCTTGCCTTCTCTCGCGGCGTAAGTTCGATGTACCAGTCTTCATCTTTGACCCACCACCATGCGACAAGGGCAGGGATGGTGTAGAAGGAGATCGCCCGCAGGATCTTGTCTGACCTACGATCAGCGTCACCCTCGGCCATGATTGCGCGGAAGGTGTCACGGGGGCCCTGGATCTGTGCGTTGAAGAAGGGTATCCAACGGTTCATCTTCTTCGATGTTCGGCCAGCTACCGTGAAGTTGGTCGATACCTGCTTTGCCGCGAGTGTCAGCTCAAGCATCTGGTCCATCGATAGTTCATCGAGGCTATCCAGGTTCTTAGCCTCCATCATCTCTTTGGAGTACAGCTCAAGCTCGGCGGTCCGCACACCTTTCTCGGGAGCCTGGAGGAACCCAAGGGTCGTATCCCAGAAGTACTCGAACTTACCCTTCTTTCCGCCAGCCAGCTTCCGCACAAGGCTGCGTCCATACACCGAGTCTGCCGCGAGTTCTGTTGACCACTCCAGACCTAGCCGCATGAAGAGGTCTTGATACTCGTTGAGCATCGGGTCCTTACCCAGCGCCGTATTGAATGCCACACGGAACTCAGAGAAGATCGCGCCGAGTGCGTGGATCATGTACTCGCCTGCCGAGCCGCTTGTGCGTGTGTTTAGCACCGCAGTCCCGATGTCCTTGACAGGGTTACGGAACCATTGGAACAGAACCCTCGCCGTTGTCGTTGAGAACGTGAACAGCTTCTTGTGCAGGTTCATTGCGTTCGACAGCGCATCAACCCTTTCCGGGGCAGCCCTATGCTGATACCAACGCAGCAACGGGGCATTCAAGATTTGCATGTAGACGATCTCGCCCTCAGGGGTTTTGATCGGGATGATGTT
>JAAETM010000208.1 GCA_024228395.1 bacterium | reverse complement strand
GGGGATCTTGTTCGGAGCCTTGCTTCGGCTCCGTGTCCCAGAAACTCGTCGGTTCCCTTCCTCGTCCAATCAAATGTGAGCTGGCTTCAAAACCAGTTAGCTCCGGGCTCGAGCAAGGGGCAGAGCTCGTTGGAGGAGCGCTCATCGGCGCCCCACGAATGTGTTCGGAGGGGAGGCGGGGTTCCAATCAAAGCGAATGGATGTCGGGCGTTGTCCAGGAAACCCTTGCGTGCTTCGCGGTGGTCGCCGCGATCACAGATCTCGGGATCTCTTCCAGGTCTCTTCGTTTGGCTCTGCCCTGTTCCCATTGGAACTGACTCCAGTTAGACGACGGGATGCCCCGCCCCCGCTCCTTCTACGTTGTGGCAAGGAAGCGCTTCATCTCGAAGACGCGATCCTTGCTCAGCATGAGATAGACGGCACGACCGAGCTTGGCGGCCAGAATCGAAAGCGCCTTGGCCTTGCCGTGTCTCCCTGCGACACGCCGAAGGTGTTTCTGGCCCTCCGGGTTCTTGCGCAAGAAGAGAACGGCGGCTTCGGAGAAGGCCCACTTCAGGTGGACGTTCCCGATTTTCGCCCCTCCGCTGCCCAGCTTCTTCCCCGCTGAGCTGTGCTCGCACTTGACCAGCCTCGCGTAGGAGAGGAAGTCCTGGACCCTTGGGAACCTCTGGATGTCGTGGATCTCGTAGAGGATGGTCAAGGCCAGGACCTTCCCGATGCCGGGGACGGAGCGGAGCCGGTAGTAGGCATGGGCGTCCTGCTGCTTGACCCTGCGCTCCAGGTGGAGCTCGAGATCGCGGATCACGTCGTCGTAGTGGGCGATCAGGCCGAAGTCCACCTCCATGCTCTTGCGAGCATCCGGGTCGCCGAAAGCCTCGGCGACCCCGACACGGTTGGCCTTGTAGGCAATCTTCGCCGGGGGAACGGGGAGGTTGTACTGGTGGTGCGTGTTCTGGATGTGGGCCAGGAGGTTCCCTCGCCGGCGCACGAGATGGAGGCGCCTGCGGAGCAGGTCCCGGGTGGCTCGCATCTCGGGCGGGTAGACGTAGGCCTTGGGAAGGGTTCCGCCGCGCAGCAGCGCCGCAATCTTGTAGGCATCCAGCTTGTCATTCTTCGCCTTGCCACCGTGGATGGCCTTCATGTAGAGGGCGTGGCCAAGGACGAACTCGATGCCTTCGTTTCGGCAGAGATCGGCCAGCCAGTACCAGGTGAACATGCATTCCACCGCGACGACCAGGTCCTCGCGGAAGGGGGCCACCGCCGCCAGGAAGGGCTCGGGATGGCTCTTGATGTTCTGGTGGAGAAGGATCTCTCCCTCCCGGTCGAGAATGCAGAGGTACATCGTCTTGGCGTGCAGATCGATCCCGCAGGAGTGCATATGGCTGTTCGTGTAGAATCTCATCGGGTCTCCTTCTGAGCGGATGCTCTGTGTTATGTGCATCCAACCTACTCGATGGCCGAGTGGGTTCAGGAGGGGGCCTGGATGAGGATCAG
>JAAETM010000207.1 GCA_024228395.1 bacterium | reverse complement strand
CACCTTACGCGGCCCTCCGATATGCATGATGGAGGCCGCCAAGGATCGAATCACGCCCGATTTCACCGGTGGCGGGCCCCATGTTCGCGGCCCCCTCTGGCACGCCCTGCCCCAGACCTTGGTGCGTACGTCCTCGCCATCCCCCGTGCAGACGTGAGCACGGACGAGGACGAGGAAGCCTCGCCGGTCGCTTCAGACGAGTGGATGTAGGCGCAATCCGCGGCTCCCCGGAGTCGGCGGGACGATGCAGCTGCATCTGCCGGGGCCCACATCGGTGGGTTTGGGTCGACTCTTTGGGGCCTGGCGGCTCGCCGCTGCGCTCTTTTTAGCTGGGTGTCCCCGGACGCGGTGTTCACCCCGGCAAAAACTCAGAACGCGATCGCCGCCGATGCCCTCCCAAGTGCCCCACAGGTGGCCAATGTCATCTATCCTATCCGCTGCTTCATTTATAAATAGCTCCACGAAATGCGAATCGTGAGCAAGATGCGGAAGGATCCTCTTTATCGCGACAGGCTCTTCGAAACCGTCCGTGTCATGGGCCCGGGCCAACAGCAGTTCAGCCATCCCGCCGACGGCCAGCCTCTGAACGAGTTCGTACCGACCCAGGCGCGCACCCGGGCGGAATGGAACAGTATCAGCGTCGGAGACTACCAAACCCCAACGTCAGGCTATGATCCCATGGCAATCCAATCAAATGGAGTTTTGCCGCAGAAAGACCTACTTGCCCGTAACGCCAGTACGTGTCCAATAAGACCCAGTTCTTTGGCCCCTTTCGGGCTCTGCCGAAGCGGTCCGCGCGGTCTGGCGGTGGTCAACAACCTGCGAGGCCGAGCACCTCCAGGGCGACCTACTGCACTTTCACTTCAACCGCGTCCTGCCCCGTGTCGGCGACGGTGCTGATCCGCGGGAAAGTGCGCGCGAGTGTGCGGTGTAGCCGCACAGATGGTGTAGCCGGGAGCGGACTTTCGATTTGGAGTGGCGGAGCTTGGTCGCGCGAGGGCCAGCGTCGACCTGCTCGATCTTGGTCACCCGTAGGGTGCGGCGTCAGGGTGGACTGGGCGTAGAAAAGTTGGGGAGAGGAAGGCTGCCGGGTATCGAACTCGGCACGTCAAAAAAAGTGAAGGCCGAGAGGACCAACTCTCGACCTTCGGACATCGCCTTCAAGGGAAGGAAAACGGGGTCAGGGGGAGCATCTGCTCACGCAGGAGCGGTGTCCAGTTTGTGACGAATTGGGCCCCCCATCGATCCCGCGGAGACCAGCGCGCGCCAGTTCAACTGTGACCGCTGTGGGGCCCTGGTGGTGATCTGCAGGCAGTGCGATCACGGCAACCGATACTGTGGGCCGGAGTGCTCGGACCCGGCGCGGCGTGACTCGCAACGGGCGGCGGCGGCACGGTACCAGCGCAGCCGCAACGGGGCGGCCAACCACGCCGCGCGGCAGGCGAGGTACCGGTGGCGGCAGTCGAAAGTGACGCATCACGGTAGCGAGGAGGTGCGGAGAATCGACAGGGTGGTGGTGGCCGCGGCCTTTCAGGCAGCGGCGAAGGAGAACAACGGTGCCGAACCCCACTCCACCCCCCACGCCGAACCACCCCGAACGGCTCCGCCTGTGGCCGGGCCGGGCCTCACATGCGGCCTGTGTGGCCGAGCATGCCCTGGATACGTGCGCAGCGAGGTCCTCGCGCGGAGTTCACGGTGCCGACCTACACGACGTCGAACATTCGCTCGCGCGCCACCAGGCGCTCCGCGACCAGGTCGGTGATCGGAGGGGCCGATGAAGAAGATTCCTACCGAACTGGAGGCGAAGATCGTGCGGATGCATCACGCGGAGTCCTGGCCGGTCGGTACGATTGCCCGACAACTCGGGGTCCACCACAGCGTGGTGCGTCGCGTATTGGGCGAACACGGGGTACCGGTGCCGGAGCTGGCGCAGCGGCCGTCGAAGGTGGATCCGTACTTGCCGTTTATCCAGGAGACGCTGGAGAAGTACCCGAAGCTGCGAGCAACGCGGCTGTGGCAGATGGCGAGGAAGCGGGGGTACGACGGAGGTGTCTCGCGATTTCGTGAGGTGGTGTCGATGATGCGGCCGCGGCCGCGGCCGGAGGCATTCCTGCGGCTGACGACGCTGCCCGGAGAGCAAGCACAGGTGGACTGGGGGCACTTTGGGCAGGTAACCGTGGGCAAGGCGACACGGAAGCTGATGGCGTTTGTGATGACGCTGAGCTACTCGCGGCACACGTACCTGCGATTTTTCCACGAGTCCCACATGCCGGTGTTTTTGCGGGGGCACGTGGAGGCCTTCGAGTTTTTCGGAGGCGTGGCACGGACGCTGCTGTACGACAATCTCAAGAGCGCGGTGACGTCCCGAGTCGGGGACGCTGTGCAGTGGAACGAGACCTTGCTGGCGTGCGCCAAGCACTACCGCTTTGGGCCTCGTGTGGCGGCGCCCTATCGCGGAAACGAGAAGGGCCGTGTGGAGAGGCGAATCCGGTACATCCGCGACAATTTCTTCGCGGCGCGCGAGTGGACCAACCTGACCGACCTCAACATCGAGGCGAGGCAGTGGTGCCTGGAAGTCGCGGCCAAGCGTCCGTGGCCGGATGACACCGACAAGACGGTCGAGGAGGCATTCTCCGAGGAGCAGGCTCGTCTCATCGACCTACCGGACGACGCGCTTCCCACCTTCGAGCGGGTGGAGGTCGGGGTGGGCAAGACGCCCTACGTCCGCTTCGACCGCAATGACTACTCGGTCCCCCACGCCCACGTCCGTCAGCGTCTCCTGGTCCTTGCCGACGAGGACCGTGTCCGCGTGTGTGACGGTCAGCAGGTCGTCGCCGAGCATGCACGCAGCTTCGACAAGGGCCGTCGGGTCGAGGACAAGGCCCACATCGACGCGCTGCTCGCCGAAAAGCGTGCTGCCCATCATCTCCACGGACAGGGCCGCCTGCAGGCGGCGGTCCCAACCACAGAGGCTTTCCTGCATCGCGCCGCCGAGCGTGGCCACAACATGGGCAGTGTCACCGCGCGCATGCTGGAACTTCTTGACCAGTACGGCCCCCAAGACCTGGCCGCCGTCATGGTGGAGCTCAACGAGCGTGAGACCGTGCATGTCCCGTCGGTCCGCCAACTCCTGGAGCAGCGGCGCCGGGCCCTGAGCCGGCCCCCGCCGACGAAGGTGGAGCTCCCGTCACCCGAACTGCGCGAGCTCGTGGTGACGCCCCACAGCCTGAGCACCTACGACGAAATCGGCGACGTCGCCGACGAAGAGAACGAGCAGAAGACCGATGGCGAAGAAACCTGACATCGAGGACCTGCGGCAACGTGCCTTCAAACTGCGGCTGTACGGCCTGCTGGCCCACTGGTCGAAGCTCGGGACCCAGGCCTGGGTGGCCAAGCTCATCGAGATCGAGGAGGTCGAGCGCGCACGCCGGAGCAGGGAGTACAGGATCAACAATGCGAAGATCGGCGTTTTCAAGGCGATGGTCGACTTCGACTGGAAGCACCCGAAGCGGGTCGACCGGGCCCAGGTGGAGGAACTCTTCGCGCTCGACTTTCTCGCAGAGAAGGTGAACGTGGTGCTGATGGGCCCCAACGGGGTGGGCAAGACAATGGTCGCCAAGAATCTGGCCTACGCGGCGGTGGAGCGTGGGTACTCGACCCGCTTCTGCGCCGCATCCGACCTGCTCAACGACCTGGCCAGCGTGGACGGTGCCGCGCTGCGAACCCGGCTGAAGCGATACGTCGCCCCCAAGCTGCTCATCGTCGATGAGGTGGGCTATCTGCGCTACGACAATCGCCACGCGGACCTCCTGTATGAGGTCGTGCGGCAACGCTACGAGCGCGGCGGCTCCATCGTGCTGACCACCAACAAACCCTTCTCGGAATGGAACACCGTCTTCGAGAGCGCCGCGTGCCTCGTCACCCTCATCGACCGCCTCTGCCACCGCTGTGAGGTCATCCAGCTCGCCGGCGCGTCCTACCGCACCAAGGAGGCCAAAGAACGCGCCGCTGCCAAACGCGCCCGCCGCAAGCCGACCAAGAAATAGCCTTCCTCTCCACGCTCACCCACGCCGGCGCATGTGCGCCGGCGTTTTTCGTCGGTGGAATCACGCGGATGCTGACCGGCGCCTACAACGAGCCCGACAAACTCTCCGAGTTTGAGAGTCGATGGAAGGCCAACGAGCATCCAGCTTTCGCTCGTCGTATCCAAATCCTGAGCCATGCACTTGCAGCGCACCATGCGGGTCTTTGGGGAGCTTCGGTGCCAACACTGCTGGCCCAAGCCGAGGGGATTGCCGTGGACCTCGCGGAACACACTGGATGGCTGAAGTCGGAAGACTACAAGAAACTCCTGTCGCTGCCACCGGAAGATTACCCCATTGTCGCCGATATCGTCCGGGGATTTGTGGAGGAGCATTTCCTCGTCAATTTTCACCACGGGAAACGCGTGCCTGAGTTCAGCCGCCACGCCATCCTGCATGGCGCGGATACGGGGTTTGCGACCAAACACCATTCTCAACGCGCGATACTGCTGATCGACTACCTATGTTCGCTTGATCCTGCGGCATTCAAGTCGACGACTGCACCTCATCCCGAGTAGGCACACCGGTCGCCGCCTTCTTGCCCGTGCGGCGAGCGCCGGTCTCGGAGCAGTGGCCGTGTGGCGTGAGCCGGTCTTCGTTCATCGCCGCCTTCTCCTTGTGGCGCGTACCAGTCCGTGCTCATCTCCGCCTTTCTCCTTGGCCCGTGCGGCGTGTGCCGCATCATCTTCGGTAATCTTCAAACTCCCAATGTCCAATCCGGCCAAGCTGCTCGGCAACCTCGACCCAACTGCCACCAGAGCACGCCGCAACCGACTTATCGATCCAAGCCGCGATATGATCAGCATCGAACCGATTGACGATCAGCAGGTGACGCCCGCTCATTGGGCCGGAACCTTCGACTCGCCTTGCAAGCTCTCTCGGCGTAATGACCTCCAGGTCGAATGACTCCTCTCCATCGGCACCCTCAGGTCCCGCGATAATCTGAACGAGGAGTGCGAAATCACCGTCGTCTTCTGGCGCAAAGCTGGCCAGATCATCTGCGTCGGGAGTGTGTAGTCGTCTTACTTGCGCGCGCATGTTCTTCCCCCGCTAGTCCGTGATATCGAGATGTGCGTTTCCTTGCCTGTCGTTCGCCACTACTCGTCCGTCCCTGTTTCAGGCCGCATCGCGCCACTCGTACCGATGGTGGAGGCCACCCACCCGAGGAAGTGCGAT
>JAAETM010000206.1 GCA_024228395.1 bacterium | reverse complement strand
TGCGGGGATGTGGGTGGCCGCGTGCAGGGAATAACCTTGCTCGTTTGAGGTTAGGGGCGGCAGGGATGGCTGGCCCGGAGCTGCGGCGGCGTGATCGGTTAGCTTTGGGATAGGCTTTCCGGAATCGGGTCCGAGAGCGACTCGGGATTGGATCGATGCGGCTTGTAGGAACGGCAGCAGAGAGTCGTGTTCGTCGGTGGGGGGCGAGGGGTCAGAGCCTAGGGAGGGGAGCAGGCCGTGGGTTTTTAGAGCTCGGTTGACACGGGCTTTCACGGCCTCTGAGCCCCCCATTCCCTTTCCTGGCGCGCCCATTTTGTACTCAAAGCCCTACAATCAACGGCATGCCCGCCCCGCGCACCACCTGGCTTCCCCCCGCTACTCTGAAACTGCCCCTTTGGAACTCCTATCCACAAGGGCCATAGTGCTTACCATCAGAATCCACTAGCTCGACAATGTCCCCTTTCTGCCAGCTTGCCCCGGGAAATGGGAAGGTCACTGAAAGGCGTCCGCCCTCCTCCGAAACTGCCGGAACGTCAACGGGCGACTGGTCCCCCACTTTCGCTCTGACAAGTTCAAAGTGGATAGTCGAACCATTCAATGTGAAGTTTGCGCCTGGACAGTAATACATCGACTCCGCAAGTGGCCGAAAAGAAAGTTCGACGCCATGGTCGGAAATACTCTCTCCCAAGATCTCGACCCTATCAGAGGAATAGGTCCTGATCGGTGCAAAGTACTGAGCGATAAGGATGAGGAGGCCAAAACTGACCACCGCTGCAACTAGGAGAGTGACTTTCTTCATCTATGATTTCGGTGAGGCAAATGGTTGAGGCCAACAACGGTCGGCATGATTGGTTCCTCGTGCAGAACTATCCTTCGCGTTGAGTGAGTTAGGCAATCAGCGGTCGGGTGTAGCCCGACCTGCTTCAACACGTGATTGGGCAGCCGCCAGAATCGGTTTTAGGACGAGCCGGGCCCACAGCATTCCGCCCGGGTACACGGCGATCGGCCAATATGGCCAGATAGGTGACGATGCACGCCAGTTCACAGAAACCGTAACTACCGTGACCACGAGAGCAATGCCTCCCAACAATCGTTGCAGGTTGACATAAACAGAGGCATGTTCTCCGCAACGCCACAAGTACAGTCCCCACAGATTGGCGACTACAAATCCAGAGGCAAACAGCAAGCCGGCTACAAAGTCATTCCGACCGACAACGATGCCTGCAAGCGCCAGCCAAGCCGTGACACTTGCCTGCACACAAAACCAAACTGCCGAACTGGTGAACCTGTCACCCGAGGGGTGCTTGTTGGCCTCGATATTTGTATCAGTGCTCATGACCTGTTCAATGGTTGGAAAGATCAATGATGTTAGCGGATCTGAACCCCATCAGCATCACCTGGTTCGGCCACTCAAGACAGCTAAGGCCTTGCCTGGGCATTGGGGTTCCCACCTTGAGAGATGTAAGATGAATAGAGGAGTAGCTTCGCCTTCGAGAAAGACTGGCCGCATCCTTTGATCGTACCAAAGAGGTAACCTTCATACTTCTCAAAGATGATCGTCACACTTAATCCATTAGCTCCAATCATGCTCCATTCCGCACTGTCGCGGCCACTGTCGCAGAAGGCATCCTCCGCAGCTTCAAACTGGCCGCCTGAGTACTCCGCAGACAGAAGGGTGGCGAGTTCGGGAAGGACGGCGCCCCAATCCGGTAAGCACACCTCGTAGTTCTCTATTCGTTTATCCAT
>JAAETM010000205.1 GCA_024228395.1 bacterium | reverse complement strand
TGGAGCCCCAGGAATCTCCGTTTTCACGGATGCGAGCAGACAAAAGAGCAGACCTATTCTTTCCACGCATTGATAGGGGGGGTTGTTAGACTACCCACCCGGCCCAGAGCCGCTCAAACACCTATGGCTCGCCTACGAATTTTAGTGCTCGGAAGCACCGGTTCCATCGGAACCCAAACCCTGGACTTGGTGCGCCTGGACCCTGAGCGATTTGAGGTCGTGGGGCTTTCAGCACACGGCAGCGATCAAGCCCTGCTCGACCAAGCCCTCGAGTTCAAGCCTCGTTTTGTAGCCCTGGCGGACGCGGACCGGGCCTCCCGCCTGGAAGCGGGCCTGCCCGCCGGCACGACCTTCTTGCGCGGATCCAGTGCCAATCTTGAGATGATCGCAGCTGCCGATTTCGACCTGGCGGTACATGGTATCGTGGGAGCTGCGGGCCTGGAACCCAGCGTGGCCATCCTCAAAACCGGGGCCCGATTGGCCCTGGCCAACAAAGAATCCCTCGTCTTGGGTGGAGAGCCCCTGCTCGGGTTGGCCCGGCGCATGGATACCGTGATCATTCCCGTG
>JAAETM010000204.1 GCA_024228395.1 bacterium | reverse complement strand
TGCCTCATCGGACATCTCGCTGGAGGTCGAAGCCGCCGGACGCGTCATCAAGGTGTCGTGGTAACCCAAGCTCACCGCCAACAGCCCGAAGTGATCCTCATTCTGCAAGCTGTTCATGAACTCCTCGGCACGTTCCGCATTGCCCAAATCCAAGCACAGGATGCCGCCGAAACCATAACCCGGATTCATGAGGCTCTTAAGCAACTCGTGATCGGGGTGCTCTGGAAGGCCCGGGTAGATCACGCGCAGGTTGCGCTCGGCCATCTTCTCGGCAAAGAATTGGGCGCGCCGTGCGTGCTCCGCAATGCGCAGGCCCAAGTGGGGCAAGCGCGCGCTGATCTCATAGGCCATGCGCGGATCCATGGTCGGGCCGGTGAGCATCAAAGCCCCACAATGCAAGTCCATCAGCTCACCCTGCAACGAAGCCGGCCCGACGATCGCACCTGCGATGATGTCGGAAGCTCCGTTGATGAACTTGGTGATGCTGTGCACAACCACGTCGGCGCCCAGGGGAATCCCGCTGATCATCAGGGGCGCGAAGGTACCGTCCACAACCAGAATCGCATCGTGCTTGTGGGCGATCTCCGCCAGGCGCGGCACATCGGCGATGCGCAGCATGGGGTTGGACACCGCCTCCACATACAAGACCTTGGTCTTGGGAGTCATCGCCGCTTCCACCGCACTCAAATCACTGGTGTCCACAAAGCTGGTGGTCACGCCGGCCTTCTTGGGCAGGAAGGTTTCCAACAGGGCATAGGTGCCGCCATACAAAGTGTTGCTCGCCACCACATGGTCGCCCGTATCGCAGTGTTGCAGGAGCGTGCACGAGATCGCACTCATGCCACTGGCCGT
>JAAETM010000203.1 GCA_024228395.1 bacterium | reverse complement strand
CCCAGCCCCAGTCCGCCTACCACCAGGTCCAATTCGGGGACGGCGATATCAGCCAGGCCGATCTCGGCCAGGGCGTCCTCTCCGGCGTGAAACAGGCTGGACATCAGGAACTCGTCTCCGAGTTTTACCTCGTATACCAATACCCCGCCTAGTTGCAGCTCGGTTCTCTTGCGCAGACTTATCTGGCCCAGGTGTGTGTCGCGACAATCCAGCTCTTCAAAGATGATATCCATTAGGGTCCGTGTCTGTTTGTCGGCAAATACTGGTAAAAACCGCGAAGGTCGCTAAGGTCGCTAAGGTCGCTAAGGGCGCAAAGAAAACGCCATACCAACTTTGCGCACTTCGCGGTAGATATTTGTTTCTGGACGGACACCAAGTGGTGTCCATCCAGGAGTCTAATCCCGCTTGACGGGTTACTCCCCAACCGGCTCGGTGAAGGAGCAGTCCTGTTGTGGGCACACTTTTTCTGTACCCCGGCGCTTGGTGGTCTTGAGGGTGAGTATGGGCCAGCCGCAACTGGGACAGGCCTCAGCCAGGGGCTCGTTCCAGGTGGCGTAATCGCAGTCCGGGTAGCCGGAGCAGGAGAAGAAGATCTTGCCGCGTCTGGATTTGCGCTGCATCATGCTGCCGCTGTTGCATTTGGGGCAGGTGACCCCGGTGTCCTTGGGTTT
>JAAETM010000202.1 GCA_024228395.1 bacterium | reverse complement strand
CTATTTCGGAGGCCTGGAAGGTGTTTGGAACATGGCTGGTTCTGGGTCCACCCCCCAGAGCGTGATGGCGCTTCCGATCCTGGGCACCCACGCCCTGTTTGGACTCGGTGTCGAGCCCGCCAGCTTCCTGTGGTCCGCCATTTTACTCGGCTGCAGCCTTTTTCTCCTGCTGCGCCTCATGCAACGCATCGGCTTTGACCACGAGATTGGATTGACAGCAAGCCTGTTGGCCGTGATCTCGCCCCTTGCTTGGGTGGGAGGCACGCTACCGATCGACTTTTCAGCGGGGCTGTTGGGATCCACGCTCCTGTGCACAAGCCTCTTTCAAACCGAACAACGGAGCAAACAAGGCTACCTTTGGCGCACCGCGTCGTACCTCCTGCTGGCGTTTTTGCTATTGCCGGAAAACATCTGGCTCGCGCCCGCTGCGATCTGGGCCGTCAACGCGCAGGCCAAGGATCCCAATCAAGGTCGGGGCAACGCATTTAGTTTGACCGTGGTCGGCATTGCCTGCCTGTGGATCTCGGTGACTTCCGGGGGTGGACACTGGTCTGACCTGTGGCGCTCGATCATGGGCCCGATCCCAGGATCCTCCAGCCTGGGTGAAGCACTCGTTTTCTGGATCTCCGGCCTGGGCTTCGCCTGGCTGGGCCTGTTCTACCTGCTGTTCGGACGGCGCGAGGCCGAAGAGCAACCCGCGCCAACATGGGTTCTGGCATGGATAGTCGTCGGGGTCGCTCCGCTGGTCGCAGGAGGCTTGGACGAAGGCCCTCGCGGCGCTTTTCTGTTGCCTATTGCGGCCGTCGGACTCGCCGATTGGCTAACCCGCCGCGCCCATGTGAAGCACCGCTCCCGCTGGTCCGCTACCCTCCTAGCATGTCAACTCCTGCTTACCACGGGGTGCGTATGCATGCTCGAACACCGAGACCCCGTACAAAGCTGGTCGGAGGCTGCGCAGGAGCATTTTCGACGGGACGACCTGTTCGTGAGCCCATCCCCCGGGCGTGCATACCTGGCCCGCTTCCGCCAGGGGGTCAGCACGTGTCAAATCGACGCCCAAGGGAAAGCCGTTCACCGGTCAGGGTTTGCCGAACCCGCCCCCGGCGGCCTTGTCTTGGATGGCTGGGAAGGGTCTGTCAGCTACCCCACTTTGGACCCCTGGGTCGAAGCGCAATTGCCCCCCAGAGGTCCCCAGCGACGACCCATCCAGGTCCTCAAAAAAGAAGGGTTAATACCCGCCCCCCAAAGGCCGTAACAACTCGACATGGGCAGGTGGGTTTGCTCTACTTGAGCGCTTTACCAGGTCAGAGCGAAACTCTGGTGGGCACCCCACACCCGCCAACGAGGACCCCCCCTCCAGCCTCCCATGCCGCGCCGCGACGACATTGAGTCGATCCTGATTCTTGGTAGCGGGCCGATTGTGATCGGCCAAGCTTGCGAATTTGATTACTCGGGAACCCAAGCCTGCAAAGCTCTCAAAGAAGAGGGCTATCGGGTCATCCTGGTCAATTCAAATCCAGCCACCATCATGACCGATCCGGAGATGGCGGATTCGACCTACATCGAACCGCTCACTCCCGAATATGTGGAGGCCGTGCTCGGAAAAGAGCGCCCCGACGCCATCCTGCCCACGCTCGGTGGGCAAACCGCACTCAACCTGGCATTGATGCTCGATGAGAAGGGTGTATTCAAACGCCTGGGAATCGAAATGCTCGGCGCTGATGCCCACGTCATCCGCAAAGCGGAAGACCGGGACCTGTTTCGCGCTGCCATGGCTTCGGCTGGATTGGAATGTGCCCACTCGGGTATCGCCCATTCGCTGGAAGATGCCCAAAGGGTGCTGGGCCAGATCGGCCTGCCGTGCGTGATTCGCCCCGCCTTCACCATGGGCGGAGCCGGCGGCGGCATCGCTTACAACGTGGAAGAATTCGAAGACATCGTGGGCCGTGGCCTCTCCCTCTCTCTCAACAGCGAAGTGCTCATCGAAGAGTCACTGGTCGGCTGGAAGGAGTTCGAGATGGAGGTCATGCGCGACACCGCCGACAACGTGGTCATCGTGTGCTCGATCGAAAACCTGGACCCCATGGGTGTACACACCGGCGACTCGATCACCGTCGCCCCGGCCCAGACGCTCACCGACCGTGAGTACCAGAACATGCGCAACGCCTCCCTGCGCATCATGCGCGAGATCGGCGTGGAAACCGGTGGCTCGAACTGCCAGTTCGCCATGGACCCCAAGACGGGTCGCTTGATCGTCATCGAGATGAACCCGCGGGTTTCACGCTCCTCCGCCTTGGCGTCTAAAGCAACTGGCTTCCCGATCGCAAAATTCGCGGCCAAGCTTGCCGTGGGCTACACGCTGGACGAAATCCAAAACGACATCACCCGGGAAACGCCCGCGTGTTTTGAGCCTTCCATCGACTACTGCGTGGTCAAGATCCCTCGTTTCGCTTTCGAGAAGTTCGCTGGCGCCAACACAACCCTCACCACGCAAATGAAGAGTGTGGGCGAGACACTCAGCATCGGGCGCACCTTTAAGGAAGCCCTGCAGAAAGCCCTGCGTGGCCTGGAAACCGGCGAAGCAGGCTTCGGCCTCAATCCTCGCAGCTCCATGGCTCCCGTGGACTCACTCAGCCGCAGCCAAATCGCAGCCAGTCTGCACACACCCACCGCCCACCGCTTGCTCGAAGTCGGCACCGCATACCGCGCAGGCTGGAGCACCGAGGAAATCTTCGAGGTCACCAAGATCGATCCTTGGTTCTTGGAAGGCATGCGTCAACTGGTCGAATTCGAGCGCGAAATGGCCGGAGCTCTCTTGATTCCCGAGCTGCTCCGCAAAGCCAAGGCCATGGGGTATGCCGATTCTCAAATCGCGTTGGCCGTGGGCGCGACCCCCGAGAGCGTCCGGAGCATTCGCAAGGAAGAGGGCATCGAACCCGTCTACAAGCTGGTCGACACCTGCGCGGCAGAGTTCAACGCGGTCACCCCGTACTACTACTCCACCTGGGAAGACGAAAGCGAACTACGCCCCACCGAAACCGACCGGGTCATGATCCTGGGTGGTGGTCCTAACCGCATCGGCCAGGGCATCGAGTTCGATTACTGCTGCGTGCACGCCGCTATGGCCATGCAGGAAATGGGCAACCGCGCGGTGATGGTCAACTCCAACCCGGAGACCGTTTCCACCGACTACGACACCTCGGACGATCTGTTCTTTGAGCCGCTGACCCACGAGGATGTAATGCACATCGTCGAGGCCATCAACCCCAAGGGCATCATCGTGCAATTCGGTGGGCAGACGCCGCTCAATTTGGCTGATGGCCTGGAAAAAAGCGGAGCACCGCTGATCGGCACGTCGGTCAAAGCGATCGACGAGGCCGAAGACCGCGAACAATTCGGTGCATTCCTCGACCGTCTGGGCCTCAACCAACCTGAGTCGGGCATGGCGACCACGGTAGGCGAAGCCTTCGCCGTTGCCCGCGAAATCGGCTACCCGGTTCTGGTGCGCCCCAGCTATGTTCTGGGTGGACGTGCCATGGAGATCGTCTACGACGACGAGTCCCTGGACCGCTACATGCAAAACGCCGTGCAGGCTTCCCCAGACAAACCCATCCTGGTGGACAAGTTCCTGGAGGATGCTGTCGAAGTCGACGTGGACGCCATCTGCGACGGCACGATCGTGGTCGTCGCTGGAATCATGGAGCACATCGAAGAGGCTGGTATCCACTCCGGTGATTCGACCTGCATCCTGCCCGCGCCAACCCTCTCCGAGGACATCCTGACCGAGATCAACCGCGCCACCAAGCTGATGGCACTCGAGCTCGGCGTGATCGGTCTCATGAACGTGCAATATGCAGTCAAGGGCACCGAGGTCTACATCATCGAGGTCAACCCGCGCGCCTCGCGCACGGTACCTTTCGTCTCCAAGGCGATCGGAGTCCCGCTGGCCAAACATGCCGCCAAGATCATGGCTGGCATGACCTTGCAGGAACTGGGATTCACCGAACCCATCATCCCACCCTATTGGAGCGTCAAAGCTCCCGTCTTCCCCTTCAACAAGTTCCCCGGTGCCGACATCATGCTCAGTCCGGAAATGCGTTCAACGGGCGAGGTCATGGGAATCGACGAAGATCTGGGCTTCGCCCTAGCAAAAGCTTACACCGCCGCCGGAATACAATTGCCGCGCAAGGGACGCATCCTGCTCACCGTCAAACAAGAGGACAAACGCGCAATGATCGCGGAGGCCCGCACACTGGCCTCCCTCGGCTACGAGCTCGTCGCTACCGACGGCACGTGGAAATCCCTGCGCACCATCGGCATTCCGTGTGAACGCATCCACAAGGTGCACGAAGGCCGGCCCCACATCGTGGACGCGATCAAGAACCGGGAACTGTCCATAATTCTGAACACGCCCTTCGGTAAGGTGCAACGCCACGACGATTCTTACATCCGTTCGAGCGCACTGAACGCAGGCATTCCCTGTATCACAACCCTCGCCGGTATTCGCGCCGTGGTCAACGCACTGGCCGCCCTACATCGCGGCAAAGCGCAAGTCGGCAGCCTGCAAGACCATCACAAGCTGCTGCCGCAACCGGTGGCAACTAGCTGAGAATTGGACATCCCACTCGCACGGTGGGGCACATCCCATAAGATTGTTTCCATGCGCTACATCATGAAGCAGAAAATCCTCAGTTGGAGCGACAACTTCGTCATTCGCGACCAAAATGAGCGCGAGGCCTTCCGGGTAAAGGGCTTAGTCTTCTCATTCGGCGACAAGCTGTCGTTCCAGGATGGCAGTGGTCAGGAATTGGCCCATATCGCCCAGAAAGTGCTCTCGTGGGGGCCCACCTATGAGGTCACGCGGGGCGGAGAGACCCTCGCGGTGGTCAAAAAGAAGCTGTTTACCTTCTTCAAGTGCTCCTTCATGGTGGATGTTCCCGGACCCGATGACCTCAAGGCCGAGGGGAATTTGTTGAACCACGAATACGTTTTCACACAGCATGGCAAGCAGGTAGCCAGCGTTTCGAAGAAGTGGTTCTCCTGGAGCGACACCTACGGCATCGACATCAACGCGGGCGAGGATACCGTCTTGATCCTCTGCTCTGCAGTGATCATCGACATGGCCTGCCACGACAACCACAATCACGGCCACCACCACTAAGGAATAGGATCGCTTACCAGCTGCTGCGACCACGGCCCGGGTTCGAACCCGGAGATTTCTTAAAACCAGCACCTGATGATTGGCCGCCTTGCTTTGCCCGGCGCTGACGCTTTTTGCCGCGGGAACTACGCGGCGTGCGGGAAGCATCGTCGGGCTGACCTGCTCGGTGGCTGCGGCCACGGCTGCGTCGGCGGGTGTCGCCAGCACCTTGGCGCTTCTCGGCTTCACCGCGCTGCTCCCCTTCTCTCAGGGATTCTGGATCTCCAAAACCGGCGACACGGATGCGGGGTAGGCTCGAACCAAGTTTCTTCTCGATGGCTTTTACTTGGCTGTGATCGTCCTTCGCATAGAGCGTGTAGGCGCGGCCCGATTGCTCGGAGCGACCGGTGCGACCGATTCGGTGGGTGTAGGTATCGGGCGTGTTGGGCACGTCGTAATTGATCACCTGAGAAACGTCCGCCACATCGATGCCACGGGCGGCGATGTCGGTGGCGACTAGGATTTCGAAGGCGCCCTTACGGAAACCCTCCATGGCCTTGACTCGCTGACTCTGGGACATGTTTCCCTGGAGCGCGATGGCTTTGTGGCCACGCTTCTGCAGCCGAATCGCCGTGCGCTTGGCGCGCGCTTTGGTGCGCAGAAACACGATGGCCGTGGAAAAACCTTGCTCGCGTAGGAATATCTCGAGCAGGTCGAATTTGCGGTCTTCGGCCACGGGACAAAGCGCGTGCTCGATGGTCTCCGCAGGGGCGGAATCACCGAGATCGACGACATGGGGCTTGTACAGGATATTATCCGCCAGGTGCCGTATCTGCTTGGGCATGGTGGCCGAGAACAGCAGGTTTTGACGGTTCTCGGGCAGCTTCGACAGGATGCGTTTGATGTCGGGCAGGAACCCCTGATCGAACATGTGGTCAGCCTCATCGAGCACAAGGGTCTCGATATTCTTGAAGTTGATCTTGCTCTGGTTGTAGAGATCGAGCAGGCGTCCGGGGCAGGCGACGATGACTTCAGGGTTGGAGCGCAAGGTCCGGATCTGCGGGACCGCGCTGGTGCCGCCGAAAATGGCAACGGACCGGACCTTGGTATGCCTTGCCAGTAGCTGCAGTTCGGCTTGAATCTGCAGGACCAATTCACGGGTCGGGGCAATGATCAAAACCCTCGGACCATTGAGAGGGAAGGTCAGGATGCGTTCGATGATCGGCACCGCGAACGCACAGGTTTTGCCTGTACCCGTTTGGGCCAAACCCAGAACGTCTTGCCCGTCGAGGGCTGCGGGGATGGTATCCCACTGAATGGGGCGCGGATCGGTAAATCCGGCGTCGTCGATTCCTCGCTGGAGGCTTTCGACGAGACGGAACGAGTGGAACCCGGTGTTGGACCGGTCCTTGGCTGCTTCTTCTTGCATAACGGAACTGCTGCACCCCAATGAACACATGGGCGCGTCGGATCCGTACGACAGCGAGGGACTCGAAACTAAGAAGGCGCGGGTCCAATCGTGGAGCCCTGTCGTGCGCCGGAACCGGCTCAATATGCGGTTCGTTCGATGAAGGCTGCCTTTGGCCGCACCTTCAACAGCAAACAGTAGGACATTTTGGGTCGCCGTGCAAAGGTGAATCCCATCAGATGCCTCAATTGTTCGCGTGAATACGGTGTCACGCTAGACCTTGAGCTGATTCAGGGGCTTCCGGTTCAGGTCGGGGACTTGGCAGTCATCCACAGGGTACCCAACCGGAATTAGCAGGTAGGGCTTTTCGTTGGCCGGCCTGCCCAGAAGCTTCGCTAAGAATCCCATGGGGCTGGGGGTGTGAGTCAAGGTTGCCAAGCCCGCATGGTGCAAAGCCATCAATAGGAAGCCGCTCGCGATCCCCACTGATTCCTGGGTGTAGTAGCACTGTTCCCTCTCGCCGCCTGCCCCAACCTGCCAAGCGTGGCGCATGACCACAATCAATGCGGGAGCATGCTCCAGGAATGGCTTCTCCGCATCCGTGCCCAGGCGCTCCAAATCCTTGATCCATTCCTCATTCATGCGCCCGGAGTAGTTCTCGCGCTCTTCTTCTTCCGCCGCCTTTCGAATGGCCCCTTTGGTTTCCGGGTCGGTGATCACAGCGAAGGTCCATGGCTCCTTGTGCGCGCCCGAGGGCGCTGTCCCTGCGATACGAATGCAATCATCCAAGACGCTTGCAGGGATGGGCTCTGACGAAAAGTGCCGCACGCTGCGGCGTCGCTGACACTCAAGAAGCAACGCCTGGGCCCGACGCTGCATTTCGTCGGGCGCCAGGCGCTGGTGGTCCAAAGGGGAGAACCCGGGTTTGAGCACTATTCCGTTTTTCCGCGAATGGTCATGGAGCATTTGAAGTCCCACTTGTCATCAGGAATGGCGTCAGCCTTGATCGGCTTCGGAGTCTTGATCTCAAACTTCGTGACCTTCACTCGCTTGGAGCCCTCCTCCAACTTGAACATGAAGTTGGCAATTTGGGTCCGTTGGAAGGTGGGAGTCTTCTGCTTGCCGGAGCCCAGGTTTTTGGGGATGATAGAATACACCTTGTCGGTATAGCCCTTGATTCCCTTGACGCCGCGGGAAGACGGATTGATGGCCACGCTGCCCAGGGCGATTTGGCGGTTGCTGGCAATTCCACGGACGTAGGACGCCGAATCTTCGCTGACGCGCAGGTCCTCACCCTCGAGCTGCTTGTGCAGCTCGGTGTATAAGCGTGCCTTGGTTTGAATTTCCTCGACCTGACTCTCTACCAGGCTGATTTGGTTGGGAATCGGACGGTTCTTGACATCGATTGCCAACAAGCCGCGCAGGTGCTCCGCACGCTGATATTGCTGCCAGCCCAACCATCCCAAAACGCAGGCGCCAACCAGACACAAGGCGATCATGTATTGCATCGCCGATAGTTTCTTGAATGTTCCCATGTTCTGCTCCTAGCTCTTGGCGGCTCCGCTGACGACTTTGGTGGTGTCCACGCCAATCGTGAGGCCCTTCACTATGATCCCACCGCCATTCGGCAATTCTTCGGTTGGTTTTTCGTCCAGTTTTAGGAACCAGTCGCTTTGCTTTTCAAGCTCGTTGCGGAACTGTTCGTAAGCACGGGTTGCCTCAGCCGAGTTGGAACCAAAGAAGACGATATCCATCCGAATATCGACCCAACCATTCTCCTTGGCATTCTTGCCAGAAATGAACTCGCCAGAGAACTTGTGGATACTGGTGCGCCAGCGGCTGGATTGTGCTCGCAACAGGTCAAGGACCAGGTTGCTGGCCACAAAGGCGGACTGGGGTTGCGCGACGGAACCCGTGTCGCCCAAGTCGTCCTTCAACTTATTCAGATCCCTGCCCAGGAAGCTGAGCGTGTCGGAAAAGACAGCTTCGATAGGCTTCGAGTACTCTCGCTTCTCTCCCTTGGCAGGACGAAGCTTCCTTGAGAGTTTCGCGATGTCCTTGGAGGGTGGCACCATTGTGGCCTGATCAGAGCGGCCCGATGAGCCCACTAGATAATTGAAATTGCTTTTCACAAGGAATTCAATGGACCTTTCGTAATCCTGTACTTTCTGCCGCTCCATCATGAAGAAAACTGCACCCAGCATGGCGAGCAGCATGGCCGCGACAGCCACTGGGAATTCGATGCGCTCCCAGGTTCCACTGAATGCAAGCTCTTCGCGACGAAGTTTGGGCTCCATGAGCCCGCCACCGAGCTGGGTCACGGCGGCGCCATAGGCTGCTACCAATTGACCGTAACCATCGGCCGGTTGACCCTCATCTTCATCAAAGCAGTCCAGAATGTATGCCGGCACGTCCATGATGGACTCGCCGACCAAGCCCGGCATCTCGATGCCACAAACATGAATGGCTCCGATCGGGAAGGTAGTACTTGCGCCCGACAAGCTTCGCCCTATCTCCCGCCGGATACGCTTGACCGCTTGCTCAATGCGGCGACTTGTTTCGATGGAACTGAGCTTTGCGACCGGAACGATTTCGGCTTCGTCCTGGTCTTCTTCTGAATCGCTGGCTTGCTCAGCAGACTGAACCAATTCATGACTCAGAGCCCCGATGTGGATCACCCTCATCTCGCGGATGTTGCCACCGTCCATGGTGACCACAGAAGTCGCAAGGTCACCGACATGAACGAGAAGCTGCGCCTCCTCAGGACCGCAAAGGCTGGCCGAGGTTGCGGCATTGACCATGGCCGAGGTTTCGAGCTGGGCCTCTAGGGGTTCCAGTCCAGCACGGCTCAGAAGTTTGATCGCTGCGGACAGGTCCTCTTTGGGTACAGCAGTCACAATCAGGCTGGATGAATCCCCCTTCTCTTCAAGCACGTGATAATCCACCACGACCTCGTCGATACTCCATTGAGGAAGATCGTCCTCTACCTCGAATTTGATGACCTGATCTAACTTGGATCGGTCCGAGAAGGGGAGGATTAGCTGGCGGAACGCACTTGACCCACTGTCGATCACTAGGCCGATGTTGTCCGTGGGGATGCGGTGCGCTTTGGCTGCATCCTTCAAGAGTTCTACGGCATGATCAGCGGGATCCCCAGCGTTCGGGTCAAACTCACCTGCGTAGTACGCGGTGATCTTATGTTTTTTTGAATTGCCTTCTAGAACAACCAGCTCAAAGCGCCGGGGTCCCATGCGAAGGCCGCAGGAACGTGCCATCTGTCAGCGTGCGGGGAAAAGGGTTTCGGTGCCAGCCAGGCGCTCATCAAAAAGCTCTCGCTGGTGCGGGGGTAAGACCTTATCACGAATGAGGGCCATAAACTTCTGGTCCTCCTCATCCAATTCTCGACCCCTCTGTGTGTCCAAGGTCGAATCGTGGCGTTCCTTAATGCGCAGTCGCTTCTGATAATGGAAGCGAAGCAAGTTTCTAAGGAAGTGAGAACGCTTTTTTGAGAGTTCGAATTCTTGTTCGAACTTGATTGCAAAGGACTCGTAAGGGGTCTCTGCGACAGCCCTCTTGTCCAATAGGCGGGAAAACGCCCCGCCTGAAAGGAACATGAAGCCCGCCAGGGCTGCGACCAAGAGGCGATCTTTCACT
>JAAETM010000201.1 GCA_024228395.1 bacterium | reverse complement strand
GCGAGGACATGCTCGGATCCCTGCGAATAGAGATCATGTCCCGAAGACTTTTGGCGAGGCCGCTACCAAACCGCACCCTCGCAGAAACTCGAAAGACCCTGCTGAGGCTCGGAATGGCTGCCTAGCACCGCGAAACACTAGACTAGACACTCATCGATTTCGTTCCAACACTAGGCCGTATCGGAGAGGGCGCGGTGGTGCTCACTTTCATCCAGGTCTAACATCTGGCAGAGGGTGAGCGGTTTGTGATCGGGGGACCCGGGGATCCAGCTTGAGCGCCCGGTGACGACACCCTCCTGCTTCTAGAGCCCATCACCGCCGGTAGCAACCGGCACTTCCAAGTCTGGCACCGGGATACTCCCGCTACTGGAAGCGGGGGTCGAACGAAGGCGCCAGTCCCCTCGGAGGGCGGTCGTTTTCCCTTTTTAGTGCTGCCAGGGCCGCGTGTGTCGCCGTCGAGAAGCAAGCTTGCAGGAGGAACCCACCCGTGGGTGCGTCCCAGTCAATCATCTCCCCGGCCACAAAAAAACCAGGCAGGTTCTTTAGCATTAGTCCCGCATCTAGTTCGTTCCAGGCCACGCCGCCTGCACTCGAGATTGCTTCCGCCACCGGCCGCGGGCCATCTAGTCGGATACGACACTGTTTGATCTCGGTCACGATTTGATCCGCCGACTTCCATGGTCCCCGGTCGGGTAGATGTCGGAGCAATGCAGCTGTCCCCGCATCCAGTCTTAATCGGCGTCGTGCTTCTCGCACGAAGTTGCGTTGAACGCGACCCATTCGTTCGAGCAATTCCTCTGTGCCTTGATCGGGCTTGAAGTCGATCACGACCTCCGGTTGATCCATGGCCCGCAGTTCCGGACCCAAGCGGTAGATCGGAGCACCCTCAAGCCCATAACGAGTGATCACTAGTTCCCCACGGCTGCAGCTATTCCCCGCATGCAAGCGCAAATTCTTAAGAGGCAGACCTTCTGCCGTTTCGAGTAATGCAGCTGGCCAAGCACTCTCCCAACCACAGTTGGATCCAACCAGTGGAGCCACTTGCACACCGAGCTCACCAAGCGTTTCAGTCCATGCTCCGTTCGAGCCCGTCCTTGGCCAGGAAGCTCCACCAAGGGCGAGCACAACACAATCGAAGGCGTAGCTGCGTGACTCACCCAGGCACAGGAACTTCAGTTGCCATTCGGACGTCAGGCCCTTCCAGGTGTGTTCTGTTTTGAATTCCACGCCCTCTTTTTGCAAGCGCAGAATCCAGCGTCTGAGCAAGGGCGTGGAGCGCATGCGGCCGTTTACCGGGACAGGTAGTACCTTGCCCGCACTGGAGACAAAGGTTTCGATCCCGAGCTCTGCTGCCCACTTGCGCAAGGCAGTATTGTCGAAGCGGGCCAGAATCTCGCGCCATAGATCTCTTGGCAATTTAGGACCCGAATAGTGGGTGAGGCTGACTTCAAACTCCCCCCAATGGGTCAGGTTCAGACCGCTTTTGCCCGCAATGAGTAGTTTTCGTCCAACACTGCGCTGCCCCTCGAACAAAGTCACCCGTGCGCCTCCGCGCCGCGCAACTTCAGCGACCCGCAAACCGGCAGGTCCTCCTCCTATCACAGCGATGTGTTGTTCTGTCTTAGACATGGTAGTTGCGAGGATACTAAAGCACACCAAGGATGCCGAGTTGTGCAGCTTCACAATTACATGGGTTGGGTGCTACAGGCACCCTGCTAATGAAGCTGACAAGAGAGCTCCTACCCCCGCACAGACGGGGTAGGAGCTCTCTTAGTGTGCCTGACATGAT
Source organism: bacterium (assembly GCA_024228395.1). Classification (GTDB taxonomy): domain Bacteria; phylum Planctomycetota; class UBA1135; order UBA1135; genus NORP259. Next base: position 643 of record JAAETM010000201.1, on the reverse strand, counting down.
GATTGACTCGAAGATGAAAGTTCTTCCGGGACCAGGCCACAGGGACCGAAGGGAGGCACAATGGCGGGACCGCGAGGGGCCGTTTGAAGGAAGCGTAAAACGAAACTGCGAGTCGACGCACAGAAATCAGATAGGAGGCGCTGTGGCCAAAGTAAAACGGCGTAGATCCGGCGATTGTGCAGTGAAGGCCGATCATCTTACTCAGGCCATGTTTCCCTAGCAGGGGCTGGCTCGTTTTATGCCTGAAAGGGCGACACCTCCGGAAGGCGGAGCGAGAAGTCAGCAAAGGCCCTAGTAGGTGGCGCGAGCCGCTGAAGAGTCGAACGATAGATAAGGAAGCAACGACCATGAATCTCTAAGACGAACCGCGTCATATGTTCAGGCAACTGAAAGCCCCATGGATGAATATGAGTGAAGCCCCGAAGGACCCGAGTCATCAGAGGCTCCAGCAGGCCCAAAGGAAGAGCCAAGCACGCGCCTTGAAAGGATGCAAAAGAAGATCACCACAGAACTTGAGAGTGCGTGGTTCTACAGCCTCGGATTAGCCCTTGGCGGCTTGCCGAGACTCCTGCAGTTTGATCTCGCAGATCTCGATTGAAGCTTCCACCCACTGGTCGACGAGTGTCTGCATCTGGGCATAGTT
>JAAETM010000200.1 GCA_024228395.1 bacterium | reverse complement strand
GCGAGGACATGCTCGGATCCCTGCGAATAGAGATCATGTCCCGAAGACTTTTGGCGAGGCCGCTACCAAACCGCACCCTCGCAGAAACTCGAAAGACCCTGCTGAGGCTCGGAATGGCTGCCTAGCACCGCGAAACACTAGGCTAGTTTGCGCTCGGGAATAGGCTCCACCTGGACCCGCCGCAGTTAGGCCCAGGATTGTGAGGCGGTCGCTGATGCCATGCGTAAAGGCCGTTACTCGGCCTGGACACTGTGTCCAGAGGCTTATCGTCCGCGTTCGTCCATCGGCACCTCTCCGCATGGCATCATCGGAGATCCGCGTGCTCCCCCCATAGGCCCATTCAACGAGTCCCAATCCCCCAAGGGAGTCTTCCTATTGCGGTTTGGTGCCACTAAGCTGACGCCTTGGGGGTTCCAGGGCCTCCCTCAATCCCACTGCGGAGCGTATCCAGCTCCTGGAGCCACTCCCGAACATGGTTCCAACTCGGGATACTATGGGTCACCACTTCCTTCCCCTGTTCGAGCTCACTCCAAGCAGGAAATGGCGCACCGCTCCCACCAAACCACCGGGCAAGAGTTGCGTTCTGGCCGCGACCTCTACCGCCTTGCGGCACCGATCTATGACGCGTGCACATACCTCTGGAGTGGTCGAGCCATCTGGGATTCTAGGCGCTGTCAGGTGCAACGCATGCGGCCGGGCAGCCGCGCTCTCTACGCAGGATCTGGTCAAGGCCGGGCTGCGATTTTGGCGGCCCTAACCGGGGTTGAAGTCACCTGTGTGGATCGGTCCCCTGCCATGCTCGCCCTTGCTCAAAAAAACGCCGACAAAGCTGGAGTCACCCTGACCTTTGTTCAAGCGGACATATTCGACTGGGAGCCCGATCGACCTTTCGACCATGTGGTCGCCAACCACTTCTTCAACGTCTTTCCTTCGGGGCCCATGCGGGTTATTCGCGAGCGACTGATCGGTTTCCTCGCTCCGGGCGGCACCCTGCACGTGGCTGACTTTCGCCCCCCCCATGGCAATGCCTTGGCACGCTCCCTGCAGCGCCTGCACCACATCATTCCCCTATCGGGCTGCGCCGCATTGACGCGCAACGCCATACACACGATCTACGACCATGGAGCGGAGCTCGAAGAACTAGGACTGCACGCGGAGGAGGTCATCGACCACCGCGTTTGGGACATTGGCCCCGCCTGGTACCGAACTTGGTTCTTTGGGCGCAAGGCTTAGCGGCCCGCATCTGTCCACCTCAACGTTGCAAACGACCTGGCCGAAACTACCGAGTTCGGGCCCGCAGGGCCCGTTAGGCAGTAGTTCTGGGTAGTTCATGAATGTCACCAACGGTGCTTTCGAGCCGCGTCGAGGCATTAGCCCCAACAAGGCGAGAAAGTGCCGCCAGAGGCGTTCATGGACACCCAGACGGCCAGGTAGTTCGTCGGGTGGCCCAGGGGCATTGCTGGCCCCAGGCTCCCACAGATCCGGACGTGCGCGATTGACGCATCCGGCTCCCCGGTGCCGGGAGTGACCCGGCAGTGGCTAAGCCACATT
>JAAETM010000199.1 GCA_024228395.1 bacterium | reverse complement strand
GGTGGATAGGAATTCCAAGCGGGCAGTTTCAGGAGAGGCGGGGGGAAGCGAGGTGGAGCGCGGGGGCGAGTATGGGACGGATTGTAGGCAATTGGCAGCCAAACGGGGCCTCCGGGGAGGGGATCAGCGGTGCGGTGGCGGCAAAAGGGGCAGGATTTGGCATTGGGGCCATGCGGCAGTAGCCCGGGACCTTGAGTTTGGTCCGGGCTTGGGGTGTTTTGGGGTGTGGGCGGCGCAGGGCCGGTCTGGCCGTTGGCGTTCACGCCCGCGCTCTTTCCGACGGTGCTGAGCCGACCATCGACCTGAGTGCCCTTTCCGCGCTTCGCTCCGAAGCCAAGAAAGCAAAGTCACCTGCCCTTGCAGGCGCTTACATGCTCGCACTTGGCCTCGCCAACGACCAAGACAGCGCTGGTCTGATCTTGGACAAGCTGGAGTACTTCTCCCAGGACGAAACCCGCGGCCACTGTGCTGTGGCCCTCGGCCTCATGAACTACACCCAGGCCATCGAGCCCATCCAGGAAATCCTGGACGGATCCGAGTTCCGCTCCGACCTGCTCAAGCAAGCCGCCGTTGCCCTTGGCCTCCTCGGAGACAAGAACATGGTGGAGCGCTTGGTCAAGATGCTCGGAGATGCCAAGTCCCTGTCTTCCCAGGCTGCCATCGCTAGCGCACTCGGCACCATCGGCGACAAGAACTCTATCGACGGTTTGGTCGAACTCTTGAAGGACAGCGGCAAGACGCAAACCGCCCGCGGTTTCGCAGCCGTCGCCCTCGGCATTGTGTGTGACAAGGAACTGCTTCCCTGGAACGCCAAGATCGGCACCGACATCAACTACCGTGCAAACACTGAGACCCTGACGGGCGCCGGCTCCACCGGCATCCTGGACCTCCTGTAGTCACACAGTTATATGGTTCTTCTGCGCAAGCGGAGAGCCAACCGAAGCGGCCGCCCCCAACTCATGTTGAGGGCGGCCGCTTTCCTTTAATGGCCTTGTGCCGCGCCAATCGCATCGCCATGGGTGGCCGCCATCTCCACAGTCAGCAATTGGCCAATAGCTGTTACGCCTGCAACCTCCGGCACGGGGTGACGCGCAGCACGAACCTAACTTAGCGCTCAGCAATCCCCTCAGGAGGCAACGGCACAGATGTTGCACATGTCACGCTCCAGCTGAACCACCCCCCTCCTGAACCATGAAGCACATCCCCATTGGCGGAATTGCCATTCTGATCATCTGCCTGTCGTCTACTCCCGACGCCCGAGCCCATGGTGGAAACTACTGCGGGCCCCCCCCGGGCGTTCCAGCAGGTTGCGGACCTGGCGTGCGACCGACCGGACCACCAACCGGCCCAGGACCCAGCGGCCCGGGACGGCCGGGCAAGCCCACGCCAAGTGGTCCGCTACCGAACACCCCAGTCCCCCCTCCGGCAGGTTCCGGCCCAACCGGCGCCATGCCACAGACTGGCCCGTGTGGACCAGGAACCAGTCCAGATTTCTCCGCTTGGAGCCTTTGGTGGGGATTCAACAACAAGCCGTACCTAAATCTCAAAGCCCGCATCCATAGCGCCGACACCGTCACTGGAAGCGATGATTGGATCCTGGGTGCGGGCACGGAGGATCAAACCAAGGGAACTCTCAAGCCAAGCCAAAAGCAAATCCGCGGGTTCGTGGTTCCAGCCCTGCTAAAAGTGCTCAACGAGGAACGTGGAAACGACCTGATCACCGGAGCCCTCATCGCCCTGGCGAAGATCGGGGACTTTGAATCCGATTCGGGATCCTCTGACTTCCAAAAGGTCATCAGTCCATTCCTCAAGAACAGCAATCAGGAGATTTCCGAAACCGCCGCAATCGCGTTAGGAATCCTAGCCAGCGACGCATCTGTCCCACTCCTCACGCAATTGATGAACGACGATGTGGCCGCTCGCTCCCTCCTTGGGAAGACCGAGGTTCCTTTCCGTACGCGCGCCTTCGCGGCCTATGGCCTGGGCCTGATCGGTCACGCCACAAGCGACAATGAGCTACGCAAGCAAATCGCAGCCAGCCTTGTGCAGGTTCTCGGCGGCTCCACGTTTGCCCGGCGTGACCTTAAGACAGCGGCCATGATTTCATTCGGCTTGACCCCGTTGGATCCAAGTGCAGCCGACTACAAGAGCAAGACGGCTGACATGGAATCCGCGGCCTCCTCCTCCAGAGAGGGCCAGCTCATGTACCTGCTGAGCTATTACGCGGAGGCCAATAGTAGAAAGCACAGTCGCACTCGTCACTACAGAGTGCGGGCCCATGCGCCGACAGCCATGGCCAAGTTGCTCTCCGGCAATGCAAGTGGCATGGATGCCACTCGAACACTGGTCATCAAAAAGCTACTGGAAGGAGTTGGCCCCAATTCGAGGTACAACCGTGACATCCAACGATCGTGTGTTCTGGCGCTCGGCCAACTCGTGGATGCCCGGAGTGGCGACCCTGTTCACACACTGGCCCACGAGACCCTGCTGCGCCTATCCGTAACAGGCGAGCATCAAAACAAGCGCTTCGCATTGATATCCATGGCCCAAATAGCGGCGAGGCCGGCCCCGGCACACCTAGCATTGCCCGATCGCGTGGGCAAGCGCAGCAGCCTCCGCAAGGCCCTAGTTTCACGCTTGTCCGAGGCCAAGGGCGATCAGTCCTCGTGGGCTGGGCTTGCGATTGGAGTGCACGCCCGCGCCCTTATAGCGGGAGACCAAAGCCCACTCGCCATGGGTGCGCTCGATGCTTTGCGCATGGCAGCGAGAAATAGCAAGAACCCCTCGCGTGCCGGGGCCTACATGTTGGGCTTGGGTCTTTGCGAGGATCAGGACAGCGCCAAGATGATCCTGGGCAAACTAGAGTCCTTTCGTGTGGATGAAACCCGCGGGCACTGCGCCATTGCCCTCGGTCTTATGAACTACAAGCAGGCCATCGAACCGATCTCAAGGATCCTAGCGGAGTCCGAATACCGCCCAGACCTGCTCAAGCAAGCTGCTGTGGCGCTGGGTCTGCTTGGCGACAAGGAAATGGTAGGCCGCTTGCTTGAAATGCTCGGCAACGCAAAATCATTATCCTCGCAAGCCGCCGTCGCCAGCGCCCTTGGAACCATCGGTGACAAGTATTCCGTTTATGGGCTGATCAACATGCTGCATGACAAGAGCAAGACACAAGCATCCCGCGGCTTCGCAGCCGTTGCTTTGGGGATCGTGTGCGACAAGGAGATGCACCCCTGGAATGCGAAGATCGGAACCAACATCAACTACCGCGCGGATACTAGAACCCTGACGAATCCCGAGTCCACGGGCATCCTAGACATCCTGTAGCGACACAGAGACTGGCGTTCCTGCACAAGCAGGAGGCCCTTCAATAACGGCCGCCTGCAATTCAAGTTGCAGGCGGTGGATAGGAATTCCAAGCGGGCAGTTTCGGGAGAGCGGGGGGAAGCGAGGTGGAGCGCGGGGGCGAGTACGGGACGGATTGTAGGCAATTGGCAGCCAAACGGGGCCTCCGGGGAGGGTATCAGCGGTGCGGTGGCGGCAAAAAGGGCAGGATTTGGCATTGGGGCCATGCGGCAGTAGCCCGGGACCTTGAGTTTGGTCCGGGCTTGGGGTGTTTGTGGGTGTGGGCGGCGCAGGTGCGCGAGAGTTAGGCCATGGGGGACCGGGATCCCGCTACGCGGGAGCGAGGCTTACCTCCCACGGCAAGTCGTGCTCAGGCGGTGGGCAGGGGGGCTCGAGTGGGGTCACTTCGGTGGGGAGGCCGAAGTGCGCGAGTATGCGACGGATCGCGAAAGGGTCGGTGATCGCGGTGAGCAGGGTGCGGTGGCCGCGGCAGTTTGGGCAGCGCAGTACGTCCTCGTTGAATACGCGCGCGATCAATTCAGGCCAGCGATATGTGGAGGAGCCGGTGTGGTGTTTGGTGGTGGGCTCGGGTGGCTCCGTGGGCTCCGTGGCGGTGGGGGACCCGTGGATTGTGTTGGGGTTTGGCTCGGGCTGCGGGTCGGGGGTAAGTTCTTCGATTGCGGTTCGCCCCGGCCCCATGGGGTTTTCGGTCTGTTCGAGCTCAGCTAGCCCTTCGCTTGGCGTAGCTTCGGTCGAGTGCAAAGAACGGTCGGCATCCCTACTTTCGTGACCATTCGTTGAGAAGAGATAGGCGAAGCATAGGCCAATCGCCAGGAGGGTGGAGAGGACCAGGGGGCGACGGGAGTTTTGCATGTGCCGTAAGACTAAGGGACAGACTTGAGCCGCAGCAATCGAGCCAGGGTTCCGAACAAAGCGCATACGAAACCGAAACGCTGACCATGCCAAAGCGGCAACCGATGGGGCGGGGCTTTGAACTTTCCTGTGGTTACTCCAATGCCAGTCCGAGGTCCGTCAGCATGGGGGCGAAGCGTTGGGCTTTCCGCGCGACGGAATAGATGCTGCGCGGGGGGCGGTCGTTGAACAACTTGCGCTTGACCCAGCCGTTGTCTTGCAGATCGGTCAGGGCCAGCGAGACCGCCCTGTCGGTGACCGGGCCCAAGGCTTCGGCGATGCCACCGAACCGTTCCTGTCCCGAGTGGATGACGTGCACCATGGGCATGGACCATTTCCTGAGGCCGAACTCCAAGGCTTGGGTCTTGTCCAGGGCGCGCACCAGGGACTTGGCCGGCCCAGTGAGCAAGGCGCCGCGTTGTGTGAGCACGTACTCGGGACGCATGGGGTGTCCATGGCCGGGGTTTGGAATGACAAGGCCCAGGGTTTCGAGCAGGCCCAGGGAAGCCTTGAGGGCGGCCCGGGATCCGTCCAGGTGGGCCGCGAGCGTCACGAACTTGCAACCCTTCGAGCCTTCCAGATCCGCAAGGATTGGGACGGCCCAGCGGCGTGCGCAAAGTCGGGCTAGGGGAGGGGGGTCCTGCATGGTCGCGGGTATGGGCTTGACATGAACATATAGTAACTATACTTTTGTGTCAACGCCCCATTTCCCCGAGACATCCCAATCGAAAGCCATGACCCTTCCTTACACCAAAGAACTCACCCTCGCCATGCCCGTGACCAACCTGGACGCCTCCATCGAGTGGTACACGGGGATCCTAGGTTTTGAACTGCTCTACAAG
>JAAETM010000198.1 GCA_024228395.1 bacterium | reverse complement strand
TATGGCGACTAGGCGCTCGATGAAAACGAGCGGGTCAAAGCGAAAGGCCTTGGTGCCGTCGCGCCAGGGGGAGCGGAGTTTCCAGAGGACTTGGCCTTCGTCGGTTAGAGAGAGGCGGCCTTGGGCGAGCGGGGGGCGGGAGATGTACCTGCAGAGACGCTCGCGTAAGGCGCGGTCGTTTGCGGGGATGTGGGTGGCCGCGTGCAGGGAGCTCCTACCTTGGGTGATGACACCAAGGCGTTGGCTCGGGTAAGGGTGGCAATTCTTGGGGTGTGGGAGCCAACGCACGGCGTAGCGATTCATTCGGTCCCAGGTCAATTTCGCTTTCTGGCTGCGTCGGCGTAGAGCCTGGCGCCAGACGCGGGTGACTTGGTCGCGATTAAAGGCCATCGATCCGCTGTTGCCCGGCACTCCATAGTATTGGTAGTGGCCTTGCAAAACTCGTCCGAGCCACGCGCCGGTCGTTGGGACTAGGGCGTGCATCCGTTTCCGAATCTGCCCAAGGGTTGCAGACTAGCGGCGGATTTTGCTCTGGCTCGGTACCTTTGCACTGTCCATACATGGATGACCCATAATCAGTGTGCCGTCCCAACAAACACCCGTCATGGCCATGGAACGTACCTCTTGAGCTTACCCAGCATATCACTGATGGAAGCATGACTGAGGTCTCTCACTACGATATTGGTCATTTCGTCTTCCCCATCTCGAATACGTCCATACTTTCCACCCGTCGTGGCAATCACGTCGGAAAGATTCCGATTTTTTGAAAAACCTGCATGTATTAGCCCCTCCCCCCAAGGCCTAACTCTCGCGCACATGGGCCGCCCACACCCACAAACACCGCAAGCCCGGACCAAACTCAAGGTCCCGGGCTAGCGCCCTATGGTCCCAACGACAAATCCGGCCCTTTTTGCCGCCACCGCACCGCCGATCCCCGCCCCGGAGGCCCCGTTTGGTTGGCAATTCCCTACACTCCCCCCCGCGCCCCACCTGGCTCCCCCCCGCTCTCCCGAAACTGCCCGCTTGGAATTCCTATCCACAGGGACAGAAC
>JAAETM010000197.1 GCA_024228395.1 bacterium | reverse complement strand
GGAGCTGCGGGCCTGGAACCCAGCGTGGCCATCCTCAAAACCGGGGCCCGATTGGCCCTGGCCAACAAAGAATCCCTCGTCTTGGGTGGAGAGCCCCTGCTCGGGTTGGCCCGGCGCATGGATACCGTGATCATTCCCGTGGATTCCGAACATTGCGCCGTCCATCAATGCCTGCGTGGCGAGGACCCCGCGAATATCCGGCAGGTGATCCTGACCGCAAGCGGGGGGCCATTCCGGGGAAAGACCCGCCAGGACTTGGAAAAGGTCAGCGCGGCTGAAGCCCTGCGCCACCCCACCTGGGAGATGGGTCATCGCATTACAATTGGATCGGCCACCCTGATGAACAAGGCGCTTGAAATCATCGAGTTACACCACCTTTTTGACCTTCCCGCAGATAAGATTCAGGTGGCGGTTCACCCCCAGTCTGTCGTGCATTCGATGGTCGAATTTGTGGATGGATCGGTCATGGCCCAGATGGGGCCTCCCGACATGCGCGGTCCCATCCACTTCGCCCTCAACTATCCTGACCGCGCTCCTGCTCCCACCCAACAGGGCTTTGATCTGGAACTTTTTTCCGAATTGACCTTCGAAGCCCCCGATCGGATTAGTTTTCCGGCCCTCGATTTGGGATATGACTGCGTGCGGCAGGGAGGAACCTCGGGGGCTGTGCTCAATGCGGCCGATGAAGTTGCAGTGCAAGCCTTCTTGGAAGGGCGCATACCCTTCCACGCAATGGGCGAACTGTGTGCCGCGGCCCTTGAATCCCGGCCTGCCGGCTCGCTGGATGTTCCCGGACTGCTCGCCGCCGACCGGTGGGCACGTCAATTCACCCTGGACCGCATCCAATCGCGGTTCTCAGGATCAAGCAAAACTCCCTTTTGAGCCGACAGACGCAAGGCCTCAGCGCCCCCGTCCCCCACACGCCAACTCATGAGTCCCGAAATCCTTAGAACCCTCCAGGTTGCCCTCGGCATCGGCATGGTCATTTTCGTGCACGAAATGGGCCATTTTCTCGCGGCCCGCTTCTGCAAAGTGAAGGTTGAAGTTTTCAGCCTTGGATTTGGCCCCAAGCTGATTGGCTTTACGCGCAAGGGAACCCTGTACCAGTTGGCGCTCGTGCCATTTGGCGGTTATGTGCGCATGAAAGGCGAGTACGGGCCAGAGGATGGAAAGGAACCCGACCCCGATAGCCTGCCCGCGAAGAGCGTGCCCCAGCGCTTCCTAATCTACTCGGGTGGCGTGATCATGAATGTGGTCTTCGCCCTGCTTTGTTTCCCGATCGTCTACCACTTTGGTGTTCCAGCGATCGCTCCCGTGGTCGGCAGGACCACCCCTGGGTCACCGGCCTGGGAGGCGCGCATCCCCTCTGGCACCAGGATTTTGGAGGTGGGTGATCGCCCGGTGCACGACTTCATGAGTATCCCTGGAGAAGTCGCAATCCACGGCTCCGAGCCAGTGCACTTCCGGATGCAGTATCCTGGGGAAACCCAAATTAGGGATGTGGCACTGAGCCCGGTCAAGGACGAAACCAACGGTTTCTACCGCGTCGGCATCGCCCCGATGGGCGATGCAAACTGGGCTGTGAGCATTGCTCCCGGCGGCCCTGCTGAGCAGGCCGGCCTCCGTGACGGAGATCAGGTTTTGCGGATCCTTGGAGCCCTGCCAGGCCAAACCCCTGAGCAAGCTCTCACGGCACACTTTGCGGAGGGCTCCCCCATGGAACTTCAGGTGTTCCGCAAGGTGCCAGAGGGCGAAGAGGAAATCATCGAAACGGTCCGAATCGAACCCCGATGGAACGTGGGCGAGGCAGGCCGCACGGTGTTTGGAATCGAACCGCCGAGCCACCTGGTGCACGCGGTCCGACAATCCAAGGCCACTCAAACCCTGGGCATCCAAGCCGGGGACCGCATCATCGAATCCGCCGGCAAGCGAATCTTGCGCAGCACCGACTTCCTACTCGCCCTGCGTGCGGCCCCCAACACAAACCTGCGTGTCCAGGTCCTGCGCGACGGGGAGCTCCTGACTTTGAACCTTCCCGGGTTCCATCGATCCATGGCCGCATCGCTGGTGGCGGACCTGGCCATGCAACAGGATTTGGATTCCACCACGATCCTTGTACGCCCCAAGAGTGCGGCCCATGAAGCCGGGCTTCGTACGGGCGATGCGATCCAAGCCCTTTGGGGCCGTGGGGTTCAATCCTGGCAGGAGATCCAAGACCTCGCCGCATCGGCGTCGTCACAAGGCAAAGCGCTGCAGTTCGACGTTCTGAGGGATGAGACACCGATGACTTTCTCGGCCACGGCTGCCCTATCCAATTCGCTAGGATACGGGTTTGGCTTCCAATCCGGTACCTACCTTTTCCAAACCACAGGTATGGCCAAGGCCGTTGCCATGGGTGCCGACTCCTCCCTGCGCATGCTTCGGGAAGCTGGCATGACCCTGCGGCAAATGTTCCGCCAGGAAATCAGCCCCAAGAACCTGGGTGGCATCGTGACCATCAGCAAGGTGAGCTATCAGGCCTCATCGATGGGCTGGACCAAGTTGTTGTTCTTCCTCTGCATGCTGAGTGTGAACCTGGCCTTCCTCAACGTACTTCCGATCCCGCTCTTGGATGGCGGACATCTGTTTTTCTTGATGGTCGAAGGCATCAAGGGCACGCCCGTATCGGAGAAGATCATGGGCTACAGCCAACTGGTCGGCCTGGTGTTGATCCTCTCCTTGATGGTGTACGTCACCTACCAGGACATCCTGAGGTTGCTATAGGGAGAAGGCCCAACGCCATGTCCATTCGAAGCAAAAATGCCCCCAGGGCCTTTCTACAGTGGACGCGCATTTCCCTCGCGCCTTCCGCCCTGGCGGATGCGCTGATCGGTATCTCCCTTGGAAGCCACGGCAACTTCCCCGGCTTTCTACTGGTCCTCCAAGCCTGCTTGGCTTCGCTGCTGGTCTTCATGGGAGGCATGGGCCTCAACGATTGGGCAGACCGCAAGCAGGACGCGTTGAAGCGGCCTGGGCGACCGATCCCAGCGGGCAATCTTTCGGCGACCGCTGCCCTGCCCCTGTCCTTGCTCTTGCTCTTATCTGGAACGGGATTGGCCTTCCTGATCCATCCCACGGCGGGTGCCTGCTTGGGGCTCGTTGCGCTCAGCGCAACGGCCTATGACTTGGTCCTGCGAGGTCCCACCTTCGGACCACTTTGCCTGGCGTTCTGCCGCGCGGGAAACCTGACCTTTGGCATGCTCGCGGTTCGATCGAGTTTGGGGCTGCCGTGGGATGATGCCCTGCTGCTTCCACCCATTGCGTATGGCCTCTACGTGGGGTTGATCTCTGTTCTGTCCGGTTATGAGGACGGTGCACGCCCCCTCAATCAACGGGGCCCGAGACGCGTGCTGAGTTGCGCCTCTATCGTTTTGGCGGGCCTCCCCTTTTCAACCATGGCATTGCGCCCAGGCCCGCAATCTTGGGCGTACGCGCTCGCCTTTATAATATCCATCGGCGCCGCAGCCCGCCTGTGGCATGCTGCCCACCGAAGCAAACCATGGACATGTGCGGCTGTGCGCCAAGCCATGGGGTTGAGCCTGCGCCGGTTGATGCTTGCGACGGCGGCCCTTGGCTGCGCGGCCTTGAAAGCAACCCTGTTCCCATGGCTAGCGGTGCTGTGCGCCCTGGGTGGATTGGCCTTCTCTGTTCGCCTGCGCAAGTCCTTCCCACCCTCCTGAGTCGAAGTGCTCCGTGCTGGTGTGACCTAAGAAAGAGGCCCCTGTGCCAGGACCCAATCCACGGCAGAGGCTTGGTCCTTAACCACCCCCATCAAGGCTGCATCCTCAACCGCACGCATGAGTTCCCCCATGCGCGGGCCAGCGGGAATTCCACGCTCCAGGAGTTGCTGCCCTGAAGGCAGAAAGTCAGGCCAAACACGGGACTTAGGAAGCTCCTCAAACCACGCCAACAGCGTTTCCACACGCGCCTGCTGTTCGCCTTGCAGCTCCTTCCAGGTTCGAGCGAGTTCCAGGGCCAAGGGCCCCTGCGGTCCACGGAAAGCACGAATGGACACACTGTCCTGCTTAGGGTTGTTCGCGAAATAGCTGCGCAGATGCCAAAGGTCCGTGACCTGCTGGCCAAGGCAGGAAGAGGCCCGAAGCAAGCGGAATGCACTTTGAGCCGTGCTTCGAATTTCTGACTCTCTCAATATTTGGCCGGGAGCGGGATCCAGGAAAATGGAGAGCAGCAAGGCAAGCTCCAGCCCAGACGGAGCAGCATTTGCAACGGAGATGCGCTCCCATGCCGCCAGGCGCAGGGGCTCATCGGAAAGTACCTCTTGCTTGCCTACGGTGATCGCCAAGCCCAACAGTTTCGAGCTTGCCAACGCTCCCATGGCCACTTGACTTGCGGGGCCTTCCGCCATTCGCTTCAGTTCCTCCAAGACCCGTTCGCCACTGACGCCCCGCAGACTGTCCCTTGAGGAGGCGGCCGCTTCAAATAGACCAGCGGCGGGCTTGAGGCCCAAGCGAGCCAGAAACCTAGCCATACGCAAGAGGCGCAAACCATCCTCCTCAAAGCGCCCCTTGGCATCGCCGACGCAGGCCAATTGCCCTTTTTCCAGGTCCGCGACTCCCGCCTTTGGATCGCGAACTTCCATGGTCAACGGATCCAAGTAAAGGGCATTGCAGGTGAAGTCCCGGCGCCCCGCGTCCTTTTCAAGGGACTCTGTGTACTGAACCTCATCGGGGCGTCGGCCATCGCTATAACCGCGCTCTAGTCGAAAGGTGGCCAGTTCGATCCACCGGCCAGCGGCCTCGACCTGCACGATGCCAAAGCTCCTCCCGACTTCCCGGGAATGGGGAAACAGCTCGACTACCTCGTCGGGCAGTGCCTTGGAAACCATGTCCAAGTCCCCGACCTCCTGCCCAAGCAGCAGATCGCGTACGGCTCCTCCCACGAGCCAGGCCCGGTGTCCTGCTTCTTCCAAGGCCCTGGCGACCGTGAGCACGGCCCCACGGCGCTTCGCATCCAGGAGGTTCCATTGTTCAGAAAGTCGTAGCATGGTTCTGTTTCGGCCCCAACCTCGGGACGGGCATGGCCAGAGGAGAAGACCGCGATTGAATGCCAAGGTAGCGGTGCTCAAACTTAGAAGGAAGAAGCCATGCAGACGAATGTTGCCCACACCCAAACTCTGACCCAGTCCCGGGGCCTGTCGAAAAGATTACGCCCTTGGGTCCTGTTGGGATTGCAGGTCATCGTATTTCTTGCCGTCACGAAGCCCCTATTCCGCCAGATATTGGTGAATGCGGGCGAATCCGACGCCAAGAGTGCTGTCCGCCTAATCGGACGCCAGCTTGCGGCATTGCCCGATTCTCCTCCCGACGACCTGGCTGTTTGGATGAGAGATCAAACGGAGCTGCGCCACCGCTTGGCCGATGCCCGCATTTTGGATGCCCATCTGGAATATCATGGCTACCGAATCTCATGGAAACCGGCTGGAGAGGACTCCCCGCTCCGCGGGACGGTGTGGGCCGTCCCAATCGATCCTGGCAATACCGGTTATACGCGCTTCCACCTCCAGGTGCGCTAACGAACCGCCGGTTGTCAGCGGCCTGCTGGGACAAGGGTAGCCAGACGCCGATTGGCCATTACTTGCCCCGAACTCCTGGTCCCTGATCCGCGACCCAGGCTTCCAAGCTCTCTGCCAGCTTGATTTCTCCGGCCCGTCGCAAGAAAGCCGCCATTGGCAAGATAGATCGCTTTGGCTTGGGACCAAACCAACGCCCTCCACTCAAACCGGTCGGATTTTCCCCCGCCGCCTGTTTCCGCAGGGCCAGGGCGTCCCGCTCGATTTGCTTCAGCGGCATGCCGTCCATGTAGATCGCGGCCAGCGCGCCCTCGCCGTCGAAAAGCAAGCCGATGGGAAGGTCGCGGTCCTTGGCAGCGCCTAGGATTTCACCCAACATCGTATCGATCAGGTTTCGAACCCTGCGCCCCCCCCGCCCCGACCTGGAAAGCAACCCAACCCGGGACAATTGGCTCTGAACTTGGGCGGCCTGGCGGGGACCATCCAGGTTCACGATGCGCAGGGAATAGGAGCTGAACTCGTTTGCTTGGGCCATTGCCTGCAGACCCTCAAATCCTGCGCCTTCCCAGCTGCCATAGACGTACACCAACACGGGACCCGGTCCCAGGTCGCCGATCGTCGGCCGCTGCCGGGAAAAGTCGGGCAGGTCCCAAGCGCTCAAGGGAAGCCTAGCGACAGGAATCACCCGCTGCAGTGCGCGCCCCCTTCCTCGCGAGGCCTTACCCCCGGTGGCTTGCGACAAGGACTGGAAGTTCGAAGTCACCGGAGACGTACCAGCTCCCTGCTCAACCCTGTACAGATGATCTACGGCCAGAGGATCCAATGCTTGGGTTTCGCCGTCTGGCCAAGTGATCGTCACCAGTACATCAGCATCATCGGAACCAAGCCCGAACAAGCGCCGCTTGCTGCCTCCTCCAAGATAACTCTCACCAGCATAGACCCGAGCTTGCGAGTTTTTTTCACCCTGCCGCACATGAACAAGCGCACCGATCGCTTCGGTATTGGGCGCTCTCCCCACCAACTCCAAGGACACCCAATGCCCGCTTGACCCAATGCGGTTGTGCATGAAGCGTAACACCGGAGCGCTTCGGTGGGCGAGCCAGAGATCGGGTTTCCCATCCAGGTCCCAGTCGACGACGGCAGCGCAGCGACCATCTTCGAGCAGATCCAGGCCGGAGACTGCGGAGATATCCGCAAACTTTCCGTCACCCACATTCCAATAGGCGTGGTGACGTTCGTGACCATTCCATGAATAACCATCCTCGACTGCGGTCTGCGTGATGCACTGCCAACCCCGCAAGTATGTGTCGTCACTGGCGCCAGGAAGCGGGGATGCATTGACCACCACGCGCCAGAAGAAGCTGGCCAGATCCTCACGTTTCTTCCCGGTTGCAAATCCGTTGGGAGCGACAAGGTCTGGCAATCCGTCCATGTCAAAGTCCATGAACACCGACCCCCATGACCAACCGCTGGGCCCGGTCCCTGCCATGTCGCCACGCAACTGGAACTGCCCATTGCCCTGCCCCATCAGAAGGGAATTGCCCCGCGAGTGGCCCAAGTAACTTGCGCGGACCATCGCATCGGCGTGCTTTTGAAAACGTGCGTTGCGCACAATACGCTCGCCAGCGGGGGTGTACATGTTCGAAATGTACAGATCCATATTGCCATCCCGGTCCACATCCGCAGCTGAGATCCCCATGCTTGCGGCCATGTCGATGGCGTCGGAACTCCCGGCGATGTCCACGAAGTGGCCCCCATCATTGCGATACAGATTGTTGCGGCCGAAGTCGTTGGTCACATACAGATCCAGGTCCCCGTCAGCATCCAAGTCCTCCCACAGTGCAGCCAAGCTGAAACGTCGGTTGGCCATATCAAGACCGGACTCCTTGGTGGCCTCCGCAAACTCCCGCGACCCCCCATTGCGCCAAAAGCTGTTGGGGGCGCCATTGTTCGCGTCTTGGTATGGGGTGGGTGCGGCCCCCTGACGTCCACCTTCAAAATAGCGGGTGTCGTACAGGTCCACGTCCCCGTCCCCGTCCGCATCCGCTGCGCAAATGGAATACACCATCGATGCGTTGGGACCTTGTGTCAGGGTCGTGCGCTCTGAAAAAGTGCCCCGCCCATCGTTCCAAGAGATCACAAGCAAGGGACCCAGGCCAGCCACCAAATCCCTGGCGCCATCCCCGTCCAAATCGCAGATCAAAACTCCGCTGGTATCGTTCAGGTCGGCTACGCCGGCCTCGAGGGTTCCGTCTTGCAGCGTACCATCGGGTTGCCGAATGAAAAGGTGGTTGGCGATGCCTCCAGACCGGGCCACATATATATCTTCCAGGCCATCGCCATTCACATCACCTACCGCTAGGCCATGCATGCCCAGGTATTGGGTGCTTTTGGGAAAAAGCCGGTCATGGCGCCCTGTCAGTTCCGTGCCGCCCGCGTAGAGCGAATGAGCGGGCACCAGGGACACGGGCAACACAATCCGGGTCAGGTCCTGGAACAGGGGCGCTGGCGACAGCGCATCTTGAACCTGAAGCGGTTGGAAGCGCAGCATCCGGGGGCTCTTGCCCGCTTGCCATACCTGTGTACTTTCCAGGGTCCGACACCAGGCACTTCGGCCGCCTCGGCTCCAAACGCGAATACGCGCTTCGATCTGGAATTGATCGTCGGCCAGAGCGGTCACCCGGTACACCTGCACCATGGCCCCCTGGTCCCCACCCTCCGCCAGTTGAAGTTCGCCTGGTATCGACAGGAAAGCGCGCAAGACCTGAGTCCAACCGGCATGTTCGATTACCACCGGTGGTTCGAATTCTTCACTTTGCTTAGCTTGCACACATTCCGATGCTGGAAGGGCATGCCAACCCTTGGGTTCCAAGGACTTGGGCGCCTGGAGTCGAGGCGACACGAACAACTGGGGCGTTGTGGATGGGTCGAGGAAACCTCGCCACTGCTCTTCCACCCAAAGGGCAAATGCTTCGGAGGGCCACTTATCACCACGAGGTCCCGGGTCCACGCGCTTTTGCATCTGCTCGAACCAGGCTTGGCGCACGGGGCGGCTGTCGCGGAAAACGGTTTGCGGCGCACGCGGCCGATTGGATGGCTTGGACCCTATGGTTGGCTTGGCCGCCCCGGGTGGCGGGGTTGATTCTTGGTGGTTGTTAGGTGTGGACCCGGAGACCAAGACGGGCACTTCAGCGCTCCCGCCTCCAGTACTTTCGTCCACGATGCTCACACCACGGCCTTCCCCACCGCAGGCGAACAGCGCCAGGAGCCACGCCCCCGCGAGCAGATTCCCGCCGCATGCCAAACCCGCGCGCAAGCCGCCGACGATCCTAGTCAAGCATTGGGAAGTCCGAACCAGGTCCATAGCAGGCATTGTAGGGCCGGCCGCACATTTCTGTCCGTGCAATCGTAGTAGAATCGCTTGGTGATGGATGCCAGCACGTTGGGATCCATGATACGCGTCAGCCGGTCCGCCACGTAGAGCCTCTCAAAGTCAGACCGGGTGGTATCGTTGAGGATCTCCAATAGAACCTCTGCGCTCGTTTCGCTCTTGTCCTGCCAAATCATGTAGATTAGATCCAAACGCCGAATGGCATCGGTTTCGATCTCTAGCCGAGCGTACAAAGCCTGCATGCCCTCAACGCCAGCGTTGAAGGCGTGACCGCAAACCCAACGGTGAGGGGTCAAACCCCCAGGGCGCCCCGTCAGGTCCCCCTCATGATCCAGGACGAACTCGGCCGCTGCACGCAGCGGGATTCGCCCCGCAACTTTGAGGATGGCCATTCGCGCGACGCCGGGGGGGCGGGACTCGTATTCCGCCAACAAAACATCGAGGGCGCGCCTCGGCAGCTCCGGGTCCGCGTCCCAGTTTTGATTGAGTGCAGCAAAGGCAGCGTCCCGGTCCGTGTCACCCTTGGAAAGGTCCAAAAGCACGCGTGCAATGGCGGCCGGATCCTTGCGAGTCAATAGCCCTGCCAAGCAAGCGTTGCGTACGATGCCTTCTGAGTCGGACAAACCCTCGTTCAGCCAAACAGAGCTCTCCTCTGTAGGTTCGCCATCTCCAATGATGCGAGCAGCTCGTTCGCGCACCCCCGGGCGATCATCATGAATCAATGCGGGTTGCACCAGATGGTTGAGCCCGACCGACTGCAAAGCGGCCATGGCCAAGAGCACCCGTTGATCCACCTCGGAGGCGATCCTGGCCACCAGGAGTTCTTGCGCCTCCTTTTCCCCCAATCCTGCCAGTGGCGCCAGAAGTGCGGCGCGGGCAGGCTGCGGAGTGTCCGGACTCTTGGCAATTTCGGCGAAGCGCCTCGCGAGAGCTTCATCTTTCACATGGGAAAGCAAAGGAGCCATGTGGGTCCAAACGGGGCGATAAAGACCCTCTTCCATCCAGCCGATCACATCTTGTGCGAAACGATCCTGATCGCAGTGGTGGATCGCCTTCAGAAAATCCGAGATGCATGATTCATTCACGACCCTTGGAATCCAACCAGCCACACTGTCGTAATCCGACGGGGCCCCATGCCGGCGATAGACATCCAGTGAAGTCAAACGGGTGTCCTGTTTGGGATGATTGAATCCCGAGCGGCCGAGGTCCATGCCCGCATCCGTCTCCATCAAGGCGCAGACGTTCAGCACATTCTGAAGAACAGGCCCCCCAAATGCTTTCCCATAGTATTCTTCAAAGAGCAAAGTGAGTTCTGGAATGCTCTTGTCTTCCATGCTGGCCAAGTGCGCCTTGTAGCGAATAAGTACGTCGCGCTGGCCCTGGGCGAGCTTGCCCACCATGACCCCCACTAAGTCTGTCGTATCACCTTCATAGGCCCGGCCCACGTAACAATCCGCCATCAGTTTCTGAATGCGGTCATGCTGCAAGTAACGCTCGGTCAGCGTCAATTCCCGGGGCTCATCCCCATTCGAGCTGGAACGGGCCCATCCCCAGAAGATGAGAATGCCCAGAACGCAGAGGCCGGCAACAATCGCGAGCGATGAGGCTCCAGAACGGGGGGTGAGATGGGCGGGACTTAGGGAGGGCTTCAGCATGATTGCGTTGGAATCGCGGTGGCGGGAGAGAATGTCGGACTAGTAGCGCAATCAGCCCTGAGGGTCACTTTCCGTTTCGGAAGAAACCCACGGGCTCTGCTTGATGAGGCCCTGGGAGCGCTGTAGATGGACCCAGGCCTTGGCCCATTCCGCCCGGGCTTGACGCTGGCTGGACAAGGACTCCACGTAGCTTTGCTGCACCTCAAGAACCTGATAATTTGTAGAAAGCCCCTCTTTGTTGCGGGCTTCCTCCTGTTTTAGCTGTCGTCTGGCCAATCCAAGGCTCTTTTCAGCGGCCAACAGCGCTTCTGTTCTGAAGTTCACCTCCCGCACGGCAGAGCGCACGTCCGCGATCACATCACGCTCTGCGCGCTCAAACTTGACCCAGGCCCCCCGCAGCACGGAATCGGCCCTGCGATCCGCTGAACGGGCGGTCGTATTGCCAATGGGCATGTCGTAGGCGAGCTGCGCGCTGTAGGTCGGGGCTTCCCAGGATAAGATGTCGTTGAAAGCCTGGTTGTGGTCAGCGTCCACCGAGTTGGCGGATGCGCTCAGGATCAAATCCAGCTTGGAGAGTTGCTCGGACAGACTTCGACTCTTGGCAACCTCCGCAAGCCGCACCTGCCACTGTGCTTGGCGCAATTCTGTTCGGTTTTCCATAGCCACAATCAACGCCTGTCGCCAGAGCGGGGGGTCCTCCGCACCCGTCCGGTCGGGGTAGCCATCTGTGGGCTCTAGCGACTGGGACCAGCGATCGAGTTCCTTGGAGCCAAGCAGCAAGGTCTTGAGGGCATCTTCCAGCTGACGCCGCTGATTGATTGCGGACAAAAGAGCTTCCGTACGGGTGGCCACCTCGGTTTCGGATTCCAGTACCGCCAGCTCCGTGCCGACACCGGCTTGCAACTCTCCACGACGTCTCTCGAGAAGGGCCTGACCAAGATCCAGGGAAGATCTCTGCACTTCTACCGCTTCGACTCCACCGCGCAAGTCCCAGTAGGCCAACTCCACGTCCACCAAGGTGCTTTGGCTTTGACCCCGCCAGCGCTCCACTTCCTCTTGGTAGCGAATGCTGTCCTCTTGCTGCGAAGCCGTTGCATAGGCCGTGCCCCTACCCCGCCACAAGGGCTGGGTGAAAGACAAGGAAAGCTCATCGCTTGTTTGCTTGTCGGAGTCCGCGGTCGTCGCATTAGTTTCCTGCAAGTTGGTGCTGAAGCTCATATCAAAAACAGCACCGGTGGTCAGGGGCCGATTGAATGAGAAATCAAAGGTGCTATCCTGGGCCTCGATGAGATTGCCACCGGACAAGAACGATGATGTCACCTCGCGCGTGGCATCCCGATAGGTCGCATTGGCCTTGAAGTTCCACTCAAAAGCGCCGAAGCTCCCCAAGTAACTGGCATGGGCTTGCTGGACGGCTTCTTCCGATTCGCGCAGGTCCAGATTGCCTAACAAGGCCATGGCGCGAGCCTCCTTGAGGCTCAAATGCCAGACTTGCCCCCCCTCCGGTTCACCGTCCTGTACAGGGTTGGCTTCAACAATGGGCGAAAGGACCAACGGGATCAGCGGCAGAAAGATCTGGGCGGTTTGCATGGGGGGCAGCATAAGCGACCAGGACCTCCCGTGCGAACCGTAATACCCCTGTGGCACCGAGTTTACATACCCCCCAGGACCCCCGGAGCGGGCTGGCACGCCCTAGCGCTGATCGCGGAACCAGGCGCTCCAGATCGGAAGTTCACCCACCTTGCTTGCGTCCTGATTGCGCATTAGGTCAAACCACCAGCCACCAAGCACACGCCTATCGAAGTCCGTGGCTTGCAGTCGGTCTTGAACCCCATCCGGGAGGTTCGAAGGCGCCAGCAGACCGTAGGCCTGAGCCCTTGCCAGGGCTGCCAGAGCCAAGTCGGAATCCCTCTTTCCACGGGTCACGAGTTCGGTCAATGGGGCAAACCACTCCTCTCCAAAGCCGCCCGAGCGTCGGCCAAAGAGCCAATCATCCAGGGCGAGGTCCAATGCCAAAACATGGCCCAAGCAGGCCTCCTGGCCCACCGGAACAGCAGCAACAGGCACCCGATCGGCATCGTCAGCCAAGCGCTCAAGCCGCACGCCCACCCACGAACCCAAGGGCTCTTCCAACTTGGTATTTGCGCCCGCCCAATCCCCATGGCTGAGTCTGTAGTGCGCCCCAGCAATCGCGTTGGCTTCATCGAGCCCAAGGGCGGACCAAAGATCGGCGTCCCCCGCAAGTACCTCATCGGGAGCTTGCTCTTGCATCTCGTCGGGGACGACGGGTTGGGTGGGGTCGAAACGAATGGTGAGGGGTTCAGCCTCAGGTCTCTGCCAGTAGATGTAAGCGGCCAGGGCGGGCAAGGCGATCAAGTGCGCCAACAGGCTGGCCGCAGCCAAACGCAAGGCGACGGAAGAAGCCATGCGCCGGCGCACGAAACCGAACAGTACCTTAGCATCACCCCAAACCCCAATGGACAGGGAGGTCGAATCGTGGACGCCCAAACCAGCTTCTTTGGCACGGGTGCTCGCCGTCAAAATCCCGGGCACCAGGGACGGGGCCACAGCATCGTCGTCGCCTTTCCAGTCCCCCAAACACTCACGGGTTTCACCGATCCATGAGCGCAATTCCTCGACACGCGCTACGAATGCGGGGTCTTCCAGCAGTTCCCGCAGGCCAGCCTGCTCCTTGGGAACACCGTCACCCACGACCTGTTCTTCCGTGCGGGTTTCGAGGACTAGATCCAGGGCCAAACCCTCTAGGAACTCCTCGGTGAATTGACCCCCGTCGGACCCAAATTTGAATGATTCAGAATTCATAACTAGCTCCCAGGCAGGGGGTCTATTTCGGATCCAAGCAATTGACGCAGGTGCCGGACGGCGTGGAAAACGCGGGACTTCACCGTTCCCACGGGGACTTGCAGCCGGGTGGAGATTTCTCCGTACGGGAGTTTCTCCAAGACGCCCAGGCGAAAAGCCTCTTGGTGGCCTTTGGAAAGTTGGGCGATGGCAGAGAACAAACGCTGCTGGGTTTCGTGGCCCTCGGCCACACTCTCGGGGGAGGGCTCGCTGCTCGGCAACTGATGGATGGGTTCCAGAACGCCCCCATCGACCTCGCCTCCCCAGGCAGCCTTGGGCCGCACCGAGGCTTTTCGCTGGCGATCAATCCATGCATTGCGCGCCACCCGAAAAGCAAAAGCTTCGAAGCGGTTCGACGTTTGATAGCGATCAGCGGATTTAAACAAGCGGAGCATGACTTCCTGGGTCAGGTCTTCGGCATCAGCAGGGCGAGCCCCAAGACGCCGGAAGAAAGCCAAAAACAAGGGTGTTTGACCGGTGACAAAGCGCTCGAACGGTTCCGGATCCCCGGCCAGCAGCGCCACCAATGGATCGGGGTTGGCCCCCCCTCTCACACTGGTTTCGGGTTCGGGATCGTTCTTTTGCAACTCCATGCACGGCCCAACAACGGGGGGCAGCGGCGGCGGTTCAGAGTTTCTTGGATCGACCATCAATTCTCGCACGCCCCCCCGCCACAGGACTCAAACTCCCCCTTTGCGGCATCCAAAGCACTCTCCCAGGGGTCCTGGTTCCCCCTTATCACCAGCAAACGGGAGCATTCGGAAAGGTGGCTGAACTCGATTTGCAGGACGCGTTCGGGCAAAAATTGGGCCACCCGTGGGGCCCACTCGACCACCACCACACCATCGGTATCCAGCACCCCATCACCGCCCTCCTGCAGGAAGGCCTTCTGCCGGCCCTCCATCCAGGCATCGAAATGGTAAAGATCCAGGCCACTGCCCTGATAGCTGTGCATGAGGGTGTATGTGGGGCTCGAAACCGGATCTTCAATGCCCATGCCCCGGGCGAGCCCACGCACAAAGGTAGTCTTGCCAGCTCCAAGATCACCAGCCAAAGCAAGCACCGCACCGGCCCATAGGCGCTGGCCCAGGGCGGCTGCAAAAGCCTGAGTCGCTTCCCCATGGGGCATTTCAATTCTTGCGAGTTCCATGGAGCCATCCTTTACCGTGGAGTGTGCCAAATATGTTGCCCGAAGATAGGCTCCCAAGTCCCTCAAGGTTTTGCAATCCAACGCCGACACCCTGGCGAACACGCCCGATGATCTTCAACCCCGGGCACTGCTTGGCTGCCTCATCGAGCATCTGGTCCTTGGTTTTGTAAGGGAGGCATGCGATCAGCTCGTAGTCCTCGCCATCGCACAAGGCGTGCTGCAATGGCGATTGCCCCGTGGAGCGAGCACGTCGCTTCGCGTCCCGGTGAATGGGAACATCGTTCAATTCGACCGCCACGCCGGATGCGCGGGCCAGCCGTTCCAAATCAAGCAGCAAACCATCGGACACATCCATCAGGGCGCTGGCACCCAAGTCAAGCAGCCAAGCGGCTTCCTCGATGCGCGGTCGGATCTTCAGGTGCCGCCCCAGCAAGCTGCCGCCCAAGGGGCCGGTGACCGCCACCAACTGACCGGTGCGAGCCCGGTCACGACCGGGAGGTTTGCCGGGACGAAGATAGGAACCCAGGGCCGAAACACTGAGGGAGCAGGGGCCAGGAGCGCAGGTGGTGTCGCCACCGACCAAGGGCGCCCCATGGGCGGCTCCCATTTCGCCCACGCCCCGAATGAAATCATGCAGTCGTTTTTGACGAGCTTCTGCCGGGGCCCGAAGAGCGAGCAACAAGGCCCCGGGTTTGGCGCCCGTGGCGGCCAAATCGGAAAGCGCCCGACCTGCGGCCTTGCGTCCCACCGCCTTGGCGGAAGCCCCAGCCGCGAAGTGCACCGACTCCACGCAGGAATCCACGCACAATACGGGCCTGCCCATTTGCGTTTTGAGGACGGCGGCATCGTGGCCCTGGGATCCGGACAAGCACGCGGCCTTGGGCTGTTTGCAGAGCCAGCGGTGCAGGGAGTCTTCTGACCAGGTCATTTTTGTGGCCGACTTAGAAAGGAAGTATGAAGAGGACACGGGCCTGCAAGTCCTTGCGCGGAATCCAAACCCAATCCTCGCGGGTCCATCCGGAGCGGCCCATGATAAAGGCCAAACTCTGGCCATGCACCTGCTCCACCACGCCGAGGGCCAGGCCCCCCTGACTGGTGCGCACCAGATACGCGTCCCCCACGGCCGGATCCCGCGGTTGGGTATCCAACAGGACCTGCTGCCCCGGTTCGAAACGCATGGGAAGCACATTGCCGGGGGCGTCCAACGAGTAAACCTTGTAGCGCATCACAAGGTAGATCAGTCCAAGCGCTGCAAGTATGTACGTGGCACGTCGCAGGGGGCGCACCCAATGCCGAGGATCAGCCAATGGGACCTCCCATGGCATCTGCGAATTCCTTGACCACGAGCCAGGGCTTGGGGGATCCCCACAAGGCCCCCCGAACCGCGATTCCCCCGACCCCGCACCCCAACACCGCCGCGGCATTGGAGGGGTCGATGCCACCCAATCCCCAAATAGGAGTGCGGCTCAATTCACAACGCTCTTGCAGTTCATTCAGGCCAACGGGATCCTTCAACCCCGCCTTGGAGGGCGTCTCGAAGACCGGCCCAAAAAACGCATAGTCAGGAGAGCTCCCATCGAGGCTATCCCCCTCGTGTGTGGACAAACCCATGGCGATCGAATCGGGACTCCAGTGGCGAGCTTGCTCCAGGGGCAGCGAACGAAATCCGAAGTGGACCGCATCCGCTCCAGCGGCCACCGCCAAATGCGGGGTGTCGTGGAGAGCAAGGTAGCCACCCTTTTCGTTTAGGTCCGCACGCATCTGCACGGCTAAGGACAACCGCACCCGGTCGGTGAGCTTTGGTTCGCGCAACAAGACTCCACGCAACCCGGCACCCAAGCAAAGCCTGAAGGAGTTCAACCAGCCCTGCAGGTCCTCGGTTCCCAGGTCTCCGGGACTGAGGGCGTACAGTTTCGGCGGCAACCCGCGCGTGGGTGACGGAGATTTCATTCGATCTCCACCAGGTAATCCAAATCGCGCAGCACCGTCCGCAAGCGCTTGGGGCTCGGTCCCCGCTTCATCTGGGCCGACGTGTCATCGATGGTCACCTTGAGATAGGGTCGAACCCCGGCATCCGCCACGAAACGCTCGAAGTGTTGGGCATGCTGACAACGGATGACCAACCCCTCGGACAGGAAGAACAGCCCCGCCCGAAGTGCCCAATCCGAAAGGGCTATGTACACGTTTTCGGGGATGGGGGTGCGTGAGTGCATCTCCAGGCAATCCCGCATGCGGCGTAGCTCCATGCCCCCGAGCAAACCTCGCTTGAGCGACGCTTCATTCAAACGGTATTGCTTGAGTGCGCCACTCGGTGTGCGTTCCGCAAATCGGTCCAAGTCGTAGACCAATTGGGCGTCGTCCTCGCCGGGAAAGAAGACGACTTCGAAATCGGGGGTCACCACGAGCGAACCCCGCCCCATTCCAGGGCTGGCTGCCGCTTCCATTCCCAGGGCTAGGGTACCCAAATGCGTCAATCGCATGGCAACAGCATGCCCATGGGAGTCATAGCCAAGGTCGATCAAACCTGCGGGGAACATCCGGCCTCGAAGCCACGCCACCAAAGACCAAGCCAACCTTTGCAAATCGCTGCCCGCTTTCCCCCGCCCAGCGGAGGTACTTCGCCCCTGGTCCTCCTGCCAATCATCCAAGTTGCACAGGTGCTGGTTGCGCGCCAGGAAAGGAAGATACATGAGGTCGTACCACACGCCCGGTTCCAGGTGATGCAACATGCGAATCAAGGTTCGACGCAGGGGCAAGTCATGCTCCCCGAGCGAATCGTCCAGGGGCTCATGTACCATGAACTCGAGAAGCCGCTCGAGCTTGGGTGCCATGCCGGTGGAACCCCAGGAGCGTCCCGCAGGCGCAATACGCAGTGTGCGCTCAGCGGTGGTATCGATCAGCTTTTCATGGCGAGCGAAGCGGTACAGAAGACGCACACTCTCCCCGGTGGTGATTTCGCTTTGGGGTTCTGGGAGAAATCCATCCTCAATGCGCTTCCATGTGCTTTTGAACATTTCCCCGCGCTTGGTGATGCGCACGGAACTGGACTGCACGAAGGCCAAAAAACGGGAGAGATTCGAGAGCGTGTTGACCCCCTGGGATTGCTCCAAATGGGGGCGGTCGGGATCTCCAGGAACCGCGACGCGCCGAAACCACGCCAACGCGACCTCACTGAAAACGATCAAGGTGGGCCCGTGATGGGCCACCCCGTACGGGCGCAGATCGAGTTCACTGACGGTCCCCACCAGGGCCTCGCCCAAGTCCTTGGCCCAGCCGACAGCATCCCAGCCTGGGAGTTCGGTCTCCATCCGTTCGAAGAGCGGCTTGGGCAAAATACCGCCAAATTCGAGGATGGCCTTCTCCACCAGGGCGCGGAGCCCCTCCGGCAGACGCTCGATCCTGGAAACACTGGCCGCTTCGCCCACGTACATGCGGAACATTTCGCGCACGCGGGAAGCGGGCGTGCGCCGCTTGCGCGATGGATCACTGTACATGCGCTCCAGGTAACCGCGCAGGGTCAGGCGCCCATAGACTCCATCCTTGACCGCTGCCATCTGGCGCAGAAATGCATGGGCCACCTCTTCGGGAATCGAAACCAACCTGGTGGCGGAGCCGGCGGCGGCATGCCCCCCTGCAGAGGATACGAGGCCATGCCTATCCAGCATCATCAAGGCCGCCTCCAAGTCATACTTGGAGAGCTTCTGCAGGGATGCGTTGGTTTGCAGCCGGTGCAGGTTCTCCTTGAACCCATCGCTTTGCAAGATCACCTGGAACACAGCGCTCATGCGAACCCCCAAGGCGGCCAATCGATCGCGAATTCGTTCCCCCTGCTGCATGGCCTCGATCAGGTCCTTTTGCAGCAGCGCGGAGGTCTTCGGGATCTCTTCACGGCCTGGCAACCAGAAGGCATGCATTTCAGAGAGCTCCACCTTGGATTTGCCCTGCAACTGGTCACTCAATTTGGGCACCTTTGAAGTGCCCCCGCGCGTGGACTTAGATTGGCTCATGAAGCGCATCCCCCAATGTCATCCATATCCATGCTGCGTTGAATGCGATAGGCGTAGCCTTGCTCCGCGAGGAATAGCTGGCGTTTCTCCGCAAACTCCTGTTCGCGGGTGTTCTCACTGACGACCGAATAAAAGGTGGCGCAGGCCCCATCGGACTTGGGCCTCAAAATGCGCCCCAGGCGCTGGGCTTCCTCCTGACGGGAGCCAAAACTGCCCGAGATCTGAATGGCGACGGTCGCATCGGGCAGATCCACGGCAAAGTTGCCCACCTTTGAAACGATCAAGACCGGCTGTTCCCCCGATCGGAACTCCGAATAGAGCTCTTCCCGCTTGAGAGTTGGGGTCTTGCCGGTGATGAGGGGCACCCCAAGGTGGCGCTGAAGGCTCTCCAATTGATCGATGTATTGGCCGATGATAAGGATGCGCTGCCCCGCATGCCGCCGGACCAAGGCCTCGATGACCGGGGTCTTGCCGGTGTTTTCTGCGGCGACACGCATTCGGTTTCGCACGGTGCTACTGGCGTAGTCGCCTTCGAGGCTTGGGTGCAATGGAACGCGCAACTCCACGCACTGGGCGCTGGCGATGAATCCGTCGTTCTCCAATTGCTTCCAGGGCATCTCAAAGCGCTTGGGGCCGATCAGGCAGAATACCTCGTCCTCCTTTCCGTCCTCCCGAATCAGGGTTGCGGTCAAGCCCAGGCGTCGCCGGGCTTGCAACTCGGCCGTGATTCGAAATACGGGCGCGGGTAGCAGGTGCACCTCGTCATAGATGACGAGTCCCCAGTTCTCCTGCCGAAAGATCTCCAGGTTCTCAAATTCCGAGGCCTTGGAGCGCCGGTGCGTCAACATCTGATAGGTACTGATCGTCACGGGCGCGACCTGCTTGCCAAGGCCTGTGTACTCACCGACCTGGTCCTCCCGCAAATGGGTTTTGTCCAACAACTCGGCGCGCCATTGGCGAACCGCGACCGTGTTGGTGGTCAGGATCAAGGTCTTTGCGCCGACCTTTTCCATGGCAGCCATGGCTGTCACCGTCTTGCCGGCCCCGCAGGGCAGCACGATGACGCCGTTGCCCCCATTCACTCCGCCGTCTGCGTGGAACGCATCCGCGGCCCGGCGTTGGTACTCGCGTAGACCAAACGCGACCCCCTCCAGGGTTGTTTCACGGAAGCCCAGGGGAAGCGGATCTCCATCCACATACCCTCCCAAATCGCGCACGGGATAACCCTGGCGCAACAGGGCTTGTTTGATGGGGCCGCGGGTCAGATCGTCCACCCAAATGCGCCCCGCCTCGTCCACATCGCACAACTTGGTTATGCTAGCAATCTGCAGCAACTGCTCGAGCACCTTGCCATCCCCGCATGTCAGACCAAAACGATCCTCCACGCGGTGAAGTTCCAACAACCCAAAGCGTTCCACCCACACCCCAACCGTCGTTAGCACGACCTCCGGAATCGGAACGCAGACCAGGTCCCGGAGGGTGGCTTCGATCGAGCCAAAGTCCATTCCCAAGGACACGGCATTCCATATGGACACCGCCGTCAATTTGTAGGTGTGAAGGTAATCGGGGCTCTTGATCAGTTCCGCAAAACTGGACAGGCGTGAACGGGCTTCTTCAAACCGGGGGTGCGGCTCGGTCAGGGGCCGTCCAGAATCATCACGCAGCAGCCCGCCTTCCCCATCGGTAAGCGTGGACACCGTATGAAGCAACAGGGATCTATCAGGTTGCACCACCAGCGGATTGTCCGCGAGGGGCGCAACCTTGGTGGTTGCTTCCAAATCACCTGCAGATAGTTGTGTGTCCTCGATCACTTGGCCCCCTCTTTGGCTTTCTTCCTTGTGCCGGCTTTCTTACTAGCGGCCTTCTTCCTGCTCGTTTTCTTTTTTCTGGTCTTCTTGGGCACCAGCCCACCACCGCTCGCCCGGCCGCATGCGAGCCAGGGGCCCGTGATCGAAGCCGGGTTGGCCTGGATTTCCTTGGGAGTTCCAACAGCCACGATCTGGCCGCCGGCTTCTCCGCCCTCAGGACCCAGTTCCACCAGGCTATCGGACATGGCGAGCAGGTCCGTGTGGTGCTCGATCACCAGCACCGCATTGCCTTTATTGGCCAGGCCGCGAAGTGCGCGCGCCAGGTGAACCACATCCACGCCAGCCAGTCCGGTGCTGGGTTCATCGAGCACGACGAGACCGCGGCCCAGGCGTTCGGCATGGGCCAACTCGGAAGCGAGTTTGACGCGCTGGGCTTCGCCACCGGATAGGGTCGTGGCACTTTGTCCAAGGCGCATGTAACCCAACCCCACGGATACCAGGGCATCCAGGGTCGGACGTATATCCTTTTGGTGCTCCAAGAATTGGCTGGCTTCCAGAATGGACATGGCCAGGATGTCGGCGATGGACTTGTCCCGGTAGAGCACGTCCAGGACCTCGGGGCGATAACGCTTGCCATCGCATTCCTCACAAACCAACCACAGGTCCGCCAGGAACTGCATTTCGACCTTGGTATTGCCCAAACCTTCGCATGCGGGGCAGCGCCCCTTGCTGGAGTTGAACGAAAAGTTCGCGATTGTGAAGCCCTGGAGTCGAGCATCGGGCGTTCGAACAAACAGCGCGCGCAGGGGATCCATCAAACCCGTATAGGTGGCGGGAATACTGCGCGGGGTGCGCCCGATGGGTGAAGCATCCACCACCGATATGCGCAGATCCCCCCCGATCAAACCGCGCACACTATCCCAACGCCCTTCGTCGGCATGCCCCTTGAGAGCCGGCACCAGGGTGTCGAGCACCAACGAGGACTTGCCGGATCCAGAAGGACCACACAGCCCCGTGATCTTGCCGAAGGGAACATCCAAATCCACGCCCTTCAGGTTGTGGGTGGTCGCGCCACGCAACTTGAGCGGCGGCCATTGGGCCATGCGCATGGGGCGAGGTGCGTCGTGCGCTTCCTCGCCTTCGCCCCCCAGATCCAGTTCACCGCGCAGGTAAGCGCCGGTGGAGGATTCCTGACAGGCTTCGATGGCATCGGGCGGCCCCATGGCCATCAAGACCCCGCCCTTCTCGCCAGCTCCGGGGCCCAGGTCCAAGATCCAATCCGCGCGGCGCATGACCGCCGGATCGTGCTCGACCACAATGACCGTGTTTCCCCGATCCCGCAATTCTTCTAGGGCTCCGGTCAGGCGATCCACGTCCCTGGGGTGCAGTCCCACGGTGGGTTCATCCAGCACGTAGGTCACGCCCACCAGCTCGGATCCCAGGTTGGCCGAAAGACGAACGCGTCGTGCTTCGCCACCCGAAAGAGTACGCGCCGTGCGATCCAAGGTCAGATAACCCAAACCCACCCGGTCGAGCAATCCCAAACGGGAGCGTAGCTCGGCCAATACGGGGGCAATGGCCTCCTGGATCGACTTGCGAACCTTGAGATTCTCCACCCAAGACAAAGCGTCCTCCACGGTTCTGGCCAGCAGTTCTGGGAGGCGGGTCTGGCCCACTTCCACGGCGCGCGGTCCAGGGGCCAAGCGTTCGCCATCGCAGGTGCGACACACCTTGCGAGACATGACCGTCTCCAGAACCTCGGTCCAACCGGGGTCTTCTGACTTTTTGTGCCACGCATCGACTTGCCCGCAGAGCCCGACCCATTCGCTAGTGAACTCCTCATGGACTTCGCTGTGGGCCATGGTGCGGTCAAAGGCCACCTTGTACTGCTCGCGTGCGCCCTTGCCGTAGAGGATCAGGTCCTTGTGCTCTGGCTTCAGGTCCTCGAAGGCTTTCTTCTCAAGCGGGATGCGGTGGCTCTTCGCAACCGCACGCAGCAGCATCTCGTAGTATCCCTTGCCCTTGATCAGATAGCGGCCCAACTTGCCAGTGATGGCGCTATCGGGCCCGCCGAGCAAGGGATCATCGGGCTGGTCCACCAGGAGTTCCGCGTCGCAACGCACCACCTCACCGAGACCGGAGCAATGCTCGCAGGCGCCCACCAGGGTGTTGAATGAGAAGTGTCGCGGCTCCATGCCTTGGGCCCATTCGAAGCCGCATTGGGTACAGGCTCCCTGGGTGGAATACTCCAGGCGCGGGCCATCCTTGAGCACCACCGAAAAGCGACCAGCGGCGAATTCGGCCGCGCCTTCGATGGCTTCCGCCAGGCGCGCCTTGCTCGACTCCTTAAAACTCAGTCGGTCGACCACCAGGTCCACGCGGCTGGCAACGGGCACATGCTCCAGGTTGCCGTCGAGTTTCCATTCTTCCAGATCGACCAGCAGGCGCGCGTAACCAGCGGCCACCAGGGCCTCGCGGCTGGTTTCGATCTCCTTGCGCGAATCCGGCGTATCCGGTCCGCCCGCCACGAGGGGCACCACAAGCCAGCCCTTGGGCGCGGCCCCTTCGGCTGCCACGTCCTTCAGGAGCGAACGTGCGATCGAACTCGCATCGCCACTCTTCAATTCTTCGCCGTGTTTGGGGCAACGCGGCGTTCCCGCCCGGGCCCACAAAACGCGCAGGTGGTCATGGATCTCGGTGGTCGTTGCGATCGTCGAGCGCGGGTGCCCGGCCCCCCCGCGCGCTTCCACGGCCACGGCAGGACCCAAGCCTTCGATGCGCTCGTAGGGCGGCCGATCCTGGTTCCCCAGGAACTGGCGCGCATAGGTGGAGAGGGATTCCACGAAGCGGCGGCGGCCTTCCGCATAAATCGTATCCAAGGCCAAGGAGCTCTTGCCCGAACCGGAGGGCCCGGTCACAACGGTCAAGGACTGGTGAGGGATGCGCACATCCACACCGGTCAAGTTGTGCAGGTTGGCCTTCTCCACCACCAGGTCATTCAGGGCTGCGGCCACGTGGGGCTTCGCTTTCTTCTTGGCGTTCTTCTTGAGTGGCGCCTTGGCCTCCTCCGCCATTTCAACCAGTGCCACCCCCGTGTAGGACCCCTCGGTTTCCATGACCTCTTCCGGCGTGCCTGCCACGAGCAGCTCGCCCCCTGCCAATCCACCTTCGGGCCCCATGTCGATCACATGGTCCGCCGCTTCCACCAACTCAAGGTTGTGCTCGATCACGATGACCGTGTGCTCCAGGTCGACCAGGCGTTGCAAGGCGTGCACGAGCCGCCCCACATCTTCCATGTGCAGTCCGGTTGTGGGTTCGTCCAATAGATAGAGCACATGGCCCCGCGGTCGCTTGGCCAGATGGGTCACCAACTTGATGCGTTGGGCTTCGCCCCCGGAAAGCGTCGTCGAAGGTTGACCCAAGGTTAGATAGCCGAGCCCCACGTCGTACAGGAGGTCGAGCACCTTGTGAATGCCCGTGTGGTCCTTGAAGAATTCGCGTGCATCCTCGACGGTCATGGCCAGCACGTCCGCAATGGACTTGCCCTTGAAATGCACGGCCAGGGTTTCCTCCTGGAATCGACGGCCACCGCAGACATCACAGGGCACGGTGACCGGGGCCAGGAATTGCAGCTCCACGTATTGCGCGCCGCCGCCCTGGCACGATTCACATCGGCCGCCCACCGTGTTGAACGAGAACCTCGATTTGTCGTAGCCGTGCATGCGGCTTTCGGGCAAGGCTGCGAAAATCTCACGGATCGGTCCGAGGATCTTGGTGTAGGTCGCCGGGTTCGAGCGTGTCGTGCGCCCGAT
>JAAETM010000196.1 GCA_024228395.1 bacterium | reverse complement strand
GAGTGATCCCCATCGATCCCAGTTATCTGCGTGCCGCGGCGAATCTGTGTCGTGAGCGAGGGGTGCTATTCGCCGTCGATGAGGTCCAAACTGGCATCGGTCGAACTGGCCGCTGGTTTGGTTACCAGCATGCTGACCTAGTGCCAGACATGGTGTGTTTGGCCAAGGGACTCGGCGGCGGTTTCCCGATCGGGGCGGTTGCTTTCCGTAGGGATCGCATTCAGGTCAAGACGGGCTCCCACGGCAGCACATTCGGGGGCAATCCCCTCGCATGCGCGGCCGCTCTCGCGGTTCTTTCCACAATTGAATCCGAGCAACTCGTCCAACAGGCGGCCACAAATGGTGCACGCTTGAAAGCGCTACTCGAAGACAGGCTCGCTGGCAACGAACGCATTCGCTCCATCCGTGGGCAGGGCCTGATGATTGGCATCGCTCCCAAAGCAA
Organism: bacterium; assembly: GCA_024228395.1. Lineage (GTDB taxonomy): Bacteria > Planctomycetota > UBA1135 > UBA1135 > NORP259. The sequence goes on along the minus strand of JAAETM010000196.1, from coordinate 10,314 downwards.
GTTCGGTCCCGATCCAACGCGCGCTCCAAGAGCGCGGTCTTCTGACACTCGGTGCCGGCCCTCGGGTTCTGCTCCCGCCCCTCATAACCCCTTGGTTTGAACTCGAGCGCCTTGCTCAAGCAATCGTCGAAGAGATCCAACGATGAATGATTCACAAGCGATCGACCTACTCGAGGAGCTGGTCCGAACCCCCAGTGTCAGCCGAAACGAAACCCGCGCCTCTGAGCTACTCGTGAAGCGAATGGCCACGCTCGGTTTCGATGCGGAAGTCGATGAAGCGGGCAATGCCGTCGGACGGATTGGCGACCACGGTCCACGAATTGTGCTGCTCGGTCACATCGATACGGTCCCTGGAGAAGTTCCCGTCCGCCGCGAGGGTGGAAAGCTCTTCGGTCGTGGGACTGTGGACGCGAAGGGGCCCCTGGCCGCCTTCGTTTCGGGAGCGGTTCGTGCCTACGCAAGCGACAATCTCGCGTGCCGCGTGGAGGTTGTCGGCTGTGTTGAGGAGGAGGTTTCGAGCTCGAAAGGAGCCCGCTTCCGCTCATTGGGGCCTGCGCCGGACGCGTGCATCAATTGTGAGCCCAGCGGCTGGCAAGGAGTCACACTCGGATACAAGGGATACCTCAAAGCGAAACTTGAGCTCGCAATTCCGATTACTCACACCGCAGGTCGCGCAGATGGCGTGGGAGCGCGAACCTGCCGTGCATTTGTGGCGATCGAAGACGCGGCTTCCCGATTCAACGCCGACCGCGGTCGACTTTACGACAAGCTCTTCGCCCATCTGGACAACGTCACAATCCATGACAACGGGCTTGAGGAACGCGGCGTCCTGGAGATTCGACTGCGCCTACCGGAGGACCTTGGACCCTTGGCGGCCGCTCAATTCCTTGCCGAAGTGCTGCCCGATTGGACCTTGAGCACCGAAGGCGGGCTCGCTGCCTGGTCAAGCGGCCGCACCGACCCCGTTGCCCGCTTGCTCGGACGTGCGATTGGTCGATCGGGGGGCAGACCCCGGTTCCTGCGCAAGACGGGAACCTCCGATCTCAATGTGGTCGGTCCAATTTGGAACTGCCCGATCGTCGCCTATGGCCCCGGCGATAGCAGTCTAGATCACACACCCAACGAGCACATTGAAATCGAGGAGTACTTGGCTGGCATCCGGGTTCTCACGGGATTCCTAACAGACCCGAACCTGGCCTCTCTCGCAAGAGCCACCCCCTCCGAATACAGACCGGCGACCTAACAGCCTGCTCCACAATTCGTCTAGCGCCGGATTCCAGCGCTTCTGCCCTTCGTTCGCCCCCGCCGAAAACATGGCTGTCGACTGAGCAACCGGCACAGGGGATCTCAATGGAAGCCGTTGCATGCACGAGCGCCCGTGGGTCATGCCAATCTCCTTCCGGAAATGGCCGCTTGAATGCGGGCATCGGCGACGAGACTAGTGAGTTCGTGCGGCAAGAGGGCTTGGGGTCCATCGCTGCGCGCTTGGGAGGGAGTGGGGTGCACCTCCACCGCGACACCCTGGGCTCCGACCGCAATAGAGGCGCGTGAAAGTGGCGCCACGAGGCGGGCGAGGCCAGCGGCGTGGGAAGGATCCACTATGACCGGCAAGTGGGTCATTTCTCTAAGGAGAGGGAGCACCGTGAGATCCAGCGTGTTGCGCGTGGCCGTCTCGAAGGTGCGGATGCCGCGCTCGCACAAGATGATGTCGCGACAGCCACCGGCCGCCAAGTATTCGGCGGCGTAAAGCCACTCCTCAACGGTGGCCGCCAGGCCCCGTTTTAACAGCACGGCTTTTCCCGCCCGAGCCACGGCTTTGAGCAAGCGGAAGTTCTGCATGTTGCGGGCACCGATCTGAAAGCAATCGATGTCGTGGTTGAGAAAGGCTCCCACATCGGAAGCGTCCATGATTTCTGTGACGACCGGCAGTTCGAATTTTTCGCCGGCGTCCTTCAGTTGGCGTAGGCCCTCGACCCCGAATCCCTGGAAGGCATAGGGGCTTGTGCGCGGTTTGAATGCGCCACCCCGCAACAGTTGGGCACCGGATTTGGCCACTTTACGTGCAACCTCATCCATGGTGTCCGTGCCCTCCACGCTGCAGGGGCCTGCGATGACGATCACTGTATCGGGGCCGATCTCCACCTTTCCGAGCCGGATGCGCGTTTGCGAATCGCGGTATTCCGGTGCGATGAGGCGCCACGAGGCTTTGGGGACCGCCACGTTTTCCACGTCGGGCCGCGCTTCCAATTCTTTGAAGAGGGCCGGCGGAGTCTTGTCGACAATGGCCAGGATCGGGCGTTGGGTTTCGGGGGATTCAAAAACCCGCAGGCCCTCGCTTTCGATACGTGCTCGCACGCTCTGCATGGTTCGAACCGTGGTGCCCCTTTGGAAACGGAGGATCATTGGTCGCGCTCCTCGCACCCGGCGTAGATGGTTTCGAAGGTGCGGCGCAGACCTTTGGCTGGGTAGGGCCCGGGGCTCCGGCGCATCAGGTCGAGCACGTGGGGTTCATGATCTACGGAGGCGCCTTCACCAGGTGGAGCGAGTCGTGCGCGTTCGTTCAGGAGCTGCAGGATCGTTCGATCGATTTGGGTGATGTGGTGTCGGGTACCTGCGTTCATGGGAGTAGGCCTTGGCTGAGTTCTGAGAGGTAGGAGTGGGCTTCTTCGGCAACAGCGCCGGGAGATTGGGTTTTGTCAAAGCGAGCGCGAAGGCGCTCGACGAATGCGCTGCCCACGATGGCGAGTTCGGCATGCTGGGTAACCGCGGTCACCTGCTCGGCCGTGCGTAGACCAAATCCCACGCCAATGGGCATGGTTGTTTTGGCCCGAAGGCTGCGCAGGAAGTCCAAGGTGTTCGCGTCGAGACTTGTGTTCCCCCCTGTGACCCCTAGCCGTCCAATGGCATAAAGGAATCCCCGGCTGGCCTGGGCAGCGCTTGCGATTCGCTCCGGGGAAGAGGTAGGCGCCGCAAAATGAACGCAAACCAAGCCCTCGGCTTCTGCGTGGCACTGCATGTCCACGCCCTGGAACGGAACGATGTCCGGCACGAGCCAGCCGTCGACGCCGGCTTCCCTGCTGGCCTTGGCCGCATTCCGCCACCCCATGGAGTAGAGCGGGTTGGCATAGGAGAATAGCGCGATCGGTAGTACGCAGCCCGTCCGGCGAAGGTCACGGACCATGGCTAGGATCTTTGTCAGGGTGGTTCCGGCGCGCAGGGAGCGCTCAGCCGCTGCTTGCAGCACGGGACCGTCAGCGATTGGATCGCTGAAGGGCACGCCTAATTCCACGCAGGTTGCGCCTCCAGCCTCCAACGCCAAGAGCACGGCCTTGGTGGTTTCGAAACCGCCATCTCCAGCCGTGACATAGGGGGCGATGCCCGCGTGCTCACTTTCTTGGAGCGCATGCAGCGCCCGTTCGATTCGGTTGACATTCATAGCTGCTCTCCCAATAGGTCGGTCACGCTCTTGAGGTCCTTGTCCCCGCGCCCAGACAGATTGAGGATGATGCGCTGGCCTTCGAAGCGCTTTGAGTTGGCGATGACCCAGCCCAATGCGTGGCTGCTTTCGAGCGCGGGGAGAATGCCCTCCAGGCGAGCCAGGCGCCGGAACCCCTCCAGCGCTTCCTGATCACTGCAACTCACATAACTTGCCCGTTTCAACTCGTGCAAGGCCGCGTGCTCGGGTCCCACGGCCGGGTAGTCGAGCCCTGCGCTGATACTGCTCGTGGGCAAAATATTGCCGTTGATATCCTGCAAGAGGTAGGTCTCACAACCGTGCAAGATCCCCGGCCGCCCGCCTTGAAAGCGCGCCGCGTGGCCACCCTCGAAGATGCCCTGCCCGCCGGCTTCCACACCGATCAAATCCACGCTCGAGTGTTCCAGGAAACCGCGGAACAACCCGATGGCATTGCTTCCCCCCCCCACGCACGCGATAACGGCATCGGGCAGTCCTCCGACCGCAGCATCGAATTGCCCATGGGCCTCTCGGCCGATGACAGATTGATACTCGGCGACGATGGTGGGGAAAGGATGGGGCCCGAGGGCGGATCCGATCAGGTAGTGGGCGCCGGGGTCGCCCACCCAGGCGCGCAGGGCTTCGTTGATGGCGTCCTTCAGGGTGGATTGACCTTGCTCGACAATTTGAATGTCCGCACCGAGCAGTTTCATGCGTTGCACATTGGGTTGTTGGCGAGCTGCGTCCACGGCGCCCATGTACACCACGCACTGCAAATCGAGCAGGGCGCAAACGGTGGCGGTGGCCACGCCGTGTTGTCCGGCACCGGTTTCGCAGAGGATGCGCGTTTTGCCCATGCGCTTGGCCAGCAGGGCTTGACCCAGGCTGTTGTTGATCTTGTGGGCACCCGTGTGCAACAAGTCCTCGCGTTTGAGCCACAGTTCCAACCCAAGCGCTTTGGACAGTCGCTTGGCGTGGTGCAACGGAGTCGCTCGGCCCGCGTAGGTCTCAAGCAAGTGATTCAGTTCCGACTGGAAACTCAAATCCATACGGCTCTCCGTCCATGCAGCTTCCAGCTCGATGAGGGAGGCCATCAGAGTTTCCGGCGCGTACACGCCACCGTAAGCACCAAAGGTTGTCGGGCGAGAAAAAGGGGACTGGGTCATGATGGAAGGCCTCGGAATGCTTGCTGGGCCGAGCGGGCAAAGGACGTGATTAGAGCGGGGCTCTTAATGCCGGGACTGGTTTCCAGTTGGCTAGAGGCATCCACACCCGCGGGTCTGGCTTGCAAAATGGCACGCTCCACGTTGTCTGCTGAGAGACCCCCGGCGAGCAAGCAGGGGGCTTGTTTGGACAGGTCGTGGGCGAGATTCCAATCCACCGCCAGGCCAGAGCCACCGGGGCTGGTCGGGTGATCCAACACGAAGCCATCGGCGATGCCTCTCCAATCGCGGAGTTGCTGGGAGCCGGACCCGTCGACCGGGATGCGGCGCAGGACCGGAAACGGAAAGGAAACCCAATCCTCCGGTTGTTGAGAGCCGCAGAGCTGCACCCAGTTGAGAGATTCGGAGTCGAGCGTAGTACGCGCATGAGCGGGCGTGGCATGCACGAGCACGGCGACCTTGGGCATGGAAGCAGGCAGGGAACCGGCGATTTCTTGGGCCTCAGAAACGGTCACTGCGCGCAGCGAAGGGGCATGCAAAACGAAACCAAAGGCCTGGGCCCCCGCATGCAGTGCGACCATGGCGTGCTCCAAGCGGGTCAAGCCGCAGACCTTGATCCTGGGGAGAGTTTGGGGCTTATTCACCGAGTGCCCCCTTCCATTCGCACAGGGTTTGACTGGGGTCTTTTGCTCTCATCAAAGCCGTTCCGATGAGGGCGGCGTGGGCTCCCGCCCGACGCATGCGCTGAAGGTCTTCCAAGTTGTGCATGCCACTCTCAGCCACGCTCAGGATGTGGCTAGGGATCTGGGGAATCAGTTGTTCCGGAACGCTGAGATCCGTTTCAAAGGTGGTCAGGTCGCGGGCGTTGATGCCGATCATCTCCGGGTCCAGGGCCAGGGCAACTTGCAATTCCTCGGCGTTGTGGGCTTCCACAAGCACACCGAGTCCAACACCCTTGGCCACCCCGCGCAGCTCGACTAGCTTCTGCGGTTCGAGGCATGCAGCGATCAACAGCACGGCGTGGGCGCCGCCGATGCGCGCTTCGAGGATCATGGCCTCGTCCAGGATGAAGTCCTTGCGGATACGCGGCAGGGAAACGGCTGGGGCACAGGAAAGATCCGCCAGGGAACCGGAGAAGTGATCCTGTTCGGTCAGTATGGAAAGAGCGTCTGCGCCTCCTTTTTCATAGTCTTGGATGCGCTGCTCGAGCGATGCGACTTCGCACAGCACGCCCGTGGAGGGGGCTCTGCGTTTGCATTCGGCGATTATGGAAAGGCCGGGGCCGGAGAGGGCGGCTTGAAAAATCCCGCACAGGTCGGGCAGGTCTTGGATAGCAGCACGCAAACTTGCCAACGGAAGTACGCGGCGCCGCTCGGCTGCACGTTGGGCCACCACCTGCAGGATCGGGGTCAGTCGTTCGGGGGTGCTCATTGGTCTGACACCCCCTGGGCGACTTGGATCCATGCTGCAAGTTTGAGTTTTGAGGCTCCCGATTCGAGGGCTTCCCGCGCTTGTTCGAGTCCGGCTTCCGGGGTTTGGGCTTTGCCGGAGACCACGAGAGCCGCAGCCGCATTGAGTAGGACAAAGTCCTTGATAGGTGTTGGTTTGCCATCGAGCAGGTCGAGGAACAGGGAACGATTCTGTTCGGCGTTTCCTCCCGTGCATGTGGTGATGGGGATGGGTTCGAGACCCAGTGTCTGCGCGCCCCATTCACGCTCCCCGAGGAACCCCAGTGAGCGCACTCGATTCCCTGGATTGAGCGTCAATTCGTCCACGCCTTCGGCACCGTGAACAACCAATGCCCGCTTGGTGCCCAGCTCCTCGAGCACCCTTGCCAAGAGGGGAACGTGTCCGGCTTTGGAAACCCCGATCACCTGGCGATCCACCCTTCCCGGGTTGCAGAGCGGGCCGAGAAGATTGAACAGGGTGCGCACGCCGAGCGCCCTTCGGATAGGACTCACATGCCGCATGGCCGGGTGGTACCGGGGGGCGTAGAGGAAGGTGATACCAACCTCTTCGAACACGGTACGAGCCGCGACAGGGTCGAGTTCAAGGGGGATGCCGAGGGACTCCAACAGGTCCGCACTTCCACATTGGGAAGAGGCGGCACGGTTGCCATGCTTGATGACCCGCGCCCCCGCGCTGGCCGCCACCAAGGCGGCCGCCGTCGAGATGTTGAATGTGTCCATTCCGGATCCGCCGGTGCCGCAGGTGTCGACGGCATCCTGGGAGTCATGCTCAAAAGGAACCATGTTGGCGCGCATGGCTTGGGCCGCACCGACGAGTTCTTCAAGGGATTCTCCACGGGCGGCCAGGGCCATGAGCAAGCCTCCGACCGCGATCGGATCCGCGCTGCCCCGTAGCAGAGATTCGATGATCTCGCACATGGATCCACGCTGCAACGGTTCTCCCGCGACGACAGCCTTCAGTGCGTTCTTGACTTTCATCGCACCTCGCAGGCTTGCCCCGATAGGGCTAGAAAGTTGGCCAGAATGCGGTCGCCGAGTGGGGTCAGAATCGACTCGGGATGGAACTGCACACCGAAGCGTGGGAGGGACCGATGCTCGACTGCCATGATGGTGCCTTCTTCGGTCCAAGCCACGAGGCGCAGGGAATCGGGTAGTTGATCGCGGCCTGCAACGAGGGAGTGATAGCGGGCCGCAGGAAACGGGTTGGAGAGACCTTCCAGCAGCTGGCTGGATTCGTGATGCACGAGCGAACTTTTGCCATGCATCGGGCGGCGTTCGAGTTGCAATCGACCGCCTTCGGACTCGACCAGGGCCTGGTGTCCTAAACAAACGCCCAGGAGGGGCATATGACCGGGCAGCTGCTCCAGGTACTCCATGAGGCAACCAGCGTTCTGGGGCCGGCCCGGTCCTGGAGAAACCACTACAGCTTGCGGGTTCAGTGCGATCAGGGCCTGCGCGTCCATGTGGTCGTTGCGGACGACTTGGACCTCAGGGCCCATTCCGGCGATTTGCTGGTACAGGTTGAAAGTGAAGGAGTCGTAGTTGTCGATGAGAAGAATCATGCTTGGACCTCTGTTTGTGATTTTCGGAAGGCCTTGGACTTGGCTAGGCTGATGGCGTCAAAGAGGGCGCTGGCTTTTTGCTGCGTTTCCGCATGTTCCCGCGCCGGGTCGGAGTCAAAGGTGATGCCCGCGCCGGCCTGCAGGTGCAGGCGACCGTCGCGGACGATCATGGTTCGGATTGTGATGACCATGTCCAAATTTCCAGAGCCATCCAGATAGCCAAAGCAGCCGGCATAGGGCCCGCGGGTTTGCGCCTCCTGCTCAGCGAGAAGTTCCATGGCCCGGATTTTGGGCGCACCGGACACGGTGCCTGCGGGAAAGCAAGCAACCAAAGCATCCAGGGCATCGTGGTTGGTAGCCAACTGGCATTCCACCCGGCTGACCAAATGCTGCACGCGGCTGAAGCGCTCGAGGCTGGCGTATTCTTTGACACCGACGCTTCCGATGCGACCCACACGGCCCAGGTCGTTGCGCGCCAGGTCCACAAGCATGTCGTGCTCTGCGCGCTCCTTCAGGTCTGCCATCAAAGCAGCTCCGAGGGCTTCGTCTTCGGCGGGAGTGGCTCCGCGTGGTCGCGTGCCGGCGATCGGTACGGTGTGCACTTGGCGGTCTTGGACCTGCACCAGTCGCTCCGGGGAGGAGCCAATCAGAGTTAGGCCGTCGGCCTCGAAGAAGAACATGTGCGGGGAGGGGTTGCTCAATCGCAAACCGCGGTAGAGGGTGAACGGGTCGCCCGAGAACTCGCCCTCAAACTGTTGGGCGAGCACGGCTTGAAAGACTTCCCCATCACCGATGGCGCCCTGGAGATCCCGCACGACCGCTTCATACTCGTGTTGCGTGGTCCTGGATTTGAGTTCCTTGCATTCGCCCCGGAAGGATTCGGTCGCTGCATTGTTCGAGAATATGCCCATGGCGATTGAGTCGATGCGGTCGATTGCTTCAACAAATTCGGCAGCCCCTGCTGGGCAACCGCTGACGACATGCAGAAGCTGGGTGGCGTGATCGAATGCGATGACCTCCCGATACAGATCGAAAGTGGCATCGGGCAAATTCCATTCGTCCACCCTTGCGCGAGGAACACGGGGCTCCAGGCTGGAGGTCCATTCGTAGGTAAAGAAGCCGACCCAGCCCCCAACAAACGGGGGTAGGCCACTGGGAGGGGTGGGGACGCGGTAGCGCTCCGCGGCCTCACGGAGCCCCACGTGAGCGGGGCCAGGCAAGGTCTCTGTACCCCCCGGCGTGCGCAATTCACTGGAGTCCTTCCCCCCCCTGAAGTGGGCTACAGGGTCCACTCCCAGGAAGGAAAAGCGGGTCAGCCGGGCTCCGGTCTCCACGGATTCGAGTAGGCAAACTTGGCGCCCGGCCTCGCGCAGCGCCAAGAGGGCCATCACAGGGGTGCACAAATCTGCTGGATAGCGGGCCCAGGCCAAGAGATGGTTGGCCGCGTCCGCTGGGGAGGATTGTTCGAGGGGGTGATTCACTGATTTAGATTGGTTGCGTGGTGGGTTGGACAAAAAAGAAGGGCCCTCGAAGAAATCTTCGAGGGCCCTTTGTTCTTTGGTAGGTGGTGGAGTCAGTTGGATGCGGTCCGACTGGCTCGATCAAAGAGAGGCCGAGAGAACCACCACCAAAGGGTTACGGAGGCGCACAAGGGGGCTCCGTTTTGCGTTGCTGTCACCGGAATGGGCAGCGTTTGTGTGGTGATGTCGTTCATCTGTCCCCAGTGAAACTAAGAAACGGCGAGTGTCAACCCTATTTATTCAGTTGTCTCAAAAATGGGCTCCTCAGAGGAGTCAGTGGGTAGTTTTCGGCCGGAGCGTCTGACTTCGAACCAGGTCTAGGTGGGCTGGGGTCCTGTGCGCATTTTATTGCAGCGTGCAGGACCTCTTCCCTTTTTCTGGGGTGCACAACGGAGTCGCTCCTCGTCCCCACCCAAAGTGCACAACCAAAGTGGAGGTCGTTACTCGCGTTAGGAGCCGTGAGGGGGAGTTCAGTTGACTGTTTCGGGCCCAGGCCTCAGAGTGAAGTCATGCCACCTCCCAAGGCCCCGCTGTGAACAATCAGGCAAACTTCAACTGCCCATGCTAAAAACTACCGCTTGCGCCCTACTCCCGGGCCTACTAGCCCTGATTGGAGAGTCCTGGCAATTCGATCAGCCAAAGAGCGATGAAGAACACAATGCCACCTTCATGCGAGAGCTCACGGAGAATGTGCGTGAAGACGAAAACGAGTTGCACGAATACGCAGCCAAGGTGATCAACGGCGCTGTTCCAATCATCCCAGGTTCAGTCTTGCACGCCCACACCGCAATCAAGCCAACCGCTATCGGTCACCGAATTCTCGGGGTTACGACAGACGCAAACAGCCATGTGTGTTTCATCCTGACCGACTCTTCTACCACTTCAAATGTTGGCTTCGTCCTGCGGAAAGATAACGCAGAGCTTCTTGGTGACGGCTGTGAGCCAGGCATCTCAAACCATCACAACCTGTTCAATGATTGGTGGTTTTACCGGAGCCCATGAGGCCTAGACTAGGGTTTCGCACTTCTCAGGGCTGGGTCTGGGCCCTCACTAATCAACTTTCGTGGCCTGCGCTCTGTTAGTCGCACGCCCCCATCTCGAAGCTGGTGGTACTTACGCCAAGCAACTCTGAGGAGGGGACATGCG
>JAAETM010000195.1 GCA_024228395.1 bacterium | reverse complement strand
TGGCAGGATCCGGAGTTCTCCTTCGACCTGCTGCGCATCGACGAGCACGTGCCCGATCGTTGGGTGGTCGGCAAGGCGTTGAGCTTCACCCTGCCCACTTCGGGAGCCCTAGCGGTGGAGCGCAGGCTCAGCGACGCCCAGCGCGAAAGGGTGCAGGAAACTGTGCACGCGGCCGAGTGGGATTTGCAGTTGCGCATTCAAGAGGCCTGGTGGAATTGGTCCGCTGCATCGTTGAAGGCTGAGGCCTTGGGCGGTTACGTGGGGCTTTTGAAGCGCTTTTCAGAGCAAGCCACCACGCTCAGTGGGGCTGGAGAAATGCCCTCCACGGAAGCCAACCTCTTTGTGATGGAATTCGCCGCTCGCCAAGCCGAGATCATTCGCGCCCAGGGGGAAGCGAGCTTCGCGGAACAGGACCTGCGCATGCTGTTGGGTGTGGCCCCCGATGCGCCCCTTGAATTCCTGCCCGAGTTGCCGGCCAACTCGTCGGCCTTAGAAGTGGGCATGGAAGAGGCCACCGCGCGCAACGTGGGTTTGGCCTTGCTGCGCGAAGCCTATGACCTGGCGGAGTTGCAGGTGCAGTTGGAGATCCGGTGCCAGTATCCGGACTTGGGGATCGGCCCCCAATTGGAGGAAGACGCGGGCCAAGGTCGCTTTGGCGTTTCGCTCTCCGTGCCCTTGAGCATCTGGAACCGCAACCGCAAGGCCATCGAAGAGGCCCGGGTTTTGCGCGAACGCGCTCGCGTGGCCTACGAAACAAACTGGGAGCTGCTCGCGGGACGGTTGCGCTCCGCAGAGCTCCGGCGGGCGGCATTTGCTGCCCAGCGCGAACTTTTGCAGACCGAAATGGTGCCCCTTGTGGATCGTCAATTGGCTCAAGCCCTGCAGCTGATGGAATTGGGCGAGGGCGAAAGCCTCGTTCTCCTGGAAAGTTTGCGCAGTGCTTATGATACGAAACTGACCTTGATCGAAGCCCGTCACCAGGAGGCCCGGGCGGGGGCCGTGGTCTTGAATCTGATCGGCCCCGTCGCTCCCGCAGCCCCCGACAATGCTGCCGCAACCCGCTCTGCCACCCACGGGGCCGCAGTTCATTCCAAGGAGACCTTCCAATGAAACTCACCCGTCACAACATCACGCTAGTCGCCTTGGTCAGTCTGTTCTCTTGTGCGCCTGCGGCCGATCCCGTGGATAGCGCGGCAGCCGACACCGGACGCAAGGAGAACCCGGTTCCCACGAACATCGTTGAGATCCCCATGTCGGTGCAGCGCAACCTGGGCATCACTTTCGCCCCCGTTCAAATGCGCCGTATCTCCGAAACCCTGCGCATCCCAGGCGCGTTTGAGCTTCAACCCTTGGCCCGCCAGGAATATCGCATGTCCTTGGCCGGGCGCGTTGATATCAAGGTGGACGAATACCAAATGGTCGAGGTCGGGCAGGTGCTATATCGCTTCCAGTCACCCCAATGGCCGGTGCTGATGCATGAGATCATCGAAGCCGAGCAAGCCATGGAAAGCACGGCGGCCGGGTTGATCGTGGTGGACGCCCGCATTGAGGAAGCGCGACTCAAGCTTGAGGTGCTTGAGCAGCGCATCACCAATTTGGCCAAAGCTGAATTCAAGCGCGCGGACTTGGAGCTGGCCGCATCGGAATTGCGCGCCAGCTTCCCGCGCCTAGAAGCGGAGCGCACCCAAGCCTTGTCCGCGATTTCCAACGCCGATCGTTCCCACGAGCACGCCTTGCATCGGGCTTCCGCAGCGGCACGCTTGCCCGAAGGCACCCTCTCTTCGATGGTTGAGTTCGAGGGCAAGCTGCAGCGTCACTACGAAACGATCGAATGGATCGAAGTGCGTGCCGACGCTGATGGTGTGGTGGAGAAGCTGTTTGTCACCAACGGTGCTTACGTGGAAGCCCCCGGCGCCGTGCTATCCACGGTGGATCCGAGCCGCGTGCGTTTTCGAGCTCTGGCCCTACAGGCTGATTTGCCCAAGTTGACGGGCATTCAGGTGGCTCGTATCGTGCCCCCCCAGAGCTCCAGCATGCCGATTGGAAACGGCGTGGTATCGGACCTGGGATTGGGTTTGGAGGGCATGCCGCGCGAGCGTTTCATGACCGTCTTTGCCACGCCCAGCGAGGGGCGGGATTGGATTCGACCCGGCGTTTCAGCCTTCCTTGAGATTGAATTGGACGCATCTGCGGACCAGGTCTTGTCGATTCCCCGATCCGCGGTTTTGCAGGATGGTTTGACCCACGTGTTCTTCCGCCGCAACCCCAAGAACCCCGCCCAGGCCATCCGCGTGGAAGCCGACATGGGCGCGGACGATGGACGTTGGGTCGAGATCAAGAGTGGCTTGATGCAAGGCGACGAAGTCGTCATGCAGGGCGTGTTCGAGATCAAGTTGGCCACGGAACGCAGTGGGGGAACGCCCCAGGGCGGTCACTTCCACGGCGACGGCACCTTCCACGAAAAAGAGCATTAAGAGGAACCTGCCGTGCTCAAAAATCTGATTCGATTCTCGATCCACAACGCCGGGTTGGTGCTTGTGATGGCCAGCATCATGCTGGCCTTCGCCCTGTACCGTTTGCCCGACGCCCCCGTGGACGTCTTCCCCGAGCTCAACGCCCCGACCGTGGTGGTCATGGGCGAAGCCCCGGGATTGGCCACCGACGAGGTGGAACAATACGTGACCTATCCGATGGAATCGGCCGTCAACGGCATTCCTGGGGTGCGACGCGTGCGCAGTACGAGTTCCATGGGACTCGCGATCACCTACGTGGAGTTCGAGTGGGGCATGGATATTTATCGTGCCCGCCAGCTCGTGTCCGAGCGCCTTGACAGTGTACGCGAGGAGTTGCCGGAGGGTACCCACGCGGAGATGACGCCGATCACTTCGATCACCGGCGAGATCATGCTGCTGACGCTTTCTTCACCGGGTGGAACGCGCAACGAAATGGAGCTGCGCGCCTACGCGGAGTTTGACCTGCGCAAGAAGCTGGTGGCGATTCCCGGAGTGGCCCAAGCTTCGGTGATCGGCGGTGACCTGCCCGAGTATCAGGTGCTGGTCAACCAGGAGCAGCTGCGCGCCTTCGGCCTGACCTTCCAGGATGTGGAGGAAGCCGCGCGTGCGTCCCACAGCACCCTGAGCGCGGGTTACCTGGCCAACGTGGACAACATGGAGATCCCGATCCGTCAAAGCGGTCGGGTGCGTTCCATTGCCGACATTGAAGGCACCTTGGTCAAGTACAAGGATGGCGCGCCGGTGACCATCGGCCAGGTGGCTGATGTGAAAATGGGATCCACACCCCAGCGCGGATCCGGGTCCGATGGCGGCAACCCCGCGGTGATCATCACGGTGCAGAAGGCTCCGGGAACGAACACCCTGGCGATCACGCGTCAGGTGGACGAGCTGCTCGATGGGGTCGATCCGACCCTGCCCGAGGGCTGTCAGATCAATCGGGCGGTCTTCCGCCAATCGGACTTCATCGAGCGTTCGGTGGACAACGTGGTCAAAGCCCTGCGCGACGCGGCCTTGATCGTGACGATCATCTTGGCCCTGTTTCTGCTCAACGCGCGCACGACCCTGGTTACCCTGACGGCGCTTCCGCTTTCCCTGGCCGCCGGTCTGTTGGCTTTGGATTGGATGGGGGAGTCGATCAACGTGATGACCCTGGGCGGCTTGGCGATCGCCGTGGGCAGTTTGGTGGACGACGCGATCATTGACGTGGAGAACGTGTTCCGGCGCTTGAAACAGAACGCGGGAATGCCTGCTGGTGAGCAACGCGGGCGTTTGGAAGTGATCTTCGACGCCTCCAACGAAATCCGGCCCGCCATGGTTTTTGCCACGGCTATCATCGTGCTCGTTTTCATGCCGTTGATGTTTCTGGATGGTATCGAAGGACGCTTCTTCCGACCCCTCGGCATCGCGTTTGTCATGTCCTTGCTGGCGTCCTTGTTGGTCGCTTTGACGGTGACTCCGGCGCTTTGCAAGTTGCTGCTGCATGTCAAACCTGGTGAAGGCGCCGAGAAGGATGGTTGGCTTGTGCGCGTGCTCAAGAGCTGCTATGAGCCGGTCTTGAAGCTGGCCCTGCGCTTCCGTTTCTCGATCATCGCCCTAGCCGGAGTGGCCACGGCATTGACCCTATGGTTGGGTTCGACCTTCGGTACAGCGTTCCTGCCCGAGTTCAGCGAAGGCACCTTCTCCATCGGCCTCTTCGCGCCCCCGGGCACCTCTCTGGAAGCCAGCGACCGCATGGCCGCTGCCATCGAGAAGCAGCTCATGCAGATCGAAGGCGTGAACAGTGTGGCCCGTCGAACGGGTCGCGCGGAGCGTGATGAACACGCTGAACCGGTCAGTACTTCCGAGATCGATGTGACTTTGAAGCCCGGCTATCACAAGGCCGACATTCGCAAGAAGATCAGCCAGATCCTGGGGCAGGTTCCCGGGGTCACCAGTAACATCGGTCAACCGATCGAGCACCGTTTGAGTCACATTCTTTCGGGCACGCCGGCTGCCATTGCGATCAACGTGTTTGGCGAGGACTTGAATGTGCTGCGGTTGATCGCCCAGGAGATCCAGGTCGAGCTGGAAGCGCTTCCGGGCACTCGCGACGTGAAAGCCAACCGCGAGGTCATGGTGCAAACTCTGCCGATCGAGTATCGCGCGCGTTCGTTGGCGGCTTACGGTTTGACGCCCTTGGCGGCGGCGAGCCAGGTGCGGGCGGCCATGTTCGGTGAGACGGTTGCCATGGTCGGCGATGGCAGTCGACGTTATGGTCTGGCCGTGCGCTTGCGCGAGGAAGACCGCGATAGCGTGGCTGACCTGCGCAAGCTGATCCTGCACGGCGAAAATGGAACCCACGTGCGTCTCGATGAGGTCGCCGACCTGGGGCCCGAGTTGGCCTCGTACTCGATCTCTAGAGAGAACTCACAGCGCAAGGCCGTGGTTTCCCTGAACGTGGCGGAAGGCGCGAACCTTGGGCACTTGGTGGCCCAGGTGCAAGAGCGCGTGGATCCCATCGTTCAAGGTTACGGCTATCAAGTGCACTACGGCGGCCAGTTCGAAGCCCAGCAATCAGCGACTAGGCGCATGCTGCTCATGGGGGGCGTGGTCTTGATCGCCATGTTCATGCTCTTGCATATTGCAATCGGTTCCTTCCGCATCTCGGCCTTGGTTTTGGTGAACCTGCCCCTGGCTTTGATCGGCGGCGTGATCGCGATCTTCGCCGCGGACTCGGCGGACATGTTCGGCAACCTGCGCGGTTTGTTTGGCCACGGCGTGTACAGCGCGCCGGTGCTGTCGATCGCCAGCCTTGTTGGTTTCATCACGCTCTTTGGCATCGCCGTGCGCAACGGCATCCTGCTCGTCAACCACTACAGTTATCTGCAGGAGCACGAGGGTTATGGCTTGCGCGACGCGATCGTGCGCGGCTCCCAGGAGCGCCTTGTGCCGATCCTGATGACGGCGTTGACCGCGGCCTTGGCCCTGGTTCCCATCGTTCTCGAGGGGGATCAGCCGGGCAACGAGATCCTCGCCCCCTTGTCGGTTGTCATTCTTGGCGGCCTTTTAACCTCCACTTTCTTGAATCTACTGATCGTTCCCGCCGGTTATGCTCTTCTATTCAAAGAGTGCCCTGCGGAACCAATGGAATCCGAATCCACTTCTACCCCTATCTGAAACCATGCTGCTATCCAAAAACTTACTGTTGTTGCCCGCTTTGATCCTCGGTTTGACCGCTTGCGGTGACAAGCCGAAAGAGGTGCCTGCTGTGGACAATCCTGCGAAGGCCGCAGATGCGGCTCCCGCTGAGGATGACCACGATAACGAGGTCTCCATTGGGACTGTTGAGATCGGCGGAGCCGTTGTGGAGCTAGCCCAAGGCCACGGCAAAATGAAAGCCGGCGATGAGTCGCATCTGGTCGTCAAGTTGCCCACCAACGACGGCGGAGCCACGATCGTGCGCGCTTGGGTCGGTACTTCGGACCGCACCAAGTCCCTCGTGGCCAAGGGCACCTATGCGGCCATTCACGACGACTACGACGTGCACGCAGACGCACCCGACCCCCTCCCCGAGGGTGTTCAGTGGTGGATCGAAATTGAGAAGCCTGACGGCACCAAGGCCGTGGGCAGCGCAAATCCGATTCTGGAGTAGTCGGACCCCGGCAATACGGGACGCGGCACGCCGGGACTCTTTCAAGGGTCCTCTGGCGCGCCGCGTCCCGTTAATAGGTGCGCCGGTCACACCCGCTCTCCGGTATCGTAAGGGCTGTCATGGAAGCGACCCCTCGCAAACGCAAGCCCCGCATCGGTCGGGAAGCCCTGATCATTCGCGGCGGTGCACTGCTGCTGGTGGTTGGCTTGGCGTTGGCCACCTGGTCCGCGGGTCGCACTCCGGTCAAACCGGAAGTTGTCGAGCCGATTGCAATCCGCGTAGCGGATATGGAATGCCACGTGTGGTGCCCGATTCAAATCGATGACGCCCTGGCCAAGGTGCCCGGCGTTTTCGACCTGTTTGTGGACGTGGATAGGGGCGTGGTGACCGCTCAGGTCGACCCCACAAGAACATCCCGCGACGCTCTAGCACAGAAACTAGAGAGCCGTGGGTGGGTTGTGTTGGATGGGGTAGAGGAAGCCCGCTCGCCGGAGTGAATTTCAGCGTTCGTCGAATTCGCCGCCGAAGGCAATTTCGACGAAACCAGCCACGGTAAGGTGATCGAGCACGGGTACCACATCTCCCAGGATCACACCCGCGTAGGGTTGTAAGACACACGGCTGGCCCTCCGCGTTGGCGAAATGTGCGAGGGAGGCGTCCAGGTCTTCGAGGCTATCAAAGCGTTGAGTTCCAAGGCCGTAGCTCAGCTGTCTACCATGGAACGTGTGCCGGGCCTGGCCGGTTTCGTCGGAATAGGGTGCCGTCCCCGCAGCGTTCATCTTTTGTCCCGGGTCCACGAGGCGAACCTGCACGTGAACTTTCTCCACCGGAACGATCGGTGTTTCGTTGGTACCCGCATCTTTGGGTAGGAAGGCGCTCAGTTGCCCTTCCAGTACTCTGAACTTCAACGTGCACATGAAGAAAATCAGAAGCAAAAACGTGACGTCAATCATAGGCGTCATGTCAAGCTCAGCGCGCTCATCGCGCAGGGAATCGATAGGATTCAAGAAGACCTCCAGTTTGAAAAGAGTTCGGCCGGGAGAAGCAATCCCCGGGCCCGAATGCAGTGTCTACCCGGTCGCGCCCCCCAGGTGACCAAGGTTGTGCGTAAAAGTGAATCGGGGATAGGGGCACGTGTGAACTCTACGCTTGGATCCGGTACCCGTGCAAATCCCATCCGGGCCCGAGGATGGAGAGTAGCGGCAGCTTCCTTCTTGCGTCGTGTGGCGGAACAATCTGTCGGCACGTTCCTTCCTCCAGCGCAGGTACTGCGCGGAGGATCAGTGGACTGGGATTTCCAAGTCCAAGTCCAAGGCCATATCAGCAAGCCGCTGGATGTCACTGTCGGGGTCCTGGGAGGTCCAACCCGAGCCGAGCAAGAAGGCCTTGACCGTGGCCAGGAAGCCATCCGGCAGGCGCCGGACGAGTGAGGCTTCCTCGCCCATTGTGTTACGGATTTGCGCCACCTGGCTGCTGCCGGATGAGATGGTCCACATGCCAATCTGTATGTTTGTCGACTGCTGGGATAACTCCCCATCCGCCCGGATGTAGCCGCCCTTGATTGCGGACATAAACTGTGCACGAACGATTGCCGTGATCATGCGATACTTGTCGTTGGTGGCAATCCTGGCTTCCTCAGAGGACTCTTCCCATACGGAAGGGGACCTGGCAATTCGTTCGATGGCATACAGTTCGGGATGATCGAAAGTGAAGATGAAGTTGCGCAGGATAGACAGCACGACCTTTTCCAGGGCATTGAGGCCCGGAGTTTGAAGTACGCCCTCAAAGCCCTTGAGGCGTTCATCGAGGCATTCATGACCCATGGCCATCAAGAGGTCTTCTTTGCTTCTGAAGTTGGAATAAAAAGTGCCAACGGAAATTCCAACATCCTTAGCTATTTCGCTGATACGCAAGCCCAGCGCCCCATGTTCTCTGAAGATGCGGCGGGAAGACTCCAGAATGGCGGCAGAGCGGTTGACAGGGTCGGTCATGGCAGGTGCCGAAAAGGCGGCTTGAGGGGTTTGTGAAGTGCAGCGGTTGGGTGTTGTTCCGTGCGGGGAATGGAAAAAGCGTATTGTTTTTTTTGCGACTTCGAAGGTGAGGAATGGAGTTTCGAAACTATTCGTATTCTTTTGTACCCAATTGCCTTGGGCATGGCCCTCAATTCGGCTGAATGGGGCGTAGAGCTGCCATGTTCGCAGGGAGCGCCTTATCAAAATGAGACAAATGGGCCCCAAGAAGGCCCCTTGACGGAATCGCAGCTCGCCTCCATTTTGGAGACATCACAGGAGGAACTGGATTGAACGACAAGAACAACAATAGGGCGGACTGCAGCCCAGTCATCGGGGCGAAAGAATCGATTTCGTCTAGGGTAGAGCTGGACTTGGTCGCGGAGTTGGAAATGCTGGCCGCATCCGAAACCGAGCGTTTTCATGAACTGGAGAGGCAGCAGGTCGCATCTGTAGAGCGCATGCGCGAGTGCATCTCCCGTCTCGAGCGCGCCGAACCCTCAAGGTTACTAGCCGGGATTTGCCAGGGCGTGCTGCGCGAGAAAGCGGTTCTTATGGATGTGGACTACCTGTGTGAGAGAAGTACCGAGGTGCTTGCGCGGGAATCGGTGTTGGCCCCCGAACTGCCTTGGCAAGCGGACTTTCCAATCGATCGGGATTGGGTCGTGGATCGCGTTGCCGAAGCCCTGGAGGATATCTTGCTCGAGGATGAAGAAAACTATCGGGATGGTCTCCCCATTTTCGAGAGCCCGGAGTTTCATCACTTCTGCTTGGTGTACTTCTACGGAATCGACCCGGCGCGCGCGCTGGACGCTTCCGTGCGGTTCCATCGTCTTTGCGAGGAGGCCCGCTGCTGCTTCTTTGCCCTCGTCGTTGAGAAACGATCGGTGGAGCGTTGCATCGCCGATGGATTTGGGCCCCATTTCAGATTGAAGGCGCATGTGCGAAGTGCACTCAAGGCTCTCCTTTCTTTGGAGGACCTTTGGTCCATCGAGGGAAATCCCATGACCGATACACAGACGGAGGTGGGTCGTGGTTGAGTTCAATGATTCCTACGAAAGAAAGGCCAGGCGGGGGTTGGTAGACCCGGGTCTGAAAGGGCCCCTGAAGAATGGCCAGCAGGTCGATGTTGATGTGGAAGCCCTCTTCCATGGGCGGCTCGAACACCATCTGTCCCGCGCATGTGGGAACGGGTTGGCGCGCTGCCTTGAGGAATTGGTTGAGTCTTCACTCCCCAATTCGTTGGTGGACGGAAGCTGGCTGCAAGCGCGCGACAACCATCAAGCGAAACTGCTGTATGCGAAATCATGCAGGCGTGCTTTCCAAATGCAACGTGCTTGGCCGGTTGGAAAGGAGGTCCAGACGCTGCTAAGGGATTGCCAGTTCCAGCAGGTTCGTGGAAGGGCCCTAGCCGTGGAATTGGCGGGTATGGCGCTGCGGTTGAGCCCGAGCTTCCAGCGGCGTACCGCTTTGGTGAGAGCGCTCCATGGTCGGGGTCGTCTCGCGGAGGCGAACGCCGCAATGGCATCGATTCTGTCCAATCCGATTGCACCCAAGGATCGCATGCAAACCTGGATATTGCAGAGTTCGCTGTGTTGCGATCGGGGTTCTTATCGGGAGGCCCATGTGGCTGGTCGGGCCGCGCTCTGCTGTGACAACGATTCCCCCCTGGCCTGGTGTGCTTGGCTGTTGACGGCGGCTCTTACGGGGTCTGTTCGAGATCTGCAGATCGCCGGCGATGGGTTGGCGGAGGTTTGCCGTGCCAATACTGCCGTCGTCGAACGTTTTCGAATTGTTCACGGGGGCCGCTACTCGCAACAGATTTTACATGCCGAATGGCTGCGGGGATTGCCAAAGGTCGCGCAACGGATCCTCTGGGAAGTGTTCGCTTAAGCTCACCAGCGCGAACCATCCATGACCGCTGAGAACCGGGTCTACGGCCCTGAATTCGGCAGTTGCGGCCCCGTAGCTCGCAACGTCGAGGTTGAGCCTATCCGGTTCTGGTCGATCGGGATCTGATCGGCGGTATTGCCTTGGGCTTACTCTTCGCTTTCCGAAGCCCTACAAAGCAAAGTGGCTTTGTTGGAAAGCTCCTGAAACCAAAATCGAAACAGGGGCTATCCAAGTCAAACTCCAATGATTTCCTGGAAGAGGTCTTGGCCAAATCGTTTCCGAACAATTGGCCTCGGAGTACAGAGATGCGGAAGTTCAGGTCACCCCGCTCCCTTGGGGTGACCTTAGCCCCAACCGAGATCAGTGAGCCGTGCGGGAACCATGCCTTCCACAATTGGAGGCCCCGCCTGCACCCCGCATGGGTGTGCTCAGGGACTTGCGGTCTTCGCGGACCGTGGGGAGAGATGTTCAGGGGGTCGGTGGGTTCGCCCATCGGGCCCCTGGACTGTTTAAGTCTGTTTCGCGGGTGGTTTGGGCTCAAAATGGGACATCCTCAGCAGAAAGCCTGGGCAGGGGAAGGAGTGGCGGGGGTCCGCGTCTATGTCCCCGTTCGGAAAGGAGAACCGAGCGAAATGGGCCAGGAGTGGTTCAGCAGACGAGAGTGAGAGAGAACGCCGGGCGCGGTTGGGACACCCCCAAGCTGCTCCCGGCGTTCTTTTCCTGTGTGCTTGCGGATGGGGGAGGTGGCCTATTACGCCCCATTGTACGAGGTCGCATTTGGGGCTTCCCATTCTTGCCCGCAGGTGAGAAATGACCGGAACCGGGACTTTAGGAATACCGGGGGTAGGGCCGAAGTCGGGTCTGAGGGAGCTTGCGCTTCCTGCATCCCCACCCCCACCCTTGGGGATGTTCTTCTTCCCGAGCGACAGCGACGTTTAGGAGGAAGGCGCAGAAGTGTCCATTGCACCCGGACGCTTGGAACTGGCCATATGCTAGAGGCGGTTCCGAGGGGCGGTCACCACCAGTGACCGCCCCTATTTTTTTACTCTGGGGGTACCCTGGGGCCGATCAGAGGGCTTTTGCGACATCCTCCATGATCGCAAGATGGTGGTTTGCGTGGAGCCGGCAGAATCGCATCCAGTGGCTGGCGTTTAGTGTGTCCAGGATCTGGTGCTTGATCCATCCGGGGCAGCCCTCGAGGGGTCGAGGAGGGTTCTCCAGGACCGTCAAGCTCCGCTCTAGGTTGTCGAATTCCGTTTTGATCTGGTCCCCGTCGACGGAATTTCCAGGTTGAACCATGCGCGGCGCCTGGACCTCGCCCCTTGGGCTTTGGGGAGCCGTGAGCACGCCTTCGGCGTATTCGGTGAGCCTGCCCTCGGGTTTGATGAGCATGCCCTTTTCGCGCACCAGGGCGAGCACATTGGCCAGGCCCAGGTCCGTGGCCAAAACCACGTGGTACATGTGCTGCGCAATGCACCATCCAGAGACGTCGGGTGCGGTCTTGTGCAGGTTGGCGCCCAGATCCTCAAACAGTTGCCGATACTTAATGAGGCTGGCGCGGATTAGCGTCAGGTCTTGGATTGCGTCGAATTGGGGGGCCATGACCTTTTGGGGAGGGGCTGCTCGAATCCCGATGAACGACCCCCGATTGGGGTAGTCTTCAGTAGTCCGCACAGCATCCCCTCCAGACACCACGTATTCCATGGCGATTCGACCCTATTTTGCCTCCGCGTTGCTCTTGGGCGTTTTCGCAGCCCTGGCCGTTTCGGCACGGGCTGGGCAGACCCCGGCGGAGGCTCCCGCCATCCAGGAGGCCGAGAAGCCCCAGGTTGAGGTCACCACCCTCTTCGACGTGAAGGCCCTTGTACCAGGGCAAGTTGCGCACATGGTTGTGGTGCTCGATGTGCCCAAGGATTGGCACATTTATTGGTCCAATCCGGGCGGTGGCGGTTTGCCCACCAAGATCGCAGTGACCGGCCCGAAGGGATGGAAAATCCAGTCCTCGCGCTTTCCTGGTCCGGTGTTGCACAAGGATGCTGGTGGGGACAGCACCTATGTTCTCAAGGGAAAGGTCGCTTGCTTCGTTCCTATCTTGCCTCCCGACGATGCGAAGATTGGCCAGGAGGTTGAGTTTGACCTGAAGGTGAGTTGGTTGATGTGCAAGGAAAGTTGCTACCCGGGAAGCACTCAGCAGAAGGTGAAAGCCAAGGTCGCGAGTGGTTTGCCGGCGCGCAATTCTGCCCGTGTGATCGCGGCCATGCGCAGTTTCCTTCCCCGTCGGGGAGCGGGGATGGTGGGCGTGGGGGTGAGTCTGAGCGGCAATGAAAAGCAGGGGACTTTGACCTTCCACTCACTGGATGCACGAGAGTTCGAATTCTTTGCCTACCCCGATAGTTCGATGGTCGTGGTGGAACGCGATTCGGAGACCAAGAGCCCCGTGCGCAGTGCGCGTGACTTTCGTCTGGAGCCGGCGGCTAGCAAGGCACCCAAGGAGATTGCTGTGCATGGTGTGCTCAGGGTGAAGACCAAGGACCGCGTTTCCTATTACGAACTGAATTACAAGGGATTGGTGACCAAGGAGCCTGCCGATGCGCCGGCAGACCCGGGTTCGACGCTTGAGTCGCCAGGTGATTCGCATGGGGAGCGATAGCCAAGGACGCCCCATCTAGCAACCCAGGCCGCGGGGTGCTCACCCTCCCGCCACATCACAGTTCGGACCGCAAGCGGACTGCGGAGGAAGGACAGTCTGCGCACTCTCCTTCCTCCCAGGGGGGGATTTTTGCCTACACTCCAGCACCCGGGACCCACACGAGTGAAAACACTTCGAAGTGGATGTCGGATTTGCGGGGGGAGATGTTGATGTCATCCAACTCTTCGTTGTGGCCGGCAAACCCGTCGCGGATGGCTTCGAGACCGTCCTTGAACTCGCGCTCCAAATCGGCAAGTTCCGCCATGGACTGGTCCAGGTCGGCTTCCGCGCGATGGATGTCTGACTTTTCCTTGCGGGCTCGGGAAACATTGCGGGCCGCCGACGCCACCTGCCGGCGTGTTCGTTTGCGGCCGAGCAAGCTTACCAAAATGCCGCCCACGCGGGACCACATGCTGGTGCGAACCGAGTCATATTGATCCTCTTGAACCGCGACCTTCTGTTCAGCCTTGCGCACCTTCTCGCGGACACGATCCAGTTTGGAATCGTAGCGATCCGTCAGTTTTTCGAGCTGTCGATCACACTCCTCCTGGGCGGCCTCTTTCACTCGCATTAGGAAGGCTTCCCGGGTCTCACCCGGCTCCGATACGAGTTTGAACTCCGGGGACCTCCAAAGGGTCAACACCTGATTCTGGTAGAGATGGTTCTTGATGCTGGCCTTCCAAGAGCGCCAGGTCGTCTTCTTCGAAGCCTCGGACGTGAGCGGCGCAAAGGTCGCATTGGGCCCGCATGACGTTTCGGTTTCGATCCCATCGCTATCGATGTGCGTCCTAAATCCATCCAGCTCCAACCGGATGTTGTTGGCTGGAAGATCCACCTGCAGTTGCGCATTCTTCCAGAGGTCCACGTCGGCGCGCGCACTGACATAGTGCAAATCGACCCGCGCCAGAAGCGTGGGGGCGAATAGGGTTGCCGGGTCTGAACTTGGAAGGAAGCACTGCTCCACGCCATCAGCCACCCGGGGGCGGGCATCGGTGGGTATGGAGGGCTGGGGGGGCTCTGCCACTTTGGGAATGGCTTCCGGTGTGGATTCCTCGGATGGCTTGGTGGGGGGGTCTAGAACCTCCTCGATCGGATTGGCTTCGTCCTGTCCGCAGAGCTCCTGAAGCTCCAGGCGAGTCATGGGGCCCCGCAGGTAGGACATGACCCAGCGCGTGTGAAACGTCACCGGCCCGTCATCATGAACATTGTTTAGCAGGAACACACGCTTGCCCAACCCCGACAGCAGCGCATCCATCTCCGACCGCGAGGGGGCCTTGCCGCCTTCGGTCATGGCGCCTTCCAACCCATCCAGAACCCGAGCCTTGTCTCGCTCTGTTTGCAAGCGACCCAGGAACCAGGAACCACAGTTCGACAGGCCCTTGTAGTCCAAGTCCACCGGGTTCTGGGTGGAGAGCACACAGCCCAAGCCGAACGCGCGCGCTTGCTTGAGCAGTGTCATCATGGGTTTCTTGGACGGGGGTTGGGCCGTGGGGGGGAAGAATCCGAATATTTCGTCCATGTAGAGCAAGGCTCGCAAGCTGCTGGTACCCGGTTGGGTGCGCATCCATGCGACGACCTCGCCCAATAGGATCGAGACGAAGAACATGCGCTCCGCATCCGACAGGTGGGCCAGGGACAACACGGTCACTTTCGGCTTGCCACCGTTGGTGTAGAGCATGCTCTGCACGTCCATGGCGTCGCCTTCCATCCACGCTCCAAAACCTGGGGATGCGAGCATGTTGTTGAGCGTCATCGCCAGCTTGAAGCGTTCCTTCTTGGAGAAGAAGGATTCCACTTCCAGCACTCCCAAGCGATCGAAGGGGGGGTCTTGAACCTGGGTGATGAGTCGCGCCAAGTCCAGGTCGTCGCCCGCGCGCCATGCGTTCAATAGGATGTTCGATAGCAGGATAGCTTCGCGACTTTGCAGGGGATCGGCATCCACGCCAATCAGGGCCAAAAGAGCGGTAACGCTGGATTCCGCGCGATCCTCCATGGCTTCGGCGTTCTCCCGCATCATGGCCGGGGGGGCTGCAAAGGACTTCAGTACGCGCAACGGCCGACCGCTGCGCAGCCCGGGTGTGTAAACCGAGAATTCGGCACTGTCTCGAAGGCGCTGTATCCGTTCGGGGGTCTGTCCCCACTTCTCCAGGCCCGCGCGCCACATCTCTGCGGTATTGGCGGCGAACTCTTCCACGCTCTGGCCCTTGCGAGCGGCTTCGCCCGGATCGACCCAAGGTTCGAATTGCTCCGGAGTGAGGTCTGGGAATTGCAACATGAGGTTGGACATGTCGCCCTTCGGATCGATCACGAGGGAAGGGATGCCGTCCAGGGCAGCCTCCTCAAGCAGGCCGACACCAAGTCCGGTCTTGCCACTGCCCGTCATGCCCACGATCAGAGCATGCGTGCACAGGTCCTTGGCCCCATACAGCAGGGGTTCGTCCAGGATCGCACCGTCCTCAGGGTTGACGGGACGACCCAAGTAGAACGTGGCAGGGCGCTCGAAGTCTTGCATGGTCTCGATCTAGGAGGGCCCCATGTTGCCGAGCACATCGCCGAGTCCAGAGCCACCCAGGATGGCGCCGGCCGAAGTCACAAGATCTGGAACGATTTGTGCCAGGCTCGCCATGAGTCTTTCGGTATCGACTCCAACTTGACTGGCCAGGGATGCCAGGTCCAATTGCGTGAGCAGTTCGGCAACGGCGGAAGGCTGCTGTAGGTTCTGCAAGTCGAGGTCGCCAGTGGAATAGCGACCCATGAGTTGCTGGGCAATGCCCCCGAGCACCGAGCCCGCAGATGCGTCATCCACACCCAGGCTGGCGGCCAATTGCATTTTCCACTCGATCCACTTTGCGCCCAAGAGGGCCTCTAACATTTGTTCCATAGGCCAAGGTTAGCCGGTTCCGGATCACCTCGCCATGGATCTTCCTATTTCACGGTGGCTTCGGTGATGGAGGGCTTGCCGTCCTTGCCGATTGCGACCCAGGTCACCTGCAGACTGCCATCCTCATTGACTTGAATCTGCTCGCCAAAGGGGTTGGGATTGATGGTTTTGATGGCCTTGTTGGCCAGGGCCGGGCCCACCTCGTAGGTGGTCTCGATTTGCTGGCGCTTGTTCAGCTTGGTGACACCTTCGACGAGTGCGCCTTCCTTCGAGAAGCCAATGAACTTGGCGGTCTTTTCGATCGGGTTCCAATAGTAGAAGCCCCGGACGTTCAGCGTTTTTAGCGCTGCTTTGTTCCATCCAAAGTTCGGGTTGGGCATGGTCTTCTGGATCCAAAGACCCATCCCCTTGACTTGCCACTTGGCTTCCATGGTCCACACGTCGGCGGCCTTGTGGGTGCCGCGCAAGGGATCGAGGAAGGTGAGAGGTACCGACGGTTTGATCTCATCCCCGTTGGTCGGGGGCAAAGTGGTTTGCGTTTCCGTATGGGCGTATGATGTTTCCAGAAGCGTGGACATGCCTTCCGGGGTCTTCTGGAATAGCTCCCATTTGTAGGCGCTCTTGCCTTCAAAGGACCAGTGGGTTTCAAGGTTCATTGTCTTTTCCTGAACCTTCCCATCTCGCATCAATCCATCGGAGAGGTGGTAGGTGTATTGGCGGATGAGCTGTTCACCCTTCCAGTGGAATGTGGAATCGGAGAAAGCTCCGTGATCCGCAATGGCGATGCCTCTCAATTTGCCCGTTTGGGGGTCGGGGAAAATGACGCTCAACCCGGGTAGCGGTTGGAACAGGTTTTCCTTGTCCCGGGTTTCCACATACAGGCTGGCGCCTCCCGTTCCGCTGATGAAGCGCTGGAAGGACTTTTTGATGAAGTGTTCATCCGCGTGCCATTCGCCACCGACCAGTTTGGTTTGCAGTTTCCAGAAGTCTGAAAAGCAGTCCGTGGACGCGGGCTGGGCCTCGGGCTTGGGAGCATCGGGCCCCTCATGGACGGGGACCTGGGGCGCGGACAGCAAGAAAGCGGTGGTGAGTGAGGCAAGTAGCATAAGAATTCCTGTTTTCGACTCCCTCCATGCTCCCCTGAATCGGATGCAACGTCAAGATGGGGGAGGCCCAGGATATCCTGAAATCAAGGTATCAGGCATAGGGCTCCCAGAGCCGATAAACTCCCTTGCAAGCATGGACTGGAAACTTCGAAAAAGGGCAGGAAGGCCGATCTGGTGGCCCCGTTGGGCCCAACCCGCCTGGGACTTTCTCAATCGGGATGTGTGGTCTGTGGAGCTCGGGGGGCTGCCCACCTTCAGGCGCATGGCCTACCGCCTTTCGCGCATCATTTACCTGGCGGTGCGCGGCTTCCATTTGAACCACTGCATGTTCCGGGCCTCGGGTCTGGCGTTTATTACGGTGCTCTCCATGGTGCCGCTCCTGGCGGTCGCCTTTTCCGTGGCCAAGGGACTCGGCGCCTATGAGCGCTTGCGCTTTCAGGTGATCGATCCATTCTTGGAGAAGGCCTTCGAATCCACACCCGGGTCGGCTGGAACGGACGTCGTGTCCGAACAGGGTGGCAACGTGCGTGTCGCCATCGACCAGGTTCTGGAATTCGTTCAGGGCACCAACGTGGGCAACCTTGGGACCCTGGGTTTGTTGGCTCTGATCTACACCGTGATCAAACTCCTTGGGACCATCGAGCAGACCCTCAATTTGATATGGGGAGTGCGCCGAGCCCGGAGCTGGGTGCGCAAGTTTGCGGATTACCTTTCGATGGTGGTGATCGTTCCACTGGTCTTGGTGTCGGCTACTGCCCTTGCCACGAGCATGAAGAGCGATAAGTTCAGCGTCTGGTTGGAGAAACTGTCACTGGGTCCCATGTGGGAGCAGTTGATCGGGTTCGGAACCATGCTGGCGCTTTGGCTGGGCTTTGCGTTTGTCTATCTCTTCATGCCAAACACGCGCGTCCGACTCAAATCGGCTCTTATCGGCGGAGTGATCGGCGGAACTCTCTGGTGGCTGATTCAAATGGGACACGTGGGCATTCAGGTCAACGTGGCCAAGTACAACGCGCTCTATTCCGGACTCGCGGCCATACCCCTGTTCTTGATCTGGGTGTACTTGTCATGGGTTACGGTTTTGGTCGGCGCGGAGTTGGCTTGCGCCCACCAGAGCGAACCCGCTTATCGGCAGTTGGCCAGGGCGCGCGAGTTTGATCACCCGCTCAAGCAACTGGTGGCCGTCCGCGCCATGGCTCGCATCGCCGCTGCATTCCTGCGCGGTGGACCGCCGCTTCGACCTCTTCATATGAGCGATTCCTTGGCCGTGCCCGAGCGTACCCTCAATGACGTTTTCGACCGCTTGGTGGGCGCGAATTTGCTCGTTTATGCTGAGGACGACTTTGCCGATGATGCTGCCGTGGTGCCTGCCCGGGCTTTGGATAACATTCGCATTCAGGATGTGTATGACGCGCTCAATGGCAAGATTGGGCCGGTGGAGTGGGCTCCAGTGGATGGGGCGGACAAAGCTACAGATTCCATCCGCCGTCGGTTTGAGGATGAAAGGGCGGAGGTGGCGGGCAATGTGACCCTGCGCGAGCTTGGCGAATCCGTAATTGCCGAGGAGGGCAAGCCGGAAGCGCCGGATTAGAAAGCCCAGAAATTGACCACGCAGGGCTGTGGACGCCGTGTACCCTGCGCGCGTGTCCCAGCCCGATCAGGATAATTGCAAGCGCCGCCTCCGGCGGAATCTGGTGCTGATCCGTGGCATGGCTTTCACTTGGATGTTCCTCATCCTGATGCCGGTGATCGTGCCCTTTTTTAAATCGGTGGGTTTGAAGGATGGGGACGTGTTTGTCGTTCAGGCGATATTTTCGGGGGCGGTGGCTCTGTTAGAAGTACCCACGGGTTACGTGTCAGACCTGCTGGGCCGCAAGCGCACCTTGGTATTGGCGGGATTCTTGCACGGGGTTTCCTTTTCCATGCTGCCTTTCGTGCACGGCTTCGGGGGCATCGTCGCGTTCGAGTTAGTCGCGGCCCTGGCCGTGAGTTTGTATTCGGGTACGGATGTGGCCTTGCAATACGATTCCGCGGAGGCCTTGGGCGAACATGATGATCGGCGTCGGGGGCTTGGGCAGCGGCTCTTCTGGATGCAAACTGGAGAGACCATGGCTGCGCTGGTGGGGGGCTGGTTGGTGCTCCGCAATCTGGACAGCGTGGCCTTTTGGAATGCTGTTGTGGGTTGGATTCCATTCATTGCAGCCCTCTTCCTGATCGACGTGGATATCAAGCGCATGGGGCGCGCTTCGCACCGGGAGAACTTCGGCCGCATCGTGCACGAGCTCTTTCACGTTTCACCCGTCGTGCGCGGGGTACTCTGGAATCTGATTGCCTATGGTTTGGCCACGCTATTTGCGGTTTGGGTGTTCCAGGGTTACTGGGAAGCCTCCGGCGTACCCCTGATTTACTTCGGCTATCTCTGGGCCGGTTACAACCTGGTCGTGGCCCTGGTGGGCCGGTTTGCTCACCGCATCGAACGCGTGCTGGGAGTTCTTTGGACCCATCGCACCATCGCCTTTCTCCCCGTGCTTGGCTATGCAGGCATGGGCTGGGTTTTCAATGCTGGCCAAGGACCTGGCTGGTGGATCGCCGGGATCGCCTTGGGCCTCGCCTTTCAAGTGGGCCGTGGTCTCACGCAGGTCGTGCTCAAGGACGAACTCAACGTGCGCGTCCCGGCCGAAATGCGGGCCACCGCCAACTCGATCTCATCCCTTGGTGTGCGCGTGGGTTTCGTCGCCCTCGGACCGGTCCTGGGTCACCTGATCGATCACCAGGGCCACGCCACAGCCCTGTTTTCATTCGGTGTCGGTTACATCTTAGTCGCCATCCTCGTGGCCTGGCCGCTCATGCGCCTCATGGCCCGGGAGCGCGAAGCGCAATCAGGGTAGTCGGTCGATGATTGTCTCGCCGATGGACAGGGCGGATGTGGCGGCGGGAGAAGGGGCGTTGAGCACGTTGAGGAGCGAGCCCTGTTTGCCGATGAGAAAGTCGTCGACCATGGCCCCGTCGGGGCCCAGGGCTTGGGCGCGCACGCCGGCGGGGGCAGCGGTGAGGTGCTCGGCCTGGACCTCTGGGATCAGGTTTGAGAGTGCTTTGACGAATGCCCTCTTGGAGATAGAACGCCAGACCTCGCTGAAGCCAGTGTGCCAATGACGGCCAGCCA
Source organism: bacterium (assembly GCA_024228395.1). Classification (GTDB taxonomy): domain Bacteria; phylum Planctomycetota; class UBA1135; order UBA1135; genus NORP259. The sequence goes on along the minus strand of JAAETM010000195.1, from coordinate 7,483 downwards.
TGCGCCAGAATCCGGCGTAGGAAAGCGCGTCCCAAAGATCCCGTGCGTTGATGTCGCCCCAGGAGTAGCCTTCACGCGCGAGGGCCAAGACAGCATTGGGACCGCACTCCACGCCGCCTCCGATCATGCGCGTGAAGTGCACGCCTAGGAAGGGAAACTTGGGGTCGGGAACAGGATAGATCAGGCCCCGGCAAAGGTGGTGGGCTTCAGGCTTGAGTTCGTAGTATTCACCGCGGAACGGCACGATTCGAGCGGATCGTTCGCCTCCAGCCATTTCCAAGGTGCGGTCGCTGTGCAAGCCCGTGCAGTTGATGGCGAACTTGCTGGCGTGGGCTTCAGTCTGGGTACGGAGCGTGATTCCTTGCAGGCCGGGTGTGATGCTGGTGACTTCTTGACCGGTGAGGACTTGGCCGCCCGCCTTCTCGATGCACACTTGAAGCTGCGCGCAAACCTGTGAGTAGTCCACGATGCCCGCACCTGGTACGTGCACGGCGGCCAACCCACGGGCGTGAGGTTCGAGTTCCGTCAGCCGCTCGACACCGATTTGTTCGCACTCCACGCCGCTGGTCTGGCCGCGTTCGTAGATGTTACCGAGTAGTGCCACCTGCTCTGGTTTGGTGGCCACTATGACCTTGCCCACACGCTCGAAGGCAATGTCATGCTCGGCACAAAAGCCCTCCATGAGGGCCTTTCCCCGCTTGCAATTCTCAGCCTTGAGAGACCTCGGTTTGTAGTAAATGCCGCTGTGCAGAACGCCGGAATTGTGACCCGTTTGATGGGCCGCTACCCGGGTTTCTTTCTCGAGCAGAGTTAGGCTGCGCCCGGGGAACTTCTGTAGGTATTGATAGGCGGTGGCAAGGCCCACAATGCCTCCACCCACAATGATTAAGTCCTGGCGTTCGTTCAAAACGAGTTCTTCTCCATGGCAGGCCGCTGCTTATCAACGACCTTTCAGGTCCGGGTGCTGGTCCAATGGGTTTGAGCCAACAAGAAACCGGGACGAGGATCATAGAGCCTCGCCTCGGTTTTGGGCGTGTCCTTTGGCGGATTCCTCCTTGGCGGTGAGCGCCTTGGGATTCTGCCTAGAAGCTGAGCTGCGCGCCGATGAAGGGGCCAGTGAAATCCAGGTCGGCTACGACCCTCTCGCTGCCGTCACCTTCATAGTCCACATCCAAAGTGATGCTGCGGAAACCGAGCATGATGCTGCCGGAGGCATGCGTAGATCCACCGATGAAGTGGTAGCGGCCCATCACATCCATATCGATAAATTCGGCCTCATTGCCATCATAGTCGATACTGAAGCCGGCGATGTGCCCACCCAGTTCGATGGAACCCACATGAACATTGGCGCGAACCGCTAGCATGGGGAGGGGCAAGGATTCGTCAAAGTTGATGACTTGCAGGGTGCCCTGGTCACGGAAACTACCTTGCATGTCGAGCATGTCTACGCCAAAGCCCAGGCCAAGCTCGGCATCGCCGGGCAGGAAATCCCAAGTGACAATGGCGCTGTGGATGTCAAGGTCGAGCTCAGAATCCACGTTGGCGCCGATGGGGATCGTGTTTGTACCGTCGGTGAATGGAGCGGAGAGCACGCCCGTGCCGCTCCAACTGCCCGATTGGGTGCTGACCGACAGGTGTGGGCCGAGCCACTGGAAATCGACCATGGCGCCGGGGATGCTTTCCTCATCATCCAACCCGAGTTCGCCCAGGGAGTTGGAACCGACGAGGGCCGCGGTTGATATGCCGAGGCTGCCGTCTGGGGAAAGTTGGGTGTAGCGTGCTGTTCCGTCGATGGCTGGGGCAAAGCAAGAGGGCAGAAAAGCCAGGGCCAGCAAGCTGAGTTTGGTTGTAAGTTCCATGGTTCTGGAAGGGGGTAATTGCTGGCGGGGCGGAATGCGCAACACCAGTTCGGTAGGGTTTGGACGCCGGCCTGCTAGCAGCTGGGAAAGAGGGAACGCAGTTCATTGCGCAATTCTTGTTTTCTCTTCCAAAGATCGCACATGCCTTGCTTTCGACCAAATAGGCCCAAACCTGTGAGGGCGCGCTTCAAAGGACGTGGCTTTTCCCAAGCCAAGCTCAGGCGTCTAGTGGAGTAGGTCAAGGCCCACAACCCCAGTAGAGTACCCCAAAAGCCTGGTAATGGGGATTCCACAAGGGTCAGTAAGTAAGCTAATACGATTCCCCAAATGGGGACCAGAACCGATGTGGCGATGACAGTGACCGTGACAAGCTTGTCGGGTGTGTCGCGTCCGATGCGAGCGATGAGGCGGGCCAAGGCGGTTGGCGGGCCAAGAATGGGGAGCAAAAGGACCACCATCAGGAGCGAAAATGCTGCGGTCAGACGTTGGGACGAGGTCCTGTTCAAGGTCGGGCCCTGCAGGTCTCTTGCTTCCAAACCCAACGACTCAAATGCGGCACCCAGGGAGATCAAACGTTGGCTCATTCGGTCGGCCGCGGCCTGGTCCCTCCTTGCGAAGCCCTCCCACGCCAGGGCTAGTTTCCGCACGCGGGGGGCGGTTCCATCTGGACTGTCGCTCAAGATGCGATCCGCATTGAGAAGCACCCGAAATTCATCGGGGCCATCGACCGGAATGCTCAGGTTCTCCAAGCGATCATGGAGTTGCTCGGTCACCTTGCGAACGATATCCCGGCCATCGGCCGCATACTCGTCCATCCACGGCATCAGATCGAACGACTCGCCCACCCAGAGGTGAACCCGGCTGAGAAATGTCTCCTGTTCCTCGTATAGCAGCGAAACGGGAACGAATTGGATCGGCGCGCCTTTGGGATCCTGGGCACCCAAGACCATGCGCGCGGCTCCGGTCTTGAAAGGCCGAACTCGAAAGCCCAACCGCGACTCCCCTTCGGGGTACAGGGATATGGCGCCTCCCTCCCGAAGAACCCGATGAATCTCACGGAAGGAATCCGTGTTCTTGGACATGTCCACCCTGTCCTTTTGCCGGTAGATGGGAATCGCTCCAACGGTGCGAATCAACCAACCGAGTCCTGGCATGCGGAACAGGGAGGGCTTGGCCAGGAAGAACTGGTGCCGGTCGGTCAGAAACAAGGGCATGTCTGCATCCAGTAGCCCATTCACGTGATTGGTGTAAATCACCAAGCCACCAGCATCTGGAATCACCTGCCCCCAAGGATGGCGTCGGTAGAAAGTACCGGCGAGGGCATCGGGGTAGGCGAGGGCAAGGGTGCGCATCGCTGAAATTGTAGGGTCTCTGGCCCATATCGGCCAAGCAATGGTCATGACAGGTTGGTGAGGACCCCAATTCCCCGTTCCGCTGCCCAGTCCGCGAGTTGATTTTCCTCCTGGCGGCAACTTCGTTATGCTGGGGTCGAGAATCCCCAAGCTGGCCGTAGGCTGGCGCCACCGGAGAATTACGTATGCAAGACAAGCCCTGGTTTGACCACTACCCCAAGGACACTCCCCGCGAGGTGGAGTACGAGAAAATCACTCTTCCCGAGATGTTGGAAAAATCGTGCAAATTGGGGCCGGACAACCAAGCCTTGCACTTCATCAAGTGCAGCATGACCTTCCGTGAGGTGGGTGCGGAGGTCGACAAGATGGCGGCCGCCCTAGCGGGTTTGGGTGTCAAGCCTGGCATGCGTGTGGCTATCCAATTGCCGAACATGCCGCAAAACCTGATCTCGTTTTATGCGGCGCTATCGATTGGGGCCGTGGTTGTGATGACCAACCCCTTGTACACCCTGCGGGAAGTCAAACATCAGTGGGCCGACGCCGATGTCCATGTGGCCATCACTGCTGACTTTGTTTGGGAACAGACATTGCGAGCCCACCAAAAGGATCTGGCCCCCGAGCATTTCATCGTCGCATCCATACCCGATTACTTCAGTTTTCCCATCTCGTGGCTCGCCAAGCTCAAGCTCAAACGCCAAGATCCACCGCTTTACGTGGACGTGCAGGTGGGGGGAAATGTTCACAAGTACAAGGACATTGTCGCCCGCTCATCCGGCTCCGCTCCCAAGCACGATTCCAATTGGGACGACTTGGCGCTTCTGCAATACACAGGTGGCACTACAGGTGCGTCGAAAGGTGCAATGCTCACCCACCGAAACCTATCCTCCAACGTTCAACAAATGACCGCGTGGTTCACGGGTGTTGAGCGAGGCAAAACGACCTTGATGACCGCGCTCCCCATATATCACGTCTTTGGACTGACGGTTTGCATGGCGTATTCGATTTACAATGGGCTCAAGCAAGTGTTGATCCCGAATCCGCGTGATTTCAAGGCTTTAGCGACAGCGCTTTCCAAACAGAAAGTCAATCTGTTCCCCGCGGTCCCGGCCATGTTCAATGCACTGAACCAGTGGGAGGGGATTGACGACTTGAACTTGAATTCCCTGACCTACTGCTTTTCGGGTGCGGCACCGATCTCCGACAACGTGCTGAATTCCTTCGAGGCGCGGACCAGCTGCCGCATCATGGAGGGCTTTGGCATGACGGAAACCTCACCCGTGGCCGCGGCCAACCCTATCGAGGGAACTCGCAAGATAGGCTCGGTCGGCATTCCCCTGCCCGATACCGATATTCGTATCGTGGATATGGAAGATGGCGTCACCGACATGCCCAGTGGCGAAGAAGGCGAAATCATCATTCGAGGCCCTCAAGTCATGAAGGGCTACTGGAACCGCAAGGAAGAGTCTGAGGAAGTCTTGAACGATGGATATATGTATACCGGCGACCTTGGCACCATGGATGAGGACGGTTATCTAAGAATCGTGGGCCGCAAGAAGGACATGATCAATTGTTCCGGAATGAAGGTCTATCCCGACGAGGTGGATGCCGTGCTCATGGATCACCCCGACATTCTGGAAGCCGCCACCATCGGTGTGCCCAACGCGAAACGCGGCGAAGCTGTGAAGTCTTTTGTTGTCATACAACCGGGCAAGACACTCTCCAGTGAAGCCATCCTGGAATTTTGCAACGAAAACCTAGCACGCTACAAGGTTCCCAAGGACATCACCTTCCTGGATGAACTCCCCAAGAGCAGCGTGCTCAAGACCCTACGGCGCGAGTTGCGAGCCATGGAAGAGCAGGACCGGAATTAGGGGGGGGACTTCCTGTGGGCCCTCTAGGCTAAGCATGGGAGGTCAGAGCGGTTTGATTGCAAATCAACGTTGAAATCAATCAGGCCACCTGGCTATCCGCAGAGGCCCCCGGCGATCCTCTTTCACCCCATGGGGTCCATCACACGACGCTGGTTTCGAGTTGCACTGACATCTGCTTGCAGACCCCGCAGATCAGGACTTGACGCTTACTGCATATCAACTCCCAACCAACCAAATCGGGTACTTTATGACCAGCCAGGTCGCGAGCATGACCCCCATCCCTGTTGGGTCCCACGGGAGCTTGTGCCTATCTGGTCCTCTTGGGCGCTTCCATGCGATCCAACAGATTCGAAACTCGGGCAGCTCCGGATCGGTTACCTTCCTCTTGGGCGCAGGCCGGGATAGATCTCTCTCGGGCATCGTGTCGTGAGGGCTCTGCGCCTCGGTGGGCAGGTCAGTGGCGGGGGCACCGCGGGTCCGTGGCGTCAGCGTAGCGGTTCGGTCGAGCTTATTTTATCGGGCTTCGCGCAGTCCGGCAAGATCCACTCGGGCACTTCGGTTGTCTCGAAGGTCCTCGATTTCTGCCAGCTGCCGCCCTTGCGGTGCTAGCGGGTGCGGGCGGCGCAGGAGAAGGGCCTTGGTTCTTTCCTGGGTGGAGTTCTGTTGACCGCCTGGGGTTTCCGCATGGCGTGCTTGGGCATGGCCGCGGGTACTGATCCTAGCCTGGGCGATGTTGCCCAGTGGCGCCGGCAAATCCAGCAAGACTCAGAAGCTGTCCGACTTGCTGGCTGGAAACCGTCGCTTGCGTTGGTTGTCCGAAGCGCGATTGTTCCTGTTTGCTGCCCGCGATGTGTGGCTTGTACTCGCTTTGCCCCCGTATTTGACTTCCCAGTTGGATTGGCCCCACGGCCGCGTTGGAGCGTTTCTTGCCGCTTGGGTGATCGGCTACGGATTCGTACAGGCGGCTTCTCCCTGGTATGTGGGGGTGAGGGGAGCTCGCAAGGGGCCCAATGCAGATCGTTTGGGAATATTGACTCTGGCCCTCTTGCTTCCCTTGGCCTGTTTGGGGTTCTCTTTGCCACCTGCAGAGTCATGCACAGTTTTCTTGTGATCGAATATGCCGATGGGGATCGAGTGGCCATGCAGGTGGGCGCCTATTAGACGGCGAATGCCTCGGGTCGCTTGTTTGGAACGATTTTGTCGGAAGCCCTGTATCAAGCGGCGCCGGACCCGCTCCTGGGCCTCGCGTGGTGCCAGTGGGGAGCCGTGCTCCTGATCCTCAGTTCCACGATATTCTGCATTCCACTCAGGCGAGCGGAACGCGACCTAGAAGGTGAATGAAATGCCCCGGGGTTTCAGGAGCATTTGAAATCCCCGGGGCGGGTTTTTACAAAGAAAGCTGAAGGTGGAGGTCCGCGGTAGGTCGTGGACTCCCTTCGTGTTTAAAAAAATGCCCGCCAGTCCTTTTCAGTTCCGGTAACTCACAAGACGTTGCGGGAGGTACCCGTCCGCCAAGTTTCTCGAATCTATTAATTTTGAAGGCTTGAAAGAGCCGTCAGGGGACTGAATAGCTCCCTGAGGACAGGTAGACCCCACAAACCGTGGGGTCACAAAGTTCCCCGGGGCGACTCAAGCCGTTTCCTATGAAGTAGTTCTCCCGAAGGTCGTTTTTGTTACAGGGAAAACGAAAAACCTCGCAGGTTTGTCTGCGGGTTTGTGTTTCGAACCCTTACGCGAAGGGTTGAGTGTCGAGGATCAACCCAAAATGTGGAAGCCTGCATCCACGAAGAGCACAGTTCCTGTGATGCCGCGACTATGGGGGTCAGCCAGGAAGAGGTATGCACCGCCGACCTCTTCCGTGGTGACATTGCGGCCTAGGCTAGGGTTTCGCGGTTCGTCCCACAATTAAGAACGCGGGCAGCTGAGGTCCCCCGCAGCTGGAAATGCACGCCCCCCCCCGATGCTTTGCTTCTTACGACCAAACAAACAAAGAGGGAAGCGTGCCGAACCTGCCTATCCCCGAGTCGCTCGACTCGGTACTACAACCATTCGATTCTTGTTTCTCTAGGGCGAGTTTTGCGAACTTCAAGCTGCTCGTAATCGGCTGGATACTCTGCCGACGACGTCGATGGATCACCCGGGTGGTCTACGCCAGCGGAGGCTTGGGTTACAGGCATATCTCCGCCTTTTATCGATTCTTCACTTCGGCTCCGTGGGACCCTGATCCACTGGGTCGGCGTTTGCTAAATCAGCTGATAAACCTCTTGCCTGAAACTGTTGAGGCCATGGTCGATGACACTCTCTGTCGACGATCGGGACCACACATCTTTGGCATCTCCATGCACCACGATGGCACGGCGTCCTCGTACGGCACGGGAGCATCTGGGAAGTACAGCAATAT
>JAAETM010000194.1 GCA_024228395.1 bacterium | reverse complement strand
GGCGGTGGGGCACCCGTGGCCGTGTTCGTCTTCGGGGCCAGGTGCAGAGGGCCGGGGCACGAGGAGCTGGCGCAGCGAGGACGCGGGGGCGAAGACGCCGTGGTACGTGAGCTGGTGTTCGCGCGGGTGGGGCATTATGGCGAGCTTTGAGTTCGATGATCTCTTCGGCTAGTTGTTTACCGGGGATGGCTTTCCAGCGACGGTTGCTGACCGCGGGGGAGCAGCAGAAGGTGCAGGCCTCGGGGCAGCCGAAGGAGGAGAAGAAGCTGAATCCTTTGGGGGGATTCATGGGCGTGTAATCGCCGGGCAGCGGGAAGCGGTGGCGCACCTTTTGCGTGCGCATCGGCTGTAGCTGCAGTTCCACGTAGCGCTCGTATTCGAGCAGGTGCCAGGGCACGGGTTCGAACTCGTCGAAGCCGACGACGGGGCGGTTGTCGGTGTAGACCATCTGGCCGTCTTTGGACACCGCTAAACCGGGCACGTTGGCCAGGGGCTCGCCGCAGTGCAGGGCTTGCACGACCTCGCGGAAGGTGATCTCGCCTTGGCCGATGCAGACCGCGTCGGCGATGTTGTGTTCGAAGTACAGCTCGGGGATGACGCTCGGGAACCAGCCGCCCCAGATGATCGGCAGGCTGGGGTAGCGCTCGCGCACGGCCTTGGCGGCCAGGTAACCGTCGTAAACCTGGTCATTTCAAAAGTGAGCCCCGGTGCCAAGTTGCGACAGCTTCGATCGATGGTGTATCGCAGACCGGTTCCCGTGAATTTGAATGCCGGGGCTCAGTAAGGGCGAATGCCAAAAATTGAAGTTATCCCAACTCCGAACTCCGCGCAGGGACTTAGCAGTGCCGCAACGCGGGACCGCGCCAGAAGTGGTTAACTCCGGGTTTCAAAAACTCTGGAGAAGACAGAACTAAAGCCTGCGTCTATCGCGTTTGCATCGCGTACCCCGAGGGCCAGTAGCTTGAGTTCGTCCTTTGTGAATTCGAACAATGAGGCCGAACCTTGCTTTACATAGGCTTCCGCTAGTGCTGGGTTCGTGACATCAAGGTCCCGGTGGCAATCTCTCAGGTCTTCAATGGCATGCTTGCCCGGACTTGCGTGGACCACAACATCTTGGCTTGGTGTCCTTTTGAATGTCAGTAGAGTGATCCTATTTCTACAGGGGGAGCCCTTTTTTTCGTGAATCAGAAGGAAAAGGGAGAGCGCGTGGAGGGCAAGGTTTGGGGTGACCGGTTTTTCGAGTAGCTCCGAAATGTTCTCATGTGCGCAGCGAGGTTGGCTATCGGTCACCGGCTGATGAGTCCACATGGATTTCTTGTTGTCCTTGCTCTCAAGGTCCTTGATGCATTGCTTGTTGGCACTTGAAGACCATGCATTTCCTTTGCCGTCCGTTACACGGAAAGCGAGGTCTTCTGAACTTTCGGGCTTCTCCCTATTGAGGACGCCAAGCTTTTGCTTAAACCATGAACCCAGGGGCATAACAAATC
>JAAETM010000193.1 GCA_024228395.1 bacterium | reverse complement strand
TGGCAAGCCGAAACCGTACTTGAGTAGCGCGATCATGATGATCGCTCCCTCGTCGTACTTCGCAGGCCCTACTTCCGGTGGCTCGCGCGCAGTAAAGACTTCGCCGAACGCATTGCCGTGCGAAGTGGAGAAGCGGCAGCGATCATGTACTCCTTGGTCGAATCTTGCCGTCAATCTCAGATAAGTCCTTGGGCCTACCTAAAGGATGTGCTTGAACGCCTCTCGACCCACCCCGCTAGCGAGATAGCAGATTTGGTGCCCGCCCGCTGGGCCGAACTGCGCGAGCTCTCAAAGTCCGCCTAACCCCTTCCTTGAAGCGTCAAGGGGGCTGCTAGGATTCCTGGCGTACGCTAACGGATGACGAGCTATTCCAGGAGGCACCCAATGAGCCGCATATCCATCGACGTAACCCCGCAAGAACACCAGAGACTCAAGGCCATGGCCGCCCTGCAAGGCATGTCTATCAAGGACTTCGTCTTGGCCAATACCCTTGGCCTGGCAGAGGAGAATGCTGCCCTCGCAGAGCTGGAGACGTTGCTGGACAAGAGGCTTAGGAACGCAGAGGCTGGGGGTGTTAGCTCTCGCACTGTTGGAGACGTGCTGGCGGTTGCCAAAAGGGACGTCTCCGATGCGGAGCCGCATGGCTAGGTACATCCTTGAGCTTGAGGCGGAGAATGGCCTGCTCGAGATTGGCCGCTACACAGCGCGCACTTGGGGCTTGGAACAGACTGAGAGCTATCTTGGTCAGCTCGAGAGACACTTCGAAGGTCTTGGTGCGGGCAGGTTCGGGTGCGAACAGTTTTCCAGCACCACTACGTCTTCTTCTTCGGGGACAGGGGCGGCGACGTGATCATCCTTGCTGTCCTTCACGAGAAGATGGACCTGTTGGGGCGCTTGCAGGGGCGGTTGGGTTAGCGCGCTCCAGACTTGAAACGCTGAACATGATGGGCGGCGCCCAATGACGTGGGTACAAGGTCCGTGAAGTTCGGTGTTGAGCGGCGTACGATCTGGCAATTCCGCCATGGAATACACCAACGAGTACATTGAACGCCTAAGTCGCCTTGCCACGTACAAGCGGGGAAAGGAGCGTGCTGTGCACAAGCCGCTGCTGCTTCTGCTTGCCATCGCAAAGTTGTTTCAAGGACAAGGGGAGCTTGCCTACACGGATGTGGAGACTCCGTTGAGCAGCCTGCTATATCAATTTGGCCGCTCGACTAAGGGGAAGCCGGCTCCGCAGTATCCCTTTTGGCATCTGTGCTCCGATGGGTTCTGGGAGATTCCCGACCAGTCTAAGCTGGTGATGCAAGCCAATAAGGAACGTCCAACTGTGCCTTCGCTTCGACTGGCCTATGGGCGGCTGGAACCTGTGTTTGCTGAAGCTCTGCTGGCGGACCGGAACTTTGCGAGGCGGGCTGTTGAGACGATCCTGGAGTGCCACTTCGCTGGGACTCTTCATGAAGACTTGGTTGCT
>JAAETM010000192.1 GCA_024228395.1 bacterium | reverse complement strand
CTCCAAAGGACGACTCTCCTCGCGCTCCAATTCCGCCGCCCGCTCCAGGAAGGACGGCATCTCATCCGCTTCCAGCAACAAACCGCGCAACTCAAAAATGCGCTGCAAACTCCAGGTTTGGCCCTCGTTGTCCACCGCCACCGTGTGGCGATAACCCATGCGTTCCTCTTTGAAGGGCTGGGGCCCCGCCACCACGGTCCAATCCTCAGGGTAGGTCACGGTGACATTCAAATGCATGCGGTTGGAAACGCGAGCCGCCAGGGGCCAGATACGTTGACTTGGACCAAGCCCGGTGGAGAGGCCCGTGTTGGGCAAGCTTCCTGAGCCGCCGGAGACCCACAGATTCTGCTAAGGAGGCACAAATGGAGACGTCACTGGAGAGAAGCTGCGGCTGGATACCACAGCGGTCGAGACGAATATTCATTATCCAACCGACTCTTCACTCTTGTGGGATTCCTACCGCACTCTTGAGAGGTTGATTGGGAAGGTGCGCGAACGATGGGCGCACCTTGTCGGGGCGCGTCGTTGTCATG
>JAAETM010000191.1 GCA_024228395.1 bacterium | reverse complement strand
GGTGCAATCAGGTTCGGCAAGTCTATGGCTTCCGCATGGTGCAGGGTTTTGTGACGCGCCTCGCACTGTGGATTGGTTTGCTCCTTGGAGGAGGCCTGTGGGCTCTCGTGCTGGAGAGGCTTTTCATGGCGCTCACAACAAGCCTGAGGTGCTTGAATCGCCGCTTTCTTAGGATCTGGCTGGATCAGTCCACACGGAACCCAGGCAGTTGCGTTTGTTTGACACGACCGCTGGCCCACGACCAATGGCAGCCCGCCACCCCACATTTCGCGCCGTACTGACCCGGGGAGCGCAAGAGTTGAGGGCGGGAGCTGCTGGGGACCAGCATCCGAATCTATAGGCCGGGTTCAGGTAGTAGCACGTGGGCACGGGGGGAAGACACATCGGCCAAGCTCGAACCGGGGGGAAGGTGAATGTCCGTGGCCTCGTTTGTCACGTGGATTTGGATCACGCCCGGGCCGCCATTGCCACCGGCACCCACGGCGCGGAATACATTGTTGCGGCCTTTGCCACCCTGGCCGCCGAGTGCGGTCAATGCCCCAGGGGAGGCTTGGGTCAGGTCGAGCGTGCGTGTTTGCAGCACGATCGATCCACCGGAGCCCCCGCCCGAGCCTCCGCCCACGCGGTTGAAGAACAAGGTATTTTCACCGGCTGCCCCGTCGCCGCCGTCGGCGTGAATGCGGCCGGAGGGCCCGAATCCGATGTAGGGGGAGATCAAGACGCCGAGGCCTCCACCACCGCCGCCACCCGCGCCTTTTTCATCGCCGCCGGGCATGAAGGGCATGGCGGGGAAGGTCATGCTGCTCACAGCATCGCCACCGGCTCCGCCGCCACTGCCCCTCTGGAGGAAGAAGAGCTCACCGACAACGATCGAACCGCCCACGATCTTGCGGCCATAGAAGTCATTGTTGGGATTCATGTCGGTGAAAACGGACTCGCCGATGGCGCCGCCCTGGGGCACGAGAAGTCCACTGATGGCTCCGAGGGCCTGGGAGGAGCCGTTCTTTCCGGGTCGGGCGACCAGGCCCTGGTTCTCGGGTGCGGCGGGGTCCATCAGGTTGATGGGTTGGTCAATCGCGAAGACTCCACCGCCGCCACCGGCAGGGCGTCTTTCATCTACCTGACCCGTGATGAATTGGTATCCGCTCTCTCCTCCATAGCCGCCATTGCGGAAGAGGAAGTTAGCCAAACCGATACCGGCCCTGCCCCGTTCGGTGGAAGTGTTGATTCTCCAACTCGCCCATCCACCTCCGCCACCGCCTGGGCCTCCTGCCGCTCCGGGCTCGGGATGATTGGCCGTATTTAGGGTGGCCACATCGGATGCACCGAAACCGGAAACGTCCAAGGTGCCACGGATCACCACACCCCGGTGTGCGACCAGTTTGAATCGATCAGTACCGACGACGCGCAGGGTTGCGCCAGCATCGATTACCAACGAGTCCACGGTGACCACGCCTCGATTCGTGTCATATTCAACCGTTTGCCCACTTAGGATGTGAACGTTCTGTGCGAAAGCAGGTTGTCCGAGGGCGACGAGTAGTGAGCAAAGGGCAAGTCGTGAAACGTGCATAGTTATTCTCCGCAATGGAAAGGGGTTGCAGCGGGATTGCGAACGATCTGTTACCCGGTAAGCAATTGCTGTGCCAGACCGGCTCTTGCCCAATGCGGCCTTCATCGCAACCCAAGTCGTGCGGGAGCGCTCGCATTTACACCGGCGATTCCACACGGATTCGCAAATGCATCACTTCGTGGCCGTGTTGCGCTCCACGAGTGCCATCCCGTACGAATACCACACCAGGTTTGGTTTCGTCCAATTTAGCGGTTTCAAGACCATGGTGCCTCTACCGCCAAGCTACTATCGAAAAAAGCGAATGCTCGCTGAGAGTCGTAACTGTTGCCTACGCCGCCCTCAGCCCTTGGAGAAGTGCACCAAACGGGGGGGCGAAGCGACACGACCGGCTCCATGGGGGCAAATAGGGACTCGTAGGGGCCGTTTTGGCACGTACAGAAGGGAGGTGTCAGCCTGCGCC
>JAAETM010000190.1 GCA_024228395.1 bacterium | reverse complement strand
GGAGCGCCCCAAACCTGCCAAAGTGGCCAATTCGGCACTGAATCACGTGCTCCGCGCCGACCGCAGGCTTTGTCCTGATACCACAGCAGCCTCTGCGCTCCGAACCTGGCCCGCATTGACCCTCTATCGAACAGCATCTAGATAAAGACGGGACCCCAGTAAACAGGGTCAGAGTCAACGGTGGTGTTGTTCCTACGGAGGGTTACCTTCGATGGATTGGGAAATGTAAAGCTGCCGCCTATATTAGGCATTGCATAGTTTTTTAGCCGAATAGAGGTTTGACCACCGCTGTGATTCACAACTTGGTAGAGATGAGGGTGGCTACGATGGCTTGACCACCACCCAATCGTCCGAGCGTGAACTACGCAACCGGAATTGTCTCGCACGACGATCTCATCGGTGCTGTAACCCGTGCTAGTTACTCGGTGAGAGTCGTACGAAAATAGATTGCTCGCAGCTGAATGAACCCTACTTTCGTCGTAAGCCGACGAGTAAGGTGCAAGGGCCATCAGCAGAAGAGCGAGAATAGATTTTGTGTGCATTTTTTTGGTTTGTTAGAGTTCCCCCACTCGAGAAAACTTGATGTTTGCTGTACCGAGTGCGGCCTACCCACTAGTCCGGAAAACACGGCGCTCGTCACATCAAATCTCGTTTTTGATGAAATTCTAGTCCGGGTGGCCTGACCCCCGAGAAGTAGTCCAACCCTTATGAGAGTCCAACCGCCCGTGACCTGCACTTCCTGCGCCTTGGCATGCCGCGCACACAGCTTGCCGCCAAGAATCTGCTCTCGGGCTCGCGCCTTATGGGTCCCAATACCAAACTCGGCCTTTTTTGCCGCCACCTCGCCGCCGATCCCCGCCCCCGGAGGCCTCGTCTAGCCGGCAATTGCCTGCAATCCACCCCATGTGCACCCCCCCGCAGCCCACATCGCTTCCCGCCGCTCTCCCAAAACTACCCCTTTGGAATTCCTATCCACCAAGGATGTTGGCATGCGCAGGAAATCTAGAGAAGACCAAGCTGGAGCTTGGCACCATCGCACACTCCGCATTCCGGGTTTGGCGAAGCGTGTGAAAATGGACCTGGTTCGACATTCGCCAGGTTCCGTAATCACCAGTATTCCAGAATTCGTTAGGGGCAAGGCATCGACGAACCGATCCAACAGTTCCCCGCAGAGCGCGCCTACCTGCGAACCAGGGAGAGGATCCAACCGGGAATCGTGCCCAGGGCGCAGGCTGACACCTCCCTTCTGTACGTGCCAAAACGGCCCCTACGAGTCCCTATTTGCCCCCATGGAGCCGGTCGTGTCGCTTCGCCCCCCCGTTTGGTGCACTTCTCCAAGGGCTGAGGGCGGCGTAGGCAACAGTT
>JAAETM010000189.1 GCA_024228395.1 bacterium | reverse complement strand
GGGCTCTTGCTCACCTGCGCTTCCATCGCCGAATAGGCTCTGCGTGGCATCCTCGAACTTTCCGCCGCGCAGGCTGCTGGCCAAAAGGGTTCCGCCCTTGCCGCCCACCAGGAAATCCAAATCATGGTCGGCGTCGAAGTCCTCGATGGCGCACCATGACAGGGGAAAAGGCACGCTCAGGGCCAGGTCCTTGGTCACGTCGGTCCAGGTCCCGCGAACTTGATCCGCCTCCCGTTCGGGGATACGACCGACGCCGTCGTTGCGCAGCATGGTCAGGCCGTAGGCTCCCACGGCAAGCACATCCAAGTCGCCATCGTGGTCGAAGTCGCCTAGCTCCAGATCACTCAGATCACCGGGCAGGGTGGCGGAAATGGTCGTTTCCGTGAGTTTCGGGCCTCCTTCTTGCACGTCATGGTCGAGCACGCTCAAGCGGCCATCCCGGATCAGAATCACGTCCAGTAGTCCGTCCCTCGACAGGTCTGCCACGCGGAAGTGATCTGCGCTCTGCGGCCAAACCCGATGGGCGGTGAACTGCCCTTCGGGGCCTTGAAGGTTCCAGAGTAGACCGGAGTCGTCGAGCCAAGCCACGTCCGCCAAACGATCCCCGTTCAGGTCGCGAACCAGCACGCCGTGCACGCCGGGCGTATTGATCTCGAGGGTCTGCCGCAGCTCGTAGGTGGGTTTGTGCGTGAGCTTGACGGTGGGGTTCTGGGTCGGATCCGGTGCGGTCAGGCGTGCCAATTCCCCCTCGTTGAGAACCATGGTGCTGACAGCTTCCGCGCCGATGGACTCCATGCCCTTCCAGGCCTGGGCGTACTTTTGACGCACCTCGGCGTCGGGGCTATCCACGGAGAGCACGTACATGCGGTACAGGGCGGAGACATACCAAGCGCCGCCGTGGGCCAATTCCCTTTTGAGCACGCTGCGGAAGAGTTCCTTGGCGCGCACTTGATTGGCCTCCCAGGTGGCGTCGTCCTCGGGATCGAGCTCTTCGTATACGCGGGCCAGTGCGTATTGGGTGGCCAGATCATCGGGCGCGTCCTTCAACAAACCTTCGTAGATGTCGCGCGCTAGCTCCAGGGTCTCGAAGTCATAGGATGCGATGCGCGCGCGAATGTAGCGCGCGGCCAGACTGTCGGAGCCTTCTCTCTTGGCCAAATCCAAAAGGGCCGTGGCTTCGGTCAGGGCTCCCGCCTGCAAGTGAATGGTTGCAGCGCGCACGCGATCTTCGGGGCGCACGCCCGAACCGGTTAGCAACGGCTGCAGCTCCTGCAGGGCCTGGGGCCATTCGCTCAGGGACGCGTAATAGGCCGAGCGTTCATAGGCCAGAAGACGTTGGGTGCCGGCGGACGTAGCCGGCGATCCCGGGGTTTGTTTGGGCGAACTTCCCTGATTTCCCGAATCCGAGTTCGAGTCGCCGCAGGCGGGCAAGAGAATGGGTAGGGAGAGGCAGCAGAGCAGGGGAAAGGAATGATTGAAACGCATGGCCATGGTATTTGGGGGACGGAATCATTCTAAGCAACAGCAGGGATGGGACGGCACTTTTCACCCTTGGCAGTCCGGTGCATAATAGGAAGCGAGGTTTAGCGCCTCATTTTTCCTACAAGAGGGACATCCCAATGCCAACCAACCAAACGAGGGAGCGGTCTGACCGCCAGGGGCCGTCGAGCCAGCAGCATGTTTCCCAGGGGCGCGGTCTTTGGTTGATTTCCTGCGCACTGGTGTTTGTGGCCCTGTGGGGGGCGGTGCTTTCCGATAGCGCATTGCCGACGGCCATTGGACGTGGGGCTAGCGAGGCACGCTTTTCCAGTGGCAGAGCCCTGGACATGATGGTGCGCCTGCTTGGTAACGAGGGCGCCCATCCGGTGGGTAGTGCCGCCGATGCCCGCATTCGAGAGCGTTTGGTTGAGGTGCTGCGTGGGGCCGGTGCGGAGGTGGAAGTCCAGCGGGCTTGGGTTCAAAATTCCATGCAGCCGGGACAATTGGCCCTGGTGCACAACGTGGTGGGACATTTTCCTGGGGACGGAAATGGCAAGGAAGCACTGCTGCTTTCCCACTACGATTCGGTGGGCGCTGGACCGGGTGCGGCGGACGACATGGCCGGCGTGGTCACCTGGATCGAAGCGTTGCGCGCATTCCGTGGGGGTCTTCGTGGTCCCCAGAAAACAGGCTTGTGGGTTCTGGTAACCGAAGGCGAAGAGGATGGACTCCTGGGCGCCCAGGCTTTCGCCGACGGGCACCGGGCCATGGATGACCTTGGGTTCGTCGCGAATTTGGAAGCCCGCGGGGCCGCGGGGGTCAGCCGGCTCTTCGAAACTGGTTTGGGCAACGGTCCGTGGATCGACATGTACGCCAAACACGTGGCGCGGCCTTCAGCCAGTTCCCTGTCCGTGGAGATCTACCGGCGCATGCCCAACGGGTCGGATCTGCAAATTTTCCTGGAGCGCGGTTTGGCAGGTCTGAACTTCGCGTTTATTGGGGATTGGGCCGTCTATCATTCGCCCTTGGATACACCCCAGCGTTTGGATGCGCGAACCTTGCAGCACCATGGTGAGAATGCTCTGGCGGTTTTGCGCGGATTGGAAGGCGATGCTTCGTTGTTGCGGGGGGAGACCGTGGTTCGGGGGGAGGATTCGGTGCATGTGGATGTGCTCGGGGACTACCTGGTCCGTTACTCCATGGGGACGCAGTGGATTATGGTCCTGTGCAGCTTGGCGCTTTGGCTCTTTTGGTGGTTGCGTTTGGCCCACAAGGGGTTGACGCCCACCAATGCATTGGCTGCTTTTTCGATCGGCGCGGTGGTCGTCTTTTTGCCCCTCCTGCTGCTGCACGGTGTGCTCGCGATAGCTATTAAGTTATCCGGAACGGGGATGGTGTTTTGGGCGCGGCCCATGCCCTCGGCGGTTCTCGCGGTGGGGTCGTACTTCCTAGCAATCGCCTTGGCCTTGAGATTGGCACGGAATTGCCCACCGGTGGCTTTGCGCTTCGCGAGCGCAACCGGTGCGGTGGCCTGGTCCTTGGCCCTCACCTGGTTTCTACCCGGCGGCGGTTTCCTGTGGGTCCCAGCCACCTTCTACTTGATGCTGTCCCTGTGTGTTTTGCAGGGCTCCTGGGTCAAGCGCATGCCCAAAGGGTGGGGCATGGGCTGGGGTGCTTTTGCCGGCGCTGTTGTGATCGCCATGTTGGTCTGGGTTCCCTTGCACCACGGCCTTTTGGATGCGTTTGGTTTTCAGAATGCGGTCTCGCTGCTGGGGCCCGTGGCGCTTCCTTCCACCTTGCTGCTTCCTTTCATGTGGAGGTCCAGGCGTAGCGTGGGGTTGGCGGCTTTGGTCGCGGGGGTGCTCTGTCTTGGGCTTGGGTTGGCGGTGACCTGGGTAGGTGAACCCTTTACCCCCGAGAAACCGGGCACATTCAATGCGACCTACACGCGCCACTCGAATCAAGAGATGGCGAGCTTGGATACCGATCACATGGGCTTTGGCTGGCCCAAGAACCTTCCTCCGGTGGGGGAGGCTCCCCTGACAATCACTCCGGAAATCGAGGCTTCCCTGCCAGCGCCCGGCATGACTTACCTGGGTGTGGGTGAGCAGGGTGGTCCGCGCTATCGCGCCTTCTCGAGGCGCGGGGCACGCACCCTCTTCCTAAGACTGGCGGCCCTGGATTTGGCGGGCGTGGTGATGAACGGCAAGTCCTACGATGTCGGTGGAGGGCACTTGGAATTGCTGGGCGTACCCGAGGAGGGCGTCGAACTCGAATTGTTGTTCGGGGATGGCCGCAATACCGGGTTCGCCGAATTGGTGGACCAGAGTCTCGGCCTACCGGAGCCCGTTGCGAACTGGACCGCCCTGGCGGGGGCTTCTTGGGTGCCACGGCATGGGGGACATCTGACCAGGGTCAGCACCATGGTGGCTTTGATAGCGTCAGATCACTCGATCCAGGTCGAAAGTGGGGACTGAGTGTTCTCCAGATCGGTTTGAACTTGGCTCACGCTGCGCGAGCGGCGATGATACTGCTGTGCAACGACCGGGAAGTCATATCGAGGATAAAAAGGGCAGACCTCGGTCGGCGAACCTGGGATTGTGGGTTGTGTTGCTTTTGGCCTTGGGGGTGCGGGTGGCCTATGGCATCGAGCATACGTCATCCCCCGACTATTCGTGGCCCAGCGTGGACGCCCACTACCACGATGTGTGGGCGCGCAGTGCGGCGGGGCTCGAGTACAACCGGCTGCCAGGATTTGTGGATCCGGAGTTGCATAAGACGCCCAGTTTGCGGCCCGCGGGCTACCCATGGTTCCTGGCACTGATCTACAAGCTGAGCGCAGGGAGCTATGGGGCTATCCGATTTGTCCAGCACCTGCTCGGGATCCTGTCGGTTGCTTTGGTGTGGTTCGCCCTGCGGGGGCGCGTGCCAGATTGGTTGGCAGGGGTCGCCGCAGGGGCGTTTGCCTTGCACTTCGCGCCCCTGTACTTCGAGGGGGAACTGCAGGCCACCAGCCTACTGATCTTCTTGGACCTGCTGGCCCTGACCCTCTTTGTGAAGGCCTTTGAGCGCGGCGGGATTTGGCGGGTTCTGCTTGCGGGTTTGGTCTTTGGTTTGGCCACCCTTGTGCGCCCCAATGTCCTGTTGCCAGCCATTTTGCTCGGGTTGTTCCTTACCTGGAAGGGGAGCGCATCCCTTTCAGGGCGCAGGGCCTTTGGCGTTTTTGCCTTGGGTTTGATATTGGGTTTGCTGCCAGGTGCCGTGCGCAACTGGGCGCGCTGTGGGGAGTTCATTCCCTTGACCGCAACCGGAGGAATCAATCTGTACCTGGGCCAGGGACCCCATGCGAATGGTTTGATCGATGGGGACATGGGCGAGCTCGGTCGTTTTCAAACTTGCTTCGATTATTCATCGGTCAAACAACATGTGGAGCGTCGCGTGGGGCATGGGCTGAGTTACGCGGAGTTGGATCGCTGGTTCCTGGGCCAGGCTGTGGACTCCATGGCAGGCGACCCGATTCGATCACTGAAACTGATGGGCGTGAAGGCTGCTTTGTTGTTCGGTCCTGAAGAGGTGGGTCATAACAAGGAGGTCGGTATGGAGCGCAGGGGGTCGTGGGCCCTGAGATCGTTGCCGATACCATTTACCGCGTTGCTCGGTTTCTTGTTATGGGGGCTATTGGCCCGTGGCATCGGGGGGCGGGGGGCTTCGGACGTTGGTACGCTCTTCGCGATCCATGGCATTTGGGTCCTGGGCTTTGCGCTTTCCCTCCTACCTTTTTTTGCGGCCAGCCGCTATCGGACACCGCTCATCCCGCACTTTGTGATTTTGAGTGTATTGGGGTTGGCTGGACTTGTGATTCGAGGAGGGGCGCGCAAGGCCCTGGTGATCACCGGATTCGCCGCCGGTTGCTTGGCGTTTCTCATCACTTCGATCGATCGTCGCTACCGGGGGCCGCACGCATACAAGTACCACCTGGACCGGGGCATGGCTTGCGCCGACCAGGAACGTTTGCCGGAGGCCCAGGCCGAGTTTGCCCTGGCGTTGGAGGCGGACCCCGGAAACCCCGCAGTGCTCGGTGAAATCTCCAAGATGCACCTGCGCTCGGGCGAGTTGCACGAGGCGCGCACAGGGTTTGAGGCCGTGTTAGCCCAGGATCCGACCCATCCTTCCGCCCTCTACAATCTGGGCTGGATTGCGGAGCAACAGGGGCGCTGGGGCGCGGCCCTTGATGGGTACTTTGGGGCGTGGAAGAGTCAACCCACCCTGTCCCTGGCGGAGCGCGCCCTGCGCCGCTTGGTGCTGCAGTTGGCCACGCACCCCGAGGCCAAGCAGCGCGATGGCGCGGCCGCTGTCGCCGCCATGGGATATTGGTTGTCCGTGCGGCCCGCAACCCTCCCCGACCTGGCCCTGCTGGCGGCCGCGCAGGCTGAAGCGGGTGATTTTGTGTCTGCAATGGAGACGGTGGATGGGGCCTTGACCCGTGTATCTGAGACCCAAAGGAACACATCGGTAGTACGCGGTCTGCATTCGGCGCGCAAACGCTACGCTAAGGGTCAGCCGTTGCGCATGGCTCCCAAACCTCCGCGTGATTCGCGGCCACAAACACAATGAGCGAAATGAACAAATCGTATCGAGGCAGGTGGTCCACATTTCTGGCCGCCATGGCTTTGCCTTTCCTGGTGGCTTGCCCAGCGGCAAAGGAGCCCAAGCCGAATGTTCTTTGGATTGTGGTCGATACCATGCGCGCGGACCGTTTGGGTGATGAACTCAATCTGACACCCTATCTCGACAGGTTGGGCGAAAAAGGGGTCGTGTTCGAAAAGGCCTATTCCCACGCGCCTTGGACCCTGCCTGCCATGGCTTCGATGTTGACCTCCTTGCATCCCAAGGAGCATGGAGCCGGCGGGCGCCTGGGAAAATTTAAAACCCTGCGTGAAGGTGTTGTGACCGCCCCGGCCATTTTTTCCAGGGCTGGTTATCAAACCCACGCCATCGTGAACGTGGAATTTTTGAAGAAGAAATACGGGGTCACGAGGGACTTTGACGGACTGGACACGGTGACCTATGAGAACAACGTGGAGGTGCGCATCGCGGAAGAGACCACGGATGCCGCGTTGAAATTCATGGAAAACGCAGCGACGGAGAAGCCCTTCTTCATGTTCTTGCACTACTTCGATGTGCATGCCGTGTACGACCCGCCGCAACCCTTCCGCCGCCGCCACGCGGCGTCCTTCGATAAACAGGGTGGTGAACAGCGGACCATGTTCGGCACTCGGGAGCACATGATGGCCCTGAGGGCGGGCAAGCTGGATTTGACGCCCGAGTGGATCCATCGGGCGTCCAAATTGTACGACGGGGAGGTGGCCTACACGGATGCTGAGATCGGGCGCTTGTTGGATCGCATGGCTTCCATGGGGCTCGATGACAATACTCTGATCGTCTTCACCTCGGACCATGGGGAGGAGTTCTTCGAGCATGGCGATTTCGAGCATGGGCATACCGTCTTTGATGAGTTGATTCACATTCCACTGGTCATGGCCGGGCCGGGGGTGAAGCCGGGTCAACGCATCTCGCAGGTCGTGCGTCAAGTGGATATCCTCCCGACCCTTTGCGAGTGGGCCGACGTGGCCGGGGAGCGTAGTTTCACCGGGCTGAGCCTGATGGATGTCCTGCGCGGAGAGCGGGCCCGCAACCGCAAGGTCTTGAGTCACGGCAATATGTGGGGGGATCAACCGAGCAGCGCTTGGCGTGATGGTGACTGGAAACTGATCGTGCCCGCGACAGGCAGCCCCGGGCTGTTCCACATGTCCGAGGACTCCGGGGAGACCCGCAATCTTGCGTCCCAGGAGCCCGAGCGGCTGAAGTCCCTGCAAGCGAGCCTGGAAGCCATGGAAAGTGCCATGGCGAGCTTGCAACCGGGGTCGGACGTAAAGCTTAGTGCCGAAGAGAGAATTGTTTTGGTAAGCATGGGGTATTCGGGCAATGAATAGGTTCAGCCCAAGCTCAACCGGGGATCGGTGCCAGATGCCCCAACCGGCCAGCTTCGCAGGTCTCCCGGTGCTTGCCGAACCCCAGCAATCACTCGCTTGGAACGCCTGACCCCCCCCCTGAATTTCCAGTTTCCATCCGGGACCCCGAAGCCAAGACGACATCAAATATGGATACATCGAGTACACGAAAGTGGGTCAGCATCGCAATGTTGTTCGCAGCCATCGCCGGAGGAGCGTTTTTTGCCACCCGGGGAGGGTCTGGTGCATCGGATGAAATGCAAGGTGGGCTGCAACGCGAGGAGGCCATGGCCCCTTCGGCGGATACCGCTGGAGATTCGGGCGCCGCCTTGGTTTCCATGGGGGAAGCCTCCGAAGAGCAGGGTGGCCAGCGCGACACGGTCGATGCGATCACGGTTGACGAACGCATGACCTTTTCACCGAAAGCACGCGGCAAGAGTGTTACTTGGATCGAAGGATATGTGGAATCACCCGAAGGCGTTCCCTTGGACGAAACGCTGGAGGTGGTTGCCAAGGGCAAGGTTTTTAAGGGCACCAAGGATCGCCGCGAGCACCGGGTGCCGGTGGAAGTGGATGGTAGTTTCCGTGTGGCCATTTCTGCGGATACCGCCGCCGCCCGATTGAGTTTGATCGCTAAGTATCAGTACTTGGACGATTCTTTTGCGTGGCTTAGGAGCGAAGGTGGAGAAGCCGTGCTCAAACCGAAACTCGGCGCCCGAGTTCTGGTGCAGGTCGTGACCGAGCCTCTCTCCCAGGAGCGTCTCAATGATTTCAGTGCCAGCGTTATGGGGCCGTGGGGTTGGGAAGGAAACACGAACCCTAGCTTGCTCGATGGCAATCGTCTGGAGTTGAATGGAATGCCTTCGGGAAAGGGCTTTTCTCTCTTGGCGAGGGCCCGGGGCTATGCACGCGCTAGCGTCGAGCTGGAAGATCTCGAGGCGGGCAAGATCAAGGAGGTCACGATAATCCTAAAGCCGGAGGCTATCATCGCCGGACGAATGGTCGACAACCGTGGCGATCCCGTGCCTGAAGGCCGCATCATCCCACGCATGTCCGGGGAGGGTCGTTGGGGACGCAACATGGATAGCTCGGATTTTGCACAGGTGCAAGATGGTCAATTCGAGGTTCACGGATTGTCCGCAGGTGACATCGACATGTACTTTTCGAGCCAGGGTTTTTCCGCCGACAAACTTAGCGTTCCCAATCTGCGCGTGGGAGAGCGACGGGAGGGTTTGGTTTGGCACGCGAACAAGGGCCTCTCGGTGCGTGGCAAAGTCATCTGGCCCGATGGAAGCCCCGCCAGGCATGTGTCCGTCAAGGTGGTCGGAATGTCACAACGCGAGCTGGCCCAGATCAAGGCATCGAGTGGTGGCATGGGCATGGGCGGAGGGGGCGGCAGCAAAGTGGAAACCGATGCGGACGGTCTGTTCGAGATCAGCGGGTTCACAAAAGCAGCGCAAATCGAGCTGATGGCGGAGGGTTTGCCCCCGGACAAGCCGGTTCCTCGGGATCTTTCAAAAATCAAAAAGCGACGCTTTCGACGCGAGCACACGGTCAGGGTGCGCATGGACAAGATCCTAGTGAGCGGCCCGGAGATCACCTTGGTGCTGGGAGAGGAACAGGAGCCCTTCCGGGGTCGCGTGGAGGATGACCTTGGGGATCCTATCTCTACCTTCCGCCTGATCGCCACGCCGGTGAAAGGCAGGAAGACCATCGACAAGAAACTCGGTTGGGGCCAGGGCAAGGGAGGCGTCTTGCGTCAACGCTGCAAGGACGAGGACGGCGCGTTTATCTGGGCAGGCATCCCCATGGGAGATTGGTCCATCGAGGCAACCGCTGCTGGTTACCAAAAGGGCGAGGTGCTGCCGGTGAGCACGCCAAGTTCCAAGGATGTCGTGTTCATGCTGCCCCGCGGTGCCCGAATCTTCGGAAAAGTAGTAGATCCGGACGACGAAAAAGTGATGTGTGAAGTGCGCTATGCACGCGTCGTGGATGGGATTGTTTCAGAAAGGACGGATAGCGTTATCAACACCGAGCCGCTCGGATTTTCAATAGATAATTTGGCTCCTGGAACCTACAGAGTGTCAGCAAGGGAACCGCTGCAAGGAAACTCGCCGGCCCAGACTTTTCAGGTAGGAGCAGGTGATGTTGTCGATGACGTGATTTTGCGAGTGCCCGGCCCGGGCAGCCTATCGGGCACGGTGCACAGGGATTGGTGGAGCGAAGGCTTGGAGGTCAAGCTGAAGCCAAACCGAGATGATGGCGCCAGGTGGGGGGTGGATCTCACCGCAAAAGTACGCTCGGATGGGACCTTTTTCGTTGAGGAGTTGGCTCCAGGTTCATACACGGGGAGATTGCGCGGCAGGTTCAAGGTCGATTCCCAGCGCACGGTCAATTCGAATCCCGGCCCCTCGCAGGAAGTTGAGGTTGTCGCTGGACAGGTGGCTTCCCTGCATTTCAACGGTGCCCCCGCTGGAAGCGTGCGTTTGAAAGGACGCCTGTTGCGAGATGGGGAGGGCGTTTCCGGCTTCAAGTTGGGGATGCAGGGTATGGATCCCCATCGCAATGAAGTGGAATGTGTCAGCCGTGCTGGCGGCGCGTATTCCATCATCTTGGCAGGGTCGGGAACCTATCGGGTACGCGCGCATCCCGCGGATGGTGGTGCCGAACAGGTTTGGAAGATCGACGTGGGTGCAGGCGCTCAAAGCATGGACCTGAACCTGCCTTCCTACTCTCTGACCGTTGTGTTGACATCACAGGAGGGGGGACCCTTGCCCTTTGAAGTCGAACGCTCGACCGTTTCTTTGCAGGCTGTGGGCCTGGGAGGCCGGGCCAAAATCGGAGCCAAGAGTGTGACCGATAATGAGGTGCTGTTCACCGGCTTGGCGTCTGGTTCCTACCAATTGAAATTCAACCCCAGAGATCGGGGCTGGTCCAGGGGGGTGTCCTCCAACGATTCACCGAGCAAGTGGGTCTTGGCGGACCATTCCGAGATCGTCCTGGCCGAAGGGGAAACCCAAAAGTCGGTTGACCGGAATCTGCGAATGGGAGCCAGTTTGACCGGCCGCCTGACTGGTACGAAACCCGAAACCTCTCGCTTCCTGTACGTGTCCATCGCGCTGTCCGAGGATGGCGGAAACAACCGCTGGGCACGGATCCAGGAGGATGCATTCACCGCGGAAGGTTTGCCCGCCGGCGACGTGTGGGTCACGTGCAAAGGTTCAGGGATTGAGGAGGAGGAACCGGTCAAGGTCACGATCTCCTACGATAGCTCCGCATCTGTGAGTGTTCCCTATCCCGCTCTTTCCGAGGATTGAGCCCGGGCGATTGCGAACGGCCAAGCCGTTCCTTTCGCGGTGGGGGAATACCCAAACAAAGGGCGGGCGCAGCGACTTGAGGTCGCTGCGCCCGCCCGGATGGATAGTTATCCTTGGGGGATGCCTGGATTAGGCCTTTGCGTCGTTCTCGTCGTGGAGGCGATCCTCGAGGGCATCCAGCATGGGTTTGAGGTTTTCCAGCATGGTTGCAGCCGCCTCCACGGAGGTTTGCTTGCGGGCCAAGCGACCCATCTTGTCCTCAAGTGACACGTTGGAGTTGTTGAGGGATTCCTGCAGCTCACCAATTCGTGTTTCCTGCTGATTGCGGACGGAGTCCAGCGCATCGATTTGAGCTTCTAGTTCGGTGACACGCGACTCCAGAAGGCCAGCGTGCTCAGTTTTGCTTGCCAGGTCGCTTTCCTGTTCGGTGAGACGAGCGGCAAGACGTTCCATCTCGCGATGGGTGGCCTTTTCCTGATCTTGAGTCTTGGCCAGATTCCTGTCCCGCTCTTTCAACTCAAGCTGCATTTGGACCAGGCGCTTTTGAAGGCCTTCGGAGGCCTTTTGGGCCTTCTGCTGCTCCTTGTCGAAAGTCGCGTCCTTGGCCTTGAATTGCTTTTCAAGGTCGGCGATTTCCTTCTTCTTGGCAGTAACCAGGACCGTGAGTTCCTTGCTCTGCTGGCTCAAGTCTTTGACCTGCTGGAACTCCTTCTCGAGTTTCTGTTCCAGGCGCTTCATCTTGTTTTGACCTAAGGTGAGGGCCTTGTCGGCTTTCTCTTCGGCCTTCTGCCCTTTGGCCCGCTGCTTTTCCAGATCAGCAACCTGCTCGGTCAGATCCTTGCCCCGGTCTTGCAAGGCAACCAGTGATGATTGCAGGCTGTCCTGGGTGACCTTGGCCTTTTGCGCGTCCTCTTTGTGAGCGCTCTGCGCGGCATTGAGCTTAGACTCGATGCTCTGCAGTTTGCCACGCAACTCGAGGGCTTCCCCTTGGGCAGTCTTGAGCTCTTGGGCACTCTTTCTTCGATCTTGACCATGGTCGTCTGTGGCGGCTTTCAAGCTCTCGGCCAGCTTGTCCCGGTCGCTGGAGGTCTCCGTCAGACGCTCTTTGAGACCACCTTGTTGGCGCTCGAGGGACTCCACGGTTTCGTTGTGTAGCACACCATCCTTTTGGCGCAAATCCTTTTGGTCCTGCAGTTCCACGGATAGGTTGTCCAACTGGGACTGCAAATCGGCGGCGAGCTCCACGGTGTTTTCCTTGGTCTGGCCAAGTTCTTTTTCGGTCGCTTTGACCTTGGCATCCAGGGCCTTGCTCTTGGCGGTTGCCTTTTCCAAACGGCTTTGCAGGCTCTTGGTCTCCTTGGCTTGGGCTTTTTCAGCTTGCGCGGCTTGGGACTTCAATTCCACAAGCTCTTGCTCGAGCTTTTCGGTTGAAGTGACATGGCTCTTGTCGCTGCGTTTGGCAGCGGCTTTCAGGGACTTGAGCTCCTTGCGAGCCTGGGTCAAGGCGCCTTTGTCCTTGTTCAAGGTTTTCGTGAGCTTCTCGGTTTCCTTGGCGCTGGAGGCGGAGAGCTTGGCTTGGGTTTGCGTGGCCTGGGCCAAGGCCTCTTCGAGTCCGTTCACCTGGCCTTCCAGTTTTGCGATCGTCTCGCTGGTCCCGTGTTGCAGGGTCGCGCGATCGGCTTGTAGGGTGTCATGCTCCAAGCGCAACTCCCCAAGGGAACGCTCCAGTTCGCCTGTGCTGCTCTCGAAGACCTCCCTGTCGGAGTCCTTCTGCGATTGCAACTCACTGAGCTGGGATTGCAGCTCGTCGCGCAGGGATTCAAGCTCGGAGGCTTGGGCGTGCAGCGCTTCCAGTTCTCCAGATCTTTGCCCCAAGGACTCGGTCAACTGCTCGGAGTGGGTCCGCTGACCGTCACTTTGCTTCTTCAAATCCTCTACCTGCTCCTGCAAGCCTTCAATTTCACTGCGCAATACGCGATCGTGCTCGGTGGCTTGGTGCTCGGTGGTGGCGCGGGAGGCCTGCTCTTCATTACGGGCCTCCTGCGCCACGGTCACAGCAGTGTTCAGCTCCTGCTTGGTTTGCTCGAATCGCTCGCGTTCCTGGGCGAGGTTTGCATGAGCTTCCTCCAGCTCGGCGGAATTTCGCTCGCAGAGGGCTTGGCTATTGGCCAGCTGCGTACTGGTTGAGGTGCGCTCGTCCTCGCTTTTGGTCAACTGGACCTTTAGCAACTCGATGCGTTCTCTCAGTTGGCTTGAATTGTCCGTGCTTTCCTGGGAAGCGGTTGCAAACAGGGCGTGAACTTCTTCCAGGCGTTCCTCGGAGCCTTTGACTTGCTCCTGGGCCAGGCACAGGGCTTCCGCTTGGCTTTGAAGGCGCTCCTCGTGGTGGGTGACTTGCTCGGAAGCCTCGGTGCAACGCGTTTCCAACTCGGAGTTGGTGTTTCCCAGGGCCTCGAGTTTGTACGCCAGTTCATGAACCTCGGTGCTGGAATTCTCGCGCAGGGCGGTCAACTCGCTTTCCTTGGAAAGCACTTGAGAGCGGGCGTCGGCCAGCTCGCCTTCCAAACGTTCTGCGCGGGCGCGGGCGTCCTTGTGAGACTCTTCGAGCTCATCGATACGCAGGCTCCGGTGGGTGACCGCGGTTTCGGCCTTGGTCAAATCTTCCTTGTGGCTGGCGAGGGCCTCTTCGACCTCCTCCAATCGGGATCGCAGTTTTTCCGAATGGGTTTCCATGCGTACGCGCACTCGCTCCAACTTCTTTTGGGTGGAGTCGGCGGTGGTACGCTCGGCCGTAAGTGTCTCGAGTTCCTCGGTGAGGTTTTGGACTTCGAGGGCCAGGGTTTCCTGGGTGGCGAGGGTTTTGTCGTGCTCTTCCTGCAGGCTGGTCAGCTGACCGCCCAATTCCTCGCACTGTTCTTCGAGTCCCGATCGAACGGTTTCAAGTTCATCGCGGGCAGCACGCTCTTCGGTGAGCTGCTCCTGGAAATCCTCAAGCATGGTGTTCTGACCATCGATTTCCTCCTGAAGGTTACACACTTGCTCTTTGGCAGATTCGTGTTCGGCCTGGAGGGTTTCGAGGGTTTCGGTGACCTTAATGTTTTGCTCTTGGGCTGCGGCCAAGTCGCTTTCCAGGGAGGTCTTGTTTTCGTGCATTTCTTCCAGGGTGGACTCTAGTTCGCCACAGTGAGAAGTGGATTCCTCGTAGGCTTGCTGCGCCGTTTCCAGTTCCTGGTTGGTGCGTTCCAGCTCACCTGTGCGCTCTTTCAGTTCCTGACAACGCTTTTCCAGTTGTTCGGACAAAGTGCCCAGTTCTTCACCCTTGCCCTGCACGCTGTTCTCAAATTCCGAACATGCATCCAGGGCTGTTTCCAATTCTGCTTGGACCTTTTCCAGGTCTGCGCAGACCGCCGCGTGCTGATCCTCTTTCTCGGCAAGTTGAGTTTCCGCGCTCGCGGTTTGGCTTTGGCTCTCCTCCAGCTCGCCGGTCGTTTCGCCGCACGTTTTTTGAAGTTCTTTGATTTGCTTGCGCAGGGAATCCGTTTCCTCCACCAGCTTGTCAACGCGCCCGGCCTTGGATTCCTGTTCCACGACCATTGCCGTTTTGGAATCTACCCAAGTTTTAGCCTCTGCTTGCAGTTCCGCAACCTGCCCAACCAGGTCTTCCAATTCGGAGTCCTTACCTTCAATCTCCACTTGTAGTTCACTGACTTGGTCGGTCAAGCTCACGGAGCGATCGCTTGCGGGCTCCAGGGTGCGGACACGATTGGTGAGGCTCTCGATCAAATTGCTTTGGCGCGTGAGCTCGGCATTCTTCTCGGCTTGGACAGCGCTGAGACGGTCTTCCCACTCGGTGATGTTCACCTCCGTATCGACCTCTTCATCCTTGCCACTCATCAGGTGGGGCCAGATGAGCTCCATGAAGTTGACAGCTTCCTCGGGGGAGACTTCTTCGGCCTGGCCGTCCCAGTCGCCCAGGGCCATGCGGAGGTTTTCGATTTGCTCCGACTGTCCCTGGATGCGCTGACCCTGTTCCCTTTCCGACTGGGCGAAGGCGGAGAGGATTCCGCGAACGCGTTGTTCGAGGGACAAGAACCCGCGATAGCGCTCATGGACCTGCCCTGTCATATGACGGGCAAGGGCACGTTCTCTGCGGGAGTGGCGTTGATCGGCGGTGATCCAAGCGAGTACGGCGCCACAAATGGCGCAACCCGCAGCAAAGAGGAAGCTGTAAAGTGCAGTGATCGGCATAAGACCAGGGGAGATGGGGGAACGGAAGCCCAAGGGAAAGGCTCTCGGGTCTGCCATCGACGTCTTGTTTTCCCCGACAGAAGCTCACCTTGGGAATCTGGCTTTAAGATGGGCAATCCTTTTGTCTTGGGCCCCGTCATGTCTCGACCTGGGCCAGGCTGTCCCTGATTGGGCGGAGGGTACGCCGTCCTCTTCTCCAGCGCGGCGGAGGAAAAAAGTGCCGCAGGCCGCTCTCTCGGCGCGGCGAAGGATAGCCTGCTGCATCCTTCGTCCTGCTGGTTCGCCGCGGGTTGACTCCGTGATGGGTGGGAAAGGGCCTCCGCCGTTCTCCCTACCTCCGGGCGCGCCTTGCACGGCGCATGCCCTTGCGCCTTTTCTTGGCCTTGTTGCCGGTCGGGTCATCGGAGCCGGCGGGGATCCAGTCGGCCGGCGGGGTTTTGCCCTGCACTTCCAGCAGGAATCGGGAGGGGTGACGTTGCACCTTAGATCCGCCGCGGGCGCGCTCGCCGCACCATGAGATCTTGAGCATCTTTTGCGCCCGCGTAATGCCCACATAGGCCAAGCGGCGCTCTTCCTCGATCGTGTCTTCCTTGGCGGAACGGGTGTGGGGCAGCAGGTTTTCCTCCAGGCCCACCAGGAATACGCGCGGGAACTCCAACCCCTTGGACGCATGCAGGGTCATCAAGGTCACCGCCCGCTTGCGCTTGGCGTCCTCCGCATCCGGGCTGTCATTCGCAGCCAAGGTCAAGCGATCCAGGAAGCCGTTGAGCGTGGGGCGTTTGAGCTTGCGTGCATAGTTTTCGGCATAGTTCATGACCTCGATCACACCTTGCCAGCGTTTGCTGCGCTCCTCTTCGGTTTTGTAGAGTCGTTGAACTTCTTCCTCGTAACCCACCAGCTCCACGACCTTGTTGATCAGCTCCGGCAGGTTGTGTTTCTTGTCGGGGTTGTCCTTGCGCAAGAGCCGCAGGTTTTCAAGCATGCGCTGCACAGGAGCCACCCGTTTGGTGGAAACCCCGTCGATCTCCTGCGCCTGGGCAAACGCCTCGCAGGTGCTGATGCCCTGGTCCGTGGCGTATCGGATCACCCGATCCTGGGTGGTTTTTCCCACGCCGCGGGGCGGCGAGTTCATGATGCGCATCAGCGAGGACTCGTCGTCCGAGTTGGCTAGCAGCTTTAAATACGCCAGCACATCGCGCACTTCCTTGCGGTCGAAGAAACTCAAACCGCCCACCAGAATATAGGGGATATCCTTTAGGCGCAATT
The DNA here is from genome assembly GCA_024228395.1 of bacterium. Classification (GTDB taxonomy): domain Bacteria; phylum Planctomycetota; class UBA1135; order UBA1135; genus NORP259. The sequence goes on along the minus strand of JAAETM010000189.1, from coordinate 17,095 downwards.
CGACCTCGAAGGGCCTGGCCTGCAAGGCCGTGCGGAAGAGGATCGCGAAATCATCGTAGTCGTGGCCATGCTTGATCCCGTCCATGATGTCGCGCACGGTGTGTTCCGCTTCGATCGTCTCGTCGCGCATTTGCACGGCGATGACCGGTTCGCCCTCGCCCGTGTGGGAGCGAAGGGCTTTGTCGTGCCGCGAGGTGTTGTTCACGATCAAGCGGTTGGCGCATCCGATGATCTGGGAGGTGGAGCGGTAATTGGTTTCCAACCGCACGGTTTTGGCCTCGTGGTAGGTGCGGTCGAACCCCAGGATCTTCTGAATGTCCGCGCCGCGCCAGCCGTAGATCGACTGGTCGTCATCGCCCACCACACACAGGTTGCGGTGCCCCTTGGCTAGGGCGTTCACGATCTCGAACTGGGGGCCGTTGGTATCCTGGTATTCGTCGACCAGGATATGACCGTAGCGGGAGCGGTACTCGTCGCGAATCTTCCTGTCCTTCAAGAGGATCAGGGCCTTGAGCAGCAGGTCGTCGAAGTCCACGCGCCGCGTGCGCTGCAAGGTGGCCTGGTAGCGCATCCAGGCCTTGGCCACCAGCTCCTCTTCATCGGCGCCCGGGCCGTCGAGTAGGAGTTCGGGGGTCAAGAGCTTGTTCTTGGCCAGGGAGATGCGCGACAGCACGTCCCGGGGTTTGAGGCGCGCCTCGGGGATGTGCAGCTCCCTGAGGGCGCCCTTGATGGCGGTCAGCTGATCCGAAGAATCGCAGATGCTGAAACCCTGGGGCCAGCCCAGCTCCTCCTTGTGATCGCGCAGGAAACGCAGGCAAAAGGAGTGGAAGGTGCCCACGGTCAGGCCATCGGCCACGTTCTTGCCCACCAACTTCGCGATACGCTCCCGCATCTCGGCCGCAGCCTTGTTGGTGAAGGTCATGGCCAGGATGGCCTCCGGCTGCACGCCCTTGGCGAGCAGGTGGGCAATTCGCACGGTGATCACCCGCGTCTTGCCGGTCCCAGCCCCGGCTAAAACCAGGAGGGGACCCTCTGTGGTTTCCACCGCGTCACGCTGCTCGGGGTTCAGGCTGGCAAGAAGTTGTTTCATGGGGGCGAGGAAACTAACAAGTGGGGGCACGCGACCTCCACCTTCCTGTGCCCAATGTGTTCAGAACCGGGCAAGTACGAGGATTATTGGAAAGCGCCAATTCCAAGGGGCCGTTTGGTCGATAGGCTGTGGACTGCCAGGACCTTAGGTCTGGTTCTCCCAGTCAGATGTACCCCCCATGAGTGCCACCAACGCCTCCCATCATACAACCGACGCCGTCGTTCGCCGAGTGGCAGCTTCGGGCAATGGACCAGTACATCGTGGAGCCATCGTGGTCGGGGCGAGTTCGGGAATGGGGGAGGCCCTGGTGCGGCAGCTAGCCCAGGAGGGCTACACCGTGGGCGCCGTGGCCCGCCGTGGTGACAAGCTAGACGCCCTGGCCAAGGAAATGGAGCTGGAGCCGGGGCGCGTGCTGCCCCTGGTGAGCGATGTGACCCGAACGGGGCAGGCAGGGGCGGACTTCGCCCAGCTCGCAAGCCAAATCGGCCAGGTCGAACTCTTTATCTTTGCGGCTGGCGTCATGCCCGAGGTGGGTCTGACCGAATACAATACCGAAAAAGATATGCAGCAGGTGGAGGTCAACCTGGCAGGCGCCATGGCTTGGTGCAATGCAGCCGCCAAACTATTCCAGAGCCAGCGCTTGGGCACCCTGGTGGGCATCGGATCCATTGCAGGCGATCGGGGACGCAAGGGCAACCCCGCCTACCATGCCACCAAAGCGGGCTTCGCCACCTACCTGGAGTCCTTGCGCAATCGCCTCTCCGAAGTGGGCGTGCACGTGCTCACGATCAAACCCGGTTTCATCGATACGCCCATGACCGAGGGCTTGCCCGACTTGATGTGGTTGATCAGCGCCGAGAAAGCCGCCGATACGATCCTCGGCAGTGCCCGCCGTGGATTCTTCAACACCCGCTACGTTCCCATGCGCTGGTGGGCCGTGGGCACGGTCATCCGTTCGATCCCTTCCTTCATCTTCAAGAAGATGAGCATCTGATGCAGATCCCGAACACATTGGGAAAGGCCCTGGCCCACATTCCCCAGGGTTACCGTTTCATCGAAGGCTGGGGCATGGTGTCCGGATCGCACTCGCGCACGGTGCGTCCCGAGACGGTCGAACAGTTGCAGGCGGTCATGCGCGCCTGCCAAGCGGAAGGCGTATTGATAACCCTACGCGGTTCCGGTTGCAGCTACGGCGACGCAAGCCACACAGAAAGCCTGCCCGACAAACCGACCCTGGTGTTGGACCTGACCGGCTTGAACAAGATCCTGGGGTTCGAGCGCTACGCCGATAGCTCCGATGGCAAACCGGCGGGTTACGCCAACGTGCAAGGCGGGGTGACCTTCGGCCAGCTTTGGAAGCACATTTTGCCCCAGGGCCATTGGCCGCGCGTGGTGCCCGGTACCATGGAGCCGACCCTGGCCGGCGCCGCGTCGATGAATGTGCACGGCAAGAACAACTTCATGGTGGGTGCGATCGGATCGAACATCCGCGAGCTGGATTTGGTTCAGCCCAACGGCGAGCTGATCACCCTGAAGCCGACCGATGAACTCTTCGGGGCGGTTATCGGTGGCATGGGTTTGCTCGGTTGCATCACGCGTCTTGAAATGCGTACCCAGCCGGTGAATTCGGGCAATGTGGCCGTGCGCGGCATCAGCGCGACCAGCGTGGGGGACATGATGGAGTCGATGTCCGACCACGAGGACGAGGCCTATTACTCGGTCGGTTGGGTGGATTGTTTTTCCAGGGGCAAGGCCCAAGGCCGCGGCCTCATTCACCTGGCACGCCACCTGGACCCCGGCGAGGACTCCGAGCCCGACAAAACCTGTGCCCTGTCCTACCAACAACTGCCCGGCTCCATCTTGGGCTTCCCCAAGAACGAAGTCTGGCGCCCCCTGCGCATCCTCAACCGCGACCTGGGCATGCGCAACCTGAACCGCCTCAAACACTGGATGGGCAAGCGTGAAGAGAAGAAGGGCGAGTACCTGCAAAGCCACGCGGGCTTTAACTTCCTGCTCGACTTCGTACCCAACTGGAAATTCGCCTACGGCCGTAAGCACGGCATGGGCTTGCTCCAATACCAACCCTTCCTGCCCGACGACACCGCCCAGGGCGTCTTTGAGGAACTGCTCAGGCTCTGCCAGAAGCGCGGGTTCGTTTCGTACCTGGGTGTGCTCAAACGCCACCGTCCCGACGACTTCCTGTTGACCCACGCCCTCGACGGTTGGTCCCTGGCCATGGACTTCAAGGTGACACCCAAGAACCGCGGCCGCCTACTCGATCTGTGCAACGAAATGACCGAAATCGTGCTGGTAGGCGAGGGACGTTTCTACTTCGCCAAGGACCTGGTGCTAGGCCCTGGCGCCATGCGCCAAGCCTTCGACGAGAGAGCGGTCCAGAAGTTCCTGGCCCACAAGCAGGAATTGGACCCCGATTGCCTCATGCAATCCGATCAGTACCGCCGTGTGCTTGAGCCTTACAATGCGCCTGTGGATTTGCCGCTCACGCATTATTGACCGCCACCGGTGGAATCGTGTCAGACACCGTGCGGCAAGCCGGAGCGGCGAGCAAGCGATCATGAGTGAGTTGCGGATCGTGCGCAAGTCGAACCTGAGCACATTACAGTTGCTCCTAGCTTGGGTCTCGCACAGAATAGGGCTTCCCATCAAGCCAAGCCCCACGTGATATCCCTTGTTCGATCTCCGCGCCCATACCCACCTGTTGACCATCGCAGGAAGCCGTGCCCATGGGTTGCATTCTCAGGCTTCCGACGTGGATCTGAAGGGGCTGGCGGTGCCGCCGGCGGCCTTCTTTCATGGCATTCGGGGTGAGTTTGAGCAGTCGGATGATGCGGTTCAGTTTCCGGTGTTCTTGCCGGATTTGACGGCCGAGGAACAGGCCATTGCGCGTCAGAGTGGGGTGGAGGGCAGCGTCTATGGGGTCCAAAAGTTCCTGCGGTTGGCCAGCAAGTCCAACCCGAATGTGCTCGAGTGTTTGTTCTGTCGGGATCAGGAGGTGCGTATCTTGAGCCCGCTGGGCGAGCGCCTGCGGGAGGCGCGTTCGTTGTTCCTGTCGGCCAAGTGCGTGCAGACATTTTCGGGCTACGCGGCGAATCAGTTGGCGCGCATTCGCTTGCATTACCAGTGGCATCACAACGGGCCGAAGGCAGCGCCCAAGCGCACGGACTTTGATCTACCGGAGGCGGCCTTGCTTCCGCCCCAGGATCTGGAGGCGGCAGAGAGCGCGGTGCAGAAGCAGCTCGACCGTTGGGAGTTGGATTTGACCGGCATGGAGAAGGCGGAGCGGGTCAAAGCCCTGGCGGGCATGCGGCAGACCTTGTGCGAAATCGGATTGGCCTCCGACGAATCCCTTTGGGAAGCGGGGGCCCGTTGGATCGGTTTGGACGACAACCTGGTGCACGTCATGAAGCGCGAGCGCGAGTACCGCAGCGCGCGCAGTGAGTGGCGCCAATACCAGGGCTGGAAGGCCAATCGCAATAGCGCGCGCGCGGAGCTGGAGGCAAAACATGGTTACGATACCAAGCATGGTGCGCACCTGGTGCGGCTGCTGCGCATGGGGTTGGAAATTGCCCGCACGGGGGAGTGCATCGTTTGGCGCGAAGGCCACGATGGGGAGGAGCTGCGCGCCATCCGTGGTGGCGCATGGTCCTACGAGGAACTGCTCGAATGGTCGAATACGCGCAGCTTGGAACTTCGCCAATTGAAGCGGGAGACCATGGTCGTGCCCGCGCGGCCCGACCACGAGGCGATCGACGCCCTGTGCATGGAACTCGTAGAGCAGGCCTTGGCATGTTGATCCCCGATCTAGACATCGCTCGGCGTTTTCTGGAAGCTCGACCCGCCCCGGGGCCGATCCTGCAGTGCGCCATCACCGGTGCCCACAATTACGGCTTTCCCTCCGAGGACAGCGACTTGGACATCAAGGGCCTGCACCTGGCGCCTTCCCACCAGATCATCGGGTTGGGCAAGGCCCGGGAAGCCCACGATACGCTCGAGATCTTCGAAGGCGTGGAGTGCGACCTCACCACCCACGAAGCCAAACCCGCCTTGGTGTCCTTGCTGAATGGCAACGGGAACATGCTAGAACGCTTCACCAGTCCCCTTCAGCTGGTCCCCGGATTCGAAGAGTTAGCCGACCTGGCCCGCGCCAGTGTGAGCAAGGCCAGTTATCGCCATTACAACGGATATCTAAAGGGCATGCGCCACGAGCACGGCCTCAAGCATCGCGCCAAAACGGCCCTGTACTGCTACCGCGTCGCGCTCACAGGCACGCATCTTCTGAACACTGGGGAAATCGAACCGAACTTGACCATCCTGGCGCCGAACTACGGCTTGGACGTGCAAGAGTTGATCGACTTCAAGCGGGAACACGGTGAAAAGTGCCGACTACCTGAGGACCTGGATGCCAAGCATATGGGCGCATTTGAGGGCCTTGAAAATGGGCTTCTACAAGCCTGCGAACAAAGCCGGCTCCCTAGGGTGCCGACCAATCGCGACGCGGTGGAAGCCTGGTTGGTGGCCCACCGTTTGCGGGTTCTGTGAGCTGTGAGACGCCCAATGGTGGCCGGGCTGAAGTGGCGATACGGCTCCATGGGGTCTGGGGCGTGCCGAAATTGATTACTGGCATATCCACCTTGTCGATCCCCCAGGAATGGCGTGCGGGAATACAATGGAGTTGTCACGGTGCCTCTTCCTCGCTCTTTACAGAATGAACTGCGCCAGGGATAGGCCTCTCGCCAAATCGCGCCAAGACCTAGGAGGTTTTGAAAGTGAAACACCGCAACGCCATTTCCACAGTCCTCGAAGTTTCATGTGTTTGTACTTTTGGCTTTGTGTCGATGACACTAACCGACGCAGCGCAAGTGGAGGTCGAAACACCTGGGGCTGTGATCGAAACGACGGTCAGAGCCTCGCCAGATGGAATTCAACCCGCCGCTTGGGCCCAAATCCAAGCGGTGCATGCCTGCGGCCAGTACGACGTGATTCGGGATGGCGAGCAACTCACAGGAATCAACCGAGTACAGGATTGGAAAGTGAGCTTTGATACCCGTGGTGTTTGGATTCAATCCAAGGATCGATCCTGGTCGTGGGGGCTGCAGTTGGAAACGTATGGATATGATGGGAGCTCGATCGCCGTGACCCGAGCCCAATCAACGGTTGCTGAGGGCGGGCGCGTGGAGTCCGATTGGAACGCCAATCTGCAGGAGTGGTATATCCACGGCGCAGTGGGGTTGGAGCATGGTTTTTTCCTGCGGGAGCGGCCGGCCCGTGGCGCGGGTTTGGACCTTCCCCTGCACTTCGATCTGCGAGTGCTCGGCGACCTTCGGGGGCAGGTGTTCTCCGACGGGACGGGTGCCCGCTTCCTGGACGAAAGCGGGGTGCCCGCCATTACCTACACGGGTTTGCGAGTCTTTGATGCGTTGGGTCAGGATCAATCCGCACGAATGGAAATGAGGGATGGCGTCCTACGACTGGTCATCGACGAAAGCCAGGCAACATATCCATTGACGATCGACCCCATTGCCCAAACGGCCTATGCGAAAGCATCGAATGCGGAGGGGGGAGATCGCTTCGGGCATGCCATCGCAGTCGATGGCAACACCGTTGTGGTCGCCGCCCCCCAGGAGAGTAGTAACGCCACTGGAGTCAATGGCGACCAGAGCAACAACGATGCAATTTCGTCCGGCGCCGTTTACGTTTTTGAGCGCGTCGGGGGCGTGTGGAGTCAAACGGCCTACTTGAAGGCCTCCAACACCGAGGAGCAGGATCGCTTCGGTGACTCCTTGGCCCTCTCCGTGGACACCCTGGTGGTGGGCGCCCGGCACGAGAGCAGCGGTTCCGCGGGAGTCAATGGGGACCAAACCAACAACAGTATGGGGAGCGCAGGTGCGGCCTATGTCTTCGTTCGCAACGGTTCCAGTTGGACACAACAGGCCTACTTGAAAGCTTCCAACCCAGGCAACAGCGATTGGTTTGGCACGAAGGTCGCCATCGATGGCGACACCATCGTGGTGGGTGCTCCGTGGGAGAGCAGCCATGCTACGGGGGTCGGCGGCAACCAGGCCGATGACTCGATGTTCCAAGCCGGCGCTGCTTATGTTTTTGTTCGAAACGTGGGCGTGTGGAGTCAACAGGCCTACCTCAAGGCATCTAACACGGAGGCGGGGGACCTGTTTGGCAATGCGGTGGATGTTTCGGGCGCCACGATTGTCGTTGGTGCATTTGAGGAGAGCAGCAGCGCCACCGGAATCAACGGCAACCAAAACAACAACGACACCACCCGGTCTGGGGCTGCCTACGTCTTCACCCGTACCATGGGGGTGTGGAGTCAGCAGGCTTACGTCAAGGCCTCGAGCCCTGGTGCTCACGATGTGTTCGGCTACTCGGTTTCGATTTCGGGGGACCGCATGCTCATCGGCGCCGTGGGCGAGAGCAGCAACGCGGTGGGGATCGACGGCGACCAAACCAACAACAGCGCATACCACTCTGGAGCGGCTTATCTGTTTGACCGCGTGGGATCCACCTGGGGACAAGTGGCCTACGTGAAGGGTTCCACTACCGAGCAACAAGGTTCCTTCGGGGGGAGTGTGAAGCTTCAGGGGGATCGTTTCTTGGTGGGCTCCCACTCGCAATCGAGCCGGGCTCCTGGGATCCATGCGAATCAGGCCAAAACGAACAGTCCGGGTATTGGAGCGGCATTCCTATTTTCGAAGAATGCGGGCGTTTGGACGCAAGAGGCTTTCATCAAGGCCTCCAACCCGGGTCGCACGGATTACTTCGGTTCCTGCGTGGGCTTTTCAGGCACCGTGATGGCAGTCGGCGCGCCCTCTGAAGAGAGCAATGCGACCGGACTCAATGGGGATCAAAGCGACAACTCCGCTGACCACACGGGGGCGGCCTACTTCTTTGACTTGCAGGCTCCGGTGGGTTTTTACTGTGCCACCTTGGAGGGCAATTCCACCGGCAGCCCGGCCACAATTTCAATCCCGGGGTCGATCGTGGTTAGCGACCAGGACTTTCGCTTGCGCGTAGACCACCTGCCCCTGGGCGAGTTCGGGTATTTCCTGAACTCGACCGGAATCGATTTTGCGGCGAATTACAGTGGTTCCCAAGGCAACCTATGCCTGGGAGGCGGTGCCCCGATCGGCCGCCATAACCGCATGTACGAAATCCGCAATTCGGGCACTACGGGAAGCTACGAGCTGGCCCTCGACCTGAACGATCTGCCCACCACTTTGGGCAGTCATGTGGTCATGGCGGGGGAGACTTGGAACTTCCAAAGTTGGTATCGCGACCACAATCCCACCTCCACTTCGAACTTCAGCGATGTGGTTTCAGTGGAATTCCAGTGACGCCGGGTTGGCGGCGGCAGCACTGGAATTCTGGGGCTGCCGCGGCTCGGCGCCGTTCGAGTGGGGCGCCGCCTGAGGCACCCCTAGCGAAGGAGAGGCGAAGCTGTTTTGCTCGGCAAAGCGGCGGGCGGGACGCTCCGGAAGTTCGAGCCTTTCGGCTCCATGCTTCACGGTGCGCCAGCGGCTTTCCGGGTTTGGGAGTCGTCTAATGCACTACCCTCCAGGAATCGTGCCTCAAGAGCCTGGTCTGCGATCGGTCGTATGAGCTTCCGACTCTCCTTCTCCAATTGCTCGACCCGCTTTTTCTGGCCTTCATGCCGCCGTATCGCTCACACCAGCGGCTGAAGGTCTAGCCGGAGATCTCCATGGGCTTGCACCATGGAGAATGGTACGTTGGTGCGCATGAGACACATTGCTGGAATTGCGTTGGCCGTTGTTTTCTTTTCGAGCTGCGGTTTGCTTGGTCCCAAGATCGAGGGGACATTCAAAAAGGGCATCTATGAAGCCCCGAGCAAGGTCTTCGCGATTCCCCGGCCCGATGGAATCGTCGTTGGGATGGGAGACGAAATCCAGGACAAGGTGGAAGGTGATTCTGGAATCGTTTCCTTCACCGATGTCATGGGGAATCTGTTTCGAGTGATATATATGAAGCGTGATCCTTCCTCCCCCTTTTGGGCCCACGAAAGTGATGGGGAGCAGGCCTTGAATCAGTACCAAGAGCAATTCTTGTGGATGTTTGAGCAGGGAGGCGTGGAAATCTCTGAGGTGTATCAGGAGGACACGACCGTCGGAGAGCGGGCGGCTCTCTATCTTGAATTTGATGGCAAGGGAGCCAGTCACGTGGGCCCTGCGGATTGGCGTGGCCGCCAGAAGAGTCGAGTGGATGCCCTGGTGAGCAGCATCAGCTTCATTGAGGGAGACTACCTCTTCCACGTTTCCAGGCAGTGGACGTCTTTTTCACAGCTGACCGACACCGAAGAAATAGATGATCGCACCCCTGAAGAGAAAGTCGAACAGAAAGAGAATATGAGGCGAGAGGCCATCGGGGAGCTCAAGCGCTTTGCCGAGAGCATTACGTTTCCCGTGGGGTTGCCAAAGCCGGGCGAGTGAGGGCTTGGGGGTGTTCCCAGCGGTTGGAGCGGTCAGCGGTCGGGCGAAACCCCGTCCGTCTGCATGCGCCTATTGTGCAGAGCTCCCATCGCAGTCTTTGATCGCTTCCTGGATCCACTCGAGCTTCTGAGTCACGCCACGCTCCTTCCGCTCGCGATCTGCTTGGTCCGTCAGGACATGTATGGCGTTTGGACCACCAAGGGTAACGATGCCGTCCAGCGCCTGCTTCCAGACATTGCCATCGTCCGTTCTCAGCGCTTCGGCGAGAAATGAGAGGGTCGAAGGGTCCCGAAACTGCCAGACAATCTCCACAATCGTAGCCCGAACGGAGGATGAAACCTGCTTGTGATACGCCAACATGAGCAGTGGCAGAATCGAACGGGGTGCCTCAATGAGCGTGTGAAAGGCGTCCTCACCTTCTGGCCCGTCGAGGCTTGCGAGTTGTTGGGCGACGAATACTTCTAGGTCTTCAGCCATTGGCGCTCCTCTTCTGCATAACTACAGTTCATGCAGATCAGCATAGCAAACTGTGGGGGAGGGCTCTGCTGTGTGGCAGCTTGAGCTGGAGGGTGGTGATGGAGTCGGCATGTCATTGCGAATGCTGGAGCCAGGGTCGCTTGGGTGGAATGGTATGGATGAATCTGCACGAGAGGGGAGTACCGAGCCAGAGCAAAATCCGGGGCCTGGTTCCTACCGGCGGATTTTGCTCTGGCACCGTACTATCTGCCTGTATCCGCGAGCCCAGGGACGTGGACGCTGCAGAGCAGGGCTAGCACGATCAGCAGCAGGCTGAACTCGACGAAGGTTCGGCGGTCCGAGGTTTCTGGGGCGCTGGGGTCGATCGTTCGGAAGCCCATGACCAGGGCGACCAACAGCAGCATGGCCTCGCCTGTGATCGTCCAGGCCAGGATCAGTTCGAGGGCCAACAATCCACGTCCCTTGCGGGACATGGCTCGAATGCCGCGCGCGCCGTCCAATTGCCAGAAGGGCAGCAGGTTGAAGAGGTTGAGCAGGCCTCCAACCTGGGCGATGGCGGCGAAAATGCCCATGTCGGTGGCTAGGAATACTCCGTAGCTGGCCAGGGCTGCGCCGAGACCCCAAAGGGGTCCAGCCAGGCCCACGCGTGCTTCTTCGCGCGCGCTGGTGGGGTATTGCTCCAAGCGCACAAATGCGCCCAGGCCCGGCACGAACATGGGAGCGGAGGCCTTGATGCCCAGGTGGCGCAGGGCGGAGACGTGGCCCATCTCGTGTACGTACATCATCACGATGAAACCCAGCGCGAACTGCCAACCCCAGATGCTCCAATAGACGCCCATGGACAGGAACATGGAAAAGACGGTGCTGGACTTGGTCAAGCCCAGCAGCAGGAGCTTGCCCTTGGTCAGCATGAAACCCAACAGGAACTTGAACTTCCAGAGGGTGAAGCCGACCACGCCCAGGGAGGCCAGCCACTTTGGCGCGGGGCTGGTCTTGTGCGCGACCTCGTTACCGCAATGCTCGGCCAGCTCTGCGATGCGCGCGTTGATTTTCACGCGTTGCGGGGCGTGCCCCGGCAGCAACTCCAGGGCGCTGCGCCAAAGATCTCGCTCCTGGTTCCATTGCTCGGTCTGGCGCAACTCGTTGGCCTGTCTCGACAGTTCACCGAGTCGCTCCGCATGCACCAGGCGCTTGCAGGCCGGGCAGGTCAGGATACCCGGCGCGATTTCAGCCCCGCAGTTCGAGCATTCCAGGCCAGGCTTAGGCGGGATCATCAATGGGAGCCGCTAGTGCATCGGGTGCGGTGGGTTCTTCGAGCTCGTCAGCATCTTCACCGGGTGCATCCTGGTGAAGTTGGTAGGGACCGGCCACGGCGATGTTTTGCCGTCGGTTCATGCTCCACGCTTGGTGTAGGCCAAAACCCATGATCAAGATACCGATGAGATTCTCGGCGGGATCGATGAAGGGGAGGGTTAGGGATATCACCACGGAGATGAGCAACCTGATCGGCGCACCCGCACTTCGGAAGTACTCGTAGTCCTCGGCATTCATGGATCCGGGATCATCGAAGGCCATGTACAGATCGGGCACATAGTTCGCGGAGATCCAAAAGTAGGTCATCAGCACGGCCACGATTTGGAAGGGCAAACCACCCCGGCCACCCGATCCCGAGCGCACCGCCCAGCCGACCATGTACCCCACCAGGATCGCGATCAGTCCAACCTCATATCCAGTCAACGCTCGCACGCCATACCAAATCGCGGCACCGGCCAGGCCTGCGGCAGATCCCAACAGAATGGCATGCACATATCCGCCCAGGCCCGCACCCTGGGTCAGTTGCCCTTGGACCTGGACGGCACACCCACCACAGGCAATGACCTCCCCGCAGGTGAAGTACTCCGCCGCCAGGGGCTTCTGGCACAATTCACAGTTGGCTGCGGGTTCTTCAGCCGGGGCATCGAAATCGAGTTCGGTGGAGGTGTCTATGCTCACAGGAGGGGGTCGTTTGGGCAAATGGGGGAATAGGACCTCCCACAATAGCGCCCTGGTTGGGAAGAAGCACGAACTTCGACGGGATACCAGGGAGTACCGAGCCAGAGCAAAATCCGCCGCCTGGTTCCTACCGGCGGATATTGCTCTGGCACCGTACATGTCTCCGCGTATCCACCGACCATAAACGCGAGGCGGGGAGAAAGGGTGAGGATGAGACCACGGAACGCCTCCAAGGCTTCCCGACACAACGTGAGGTCGCCGTCTCCGTCCTCCTCCTGGAGATGGAATGAATCCAAGGTTGGTGCCATTTCTTTCGTCTTACGATGGGCGAATTGGTTACGGCGGTCGAAGAGATTGCGCAATGAGACAAGCGCTTTATGGTCAGGTGGGATGCACCCCTGTCCGTCGAGCGCGATCAGAAGGGCGATCTTCGTCTCAATCATCCCTCGCTCGATGTGCTTCTTGAAAAAGGTCTGTCCCGCGACGATTACGCCCCAGGCGTTGACTGCACCTTCAAGGTGCATCGCAGTGATGAGAACCGCCTGAACATGGGCCAATCCGGCAGCATGTCGTTCTGCCTCCGTGAGATGACTAGCATAGCAATCGCCCGGTGTGGAGTCGTCAGATTGCGCGAGAGCTTCCTCGTAGAGCTCCTTGGTTTGAGCGTGCCTCTCTGCAGCTTCACGGATGGCAGTACGCACATCAGCTTCAGTGATGACGCCAGAAGAGCTCCACATACCATCTCTGTCACTGTCGGGCAGCGGGTCAAACATCTGGGTGCTCCAACGGTTGGGATGATCAGCAGTTGAGCGAAGTCCGGTTTGTGGCATCACATGCTATGTGGTTTTGCCAACAGTAGGCTTGACTGCTGATAGGGACAAGAGGGATAGGATACAGGGAGTCATGTATGCCGCGTCTGTATACTGCGTCAGTCACTTTTCTCCAATTTCCAAGCAGCTAGCGTTTGATTTGCGACCCATCCTGCGCTCTAGGCTCGACTAGTCTGATAGCAAGTGCGGGATGCGTGAAGGACTGGCCGCTGCCCGGAGGCTGGCTGCTTTGAACAATGGAGAAACGTGACTGACGCCGTATCCTTGTTTGTTGTTGCGAATGTTGAAGTTGTGCGAGATACGGAGCCGCGTACGCTGTCACGCTTGTGTACCGGGGGCTTCCGGCAGGTATGAGAAAGAACCGTGACGACGTACGCGGCCCGGTATCGCAAAGGGCCATCCGATGCAGCGACTTGGGCAGCCAGTCTACCATCCTAGGACTGCCGGCAACCGGAGCCCGCCCGCGTCGAGCAAGGTCCAGAGGTTCACCAAGACGAAGAGCACAGCGGTCGCCCGACCTACCGGCGGTATTCGACGCCAGGCCACGACGACGAGCAAAATCGCAATGAATGAGCAGGCGATGGCTTGGATGACGATGCTTGTGTAGTTGCCGGTTGAGACCGTGATGTTGTTGAGCACGAGCGCATAGAGAGTCAGTAGCATTGCGCCGGTATGGGCAAGGAAACCGGACAGCGAGTTGCGGTTACCAGTCTGAAGCTCGGTCTTGGTTACGATACGTTTGCCAAACTACGGTTTACACAGACTTGCGTAGCAGGCTGGGGGGAATGGCTATGAATTTGGAGTCACGCACTATGTCTATCCCAATCGGCCGCGAGTGCGCAAGTCTTCGATGATTTGGTCGGCGGCTTCTTCGGGGGTGAGTTCGCTTGTGTCGACTCGGACTTCGGGGCTTTCTGGGGCTTCGTAGGGGGAGTCGATGCCGGTGAAGTTTTTTAGGTCGCCGGCGCGGGCTTTGGCGTAGAGGCCTTTTACGTCGCGTTCTTCGGCGATGGCGAGTGGGGTGTCCACGTGGACTTCTAGGAACTCGTCCTCTTCTACGCGTTCGCGGGCTAGGCGGCGTTCGGCGCGGAAGGGGGAGATGAAGGCGGTGAGGACGATCATGCCGGCGTCGACCATGAGGGCGGAGACTTCGGCGATGCGGCGGATGTTCTCTACGCGGTCGGCGTCGGTGAAGCCTAGGTCGCGGTTGAGGCCGTGGCGGATGTTGTCGCCGTCTAGCAGGTAGGTGCGTACGCCCATGGCGTGCAGCTTGGACTCCACGATGTCGGCGATGGTGGATTTGCCGGAGCCGGAGAGGCCGGTGAACCAGATCACGCCGGGTTTGTGGTTGCCTTGGGTGGCGCGTAGGTCCTTGTCGACCTTGACGTCTTGCCAGTGGATGTTGTGGGAGCGGCGTAGAGAGAAGTGCAGGAGGCCCGCGCCGATCGTGTTCTGGGTCAGCTTATCGATGATGATGAAGCCGCCCGTGTCCCGGTTGTTCGCGTAGGGATCGAAGGGGATCTTGCGGTCCAGGCTGATGTTGCAGACGCCGATCTCGTTGAGCGCCAGCGTATTGGCGGCCAGGTGGTCCAGGTTGTTCACGTCGACCCGATACTTGGGGTGGGCGAGGGTGGCGCCTACGACCCGCGTTCCGATCTTGATCAGATAGGGGCGGCCGGGCAGCATCTCGTCCTCGTGCATCCAGACGATGTGGGCTTCGAATTGGTCCGCCACTTCGGCGGGGGATTCGGCGGCGCAGATCAGGTCGCCGCGGCTGGCGTCGATTTCATCGGCCAAGGTGAGCGTGACCGATTGGCCGGCTACGGCCTCACTCAGGTCACCGTCCATGGTCACGATGCGATCGACCGTGCTGGTTGTGCCGGAGGGCAAGACGCGGATAGCGTCGCCCGGTTTGATCGAACCTCCCACGATGCGGCCGGAGAAGCCGCGGAAGTCTAGGTTCGGGCGGTTGACCCATTGCACGGGGAAGCGGAAGGCCGAGGCCGCGGCGGTGTCGCCGACGGGCACGGTCTCCAGGTACTGCATGAGGGTTTGGCCCTTGTACCAGGGCATCTTGTCGCTCAATGCGGTGACGTTGTCGCCATCGAGGGCCGAAACCGGGATGAAGGTCACGTCCTCCAGGTCGATGCGGCGCGCGAAGTCGCCGAACTCTTGTTTGATGGTCTCGAAGGTCTCCTCGGAGAAGTCCACCAGGTCCATCTTGTTGATGGCCACGATGATGTGCTTGATGCCGAGCAGGGAGACGATGTAGCTGTGGCGGCGCGTTTGCGTGAGCACGCCCTTGCGCGCGTCGACCATCAGGATCGCCGCGTCGGCGGTGGAGGCACCGGTGACCATGTTGCGCGTGTACTGCTCATGCCCGGGCGTGTCGGCCACGATGAACTTGCGCTTCTCGGTGGAGAAGAAGCGATAGGCCACATCGATGGTGATGCCTTGCTCGCGCTCGGCGGTCAGGCCGTCGAGTAGCAGGGCTAGGTCGATGTCGGCGCCTTGCGTGCCCACTTTTGCGGAGTCGGTTTGCAAGGAGCTTAGGTGATCCTCGAACACCATGTGCGAGTCGTAGAGCAGGCGCCCGATGAGCGTGCTCTTGCCGTCGTCCACGCTGCCGCAGGTGATGAAACGCAATAGACCCTTGTACTGGTGTTGCAGCAGGTAGGCGTCGATGTCCTTGGCGATCAGGTCTGAGATGTGTGCCATTAGAAGTAACCCTCCTGCTTCTTCTTCTCCATCGATCCGGAGCCGCTATCGGAGTCGATCAAACGACCCTGGCGCTCGGATGTGGTTGCGAGCAACATCTCTTGGATGATGTCGGTCAGGCAATCCGCTTCGCTTTCGATGGCGCCGGAGAGCGGGTAACAACCCAAGGTTCTGAAGCGCACGGATTTGGTGACGGGGGTTTCGCCGTCGCGTAGTTGGAAGCGTTCGTCGTCGACCATGATCCAGGTTCCTTCGCGATCCACGACGGGACGCGGGGCGGAGAAGTAGAGTGGCACGATCGGGATTTTTTCTAGATGCACGTACTGCCAAACGTCGAGCTCGGTCCAGTTGGAGATCGGGAAGGAGCGGATCGTTTCACCGGCTGAGCGGCGTACGTTGTAGAGCTGCCAGAGTTCGGGGCGCTGGCGTTTGGGATCCCATTGGTGCTGGGGGGAGCGCACGGAGAACACACGTTCCTTGGCGCGCGCCTTGTCCTCGTCGCGGCGGGCTCCGCCGAAGCACAGGTCGTAGCGATGCAGGTCGATAACCTGCTTGAGGCCTTCGGTCTTCCACATGTCGGTGTGGATCGCCGAGCCATGCTCGAAGGGGTTGATGCCGCGCTCGACGCACTCGGGGTTCTTGTGCACCACGAGCTCCATGCCCGTGCGCCTGGCGATCTCCTCCCGGAAGGTGTACATCTCCGAGAATTTCCAGTTGGTATCCACGTGTACTAGCGGGAAGGGGGGGATCGAAGGGAAGAAAGCCTTCTGGGCCAGGTGCAGCATGACCGAGCTGTCCTTGCCAATGCTGTACAGCATGGCAGGACGTTCGCTCTCGGCCACGGCCTCGCGCATGATATGAATGGCCTCGGCCTCCAGTTTCTGGAGGTGGGTCAGGCGCGCGTCGGAGGGTGTTTTGGGTGCCATGGTGGGATCTCGGGGGGGAAGTCTACCAATTCATGGGGCCTGGGGCGTCATGGGGGGGGCTTTGATGCAGGTGTGGGACGGGATCGGGGCGGCGCTTTGAGCGGCAGACTCAACCTGGGTCATGGGTGGGGGGGGGCAAGTCCCGAAGGGACCTCGGGGGAGGCGAAGTGTGCGGGCCGGTGAGATCTGGAAGTTCCAGGTTTGACACAGGGATCAGAACCCCTCCAACACCTTCAACCTGATGAGCGCCATGTCGCTGACGTTCTTAGTAACGGAAGCCCATATTTGGGCTCCACAAGTCCTGGATTGCCTGTAATGATGTAAGCGTTCACGGGACGAAATCGCCGTTCTAGCAGCCCTCAGGCGGGGTTCTGAGTGGCCACGAGCCAGCATAACCCTACCCCAATAGCTTCGGCAAGTGGGCCCCGTGCAGTACCCCGTGGGTGACTTCCCCGATAAAGTCATGCAGGTTTCGGCCCGTCTTTTTCAGCGTAACCGAGACTGTCTGCATTCTCTCGACGAAGCGACTCCCACGCTCGCTTTGGGTTCCGAGGCTTGTCTTCCGAAGAATGACGGCTGGCC
>JAAETM010000188.1 GCA_024228395.1 bacterium | reverse complement strand
GACTTGCCTTGCCAAGAACAGGGACGACATGCTGGCCTTTTACAGCTTCCCTGCCGCGACATGGAAGCATATCCGAACGACAAACCCGATTGAATCCACCTTTGCGACGGTGCGTCTACGTACAAAACGAACCAAGGGAGCCGGCTCACGCATTGCCAGCCTCACCATGGTCTTCAAACTAGCTCAAGCCGCCGAGCGTAAGTGGCGGAAACTCGATGGACATGAATTCCTTGGAGACGTTATCCAGGGAGTCCAATTCAAGGACGGCATCAAGGTCACCGCGTGACCATCCCAGATTCTCCATCCACAACATTTGACAACAACTCGGGTCGGGGGGGGGGCAGCCTCCTTGTGCCTCGGTCGAAGGGCTCTCAAAGTGGAGACAAGGCTGCCAAATCGTCTCGACTGGCCCGCTCTTGAAACCGACCCCATTTCCAACTTCCTCCCGGATCATGGGTTCGCCCTGTGTGCCTGGGAAGTTGTATTTTTGCAAGCCGTGATACCTCGATACCGAGTCATATACGTTGTCACGTTTCTTGACTAGAAAGTACCGGGCACAAAACAGACAAGAACTGTGACAACGTATATGACTCGGTATCGCGGTATCAGCCCGGTATCACGGCACGGTATCACGACGTCCATGACTCCCCTTGCAGCGACGTTGTCTGGATCGACCTTGGCACGTTCACGGGGTGGTCGGCTCTCCGCATTTGTGCACAAGTGCTTTGCGCAAGGGAATTGAGCACCAGCTTCTCGCGCAGGGGCGGGCGGAGTCACACTATCTAGGACCGATCATTTCGAATATTCCCATCGCTGACTCATCCCGGATAGGGTCAGGGATTGACAAGGAGTTGCCCGGAGGAAGGCCCGAGATACATTCCGAACGGAATCACCCCCAAACACTCTCTTGCATCGTGTACTGAAAATGAAGCTTCTTGGATTGAATCCCCTTCAGAACCTGGCCGCCCTCGGGGTCCTACTCTCTCTCGGTGCTTGTAATAACAACAATTCAGGGGGGACATCGTCGGTAGAAAACCTGGCACCCGTCTTCGGCGGTGTGCAGTCCGTGATGACCGCCGGTGGAGCCCGTATTCTGCTCACCTGGGACCAGGGCACCGACGATCAAGATGACGTGGCCGACCTGCGATACCAGGTTTTTTTGAGTGCCACACCAGGCGGCCATGACTTTGGCGCCCCTGTGCTGACCACCGCACCCGGTGCGACCAGGGTTCAGCTCACGTCGACCCATTCGGCGCTCATCGCCATAGGTTCCGAGGTCTTCGCCGTCGTGCGGGCCCTCGACAGTCACGGCGCCACGGATCCCAACACGGCGGAAAGCCCGGTGACCTGCGTAGCTGCCGCCAGCGTAGCCTACGTCGACGGAGCCGCGGCTGGCCCGGGGACTCTCAACGACCCCAGCGATCCGTTCCCCACGCTCCAGGGCGGGTTCGATGCTGTGCCCGCTGCGGGGGGAGCTGTGCTCGTCGCAGAGGGAGTCCACACCGATCTCGCGGCGCTCACTGCGACTGGCGACGTCGGCTCCACGGTCGCCGTCGTCGGGTCTTTCCCTTCCGCCAGCTTCACAGCGGGGGCCACGGCCGAGAGCCTCTTGGCCGCCTACGCCCCAGATACGAATGCGACCATCATCGACGGTGTGGGCGTCGATCCCACTGGAGTGGTGGGCCAGGTTGGTCATCTCGACGTGCGCAACAACGGCCGGCCCACTCAAATCGCAGGACTCACGTTCCGGGACGATGAGGCGGAGATCCTCTTGGGCGGTGTCGATGTCGACCTGACCCTAACCGACTGTCGATTCCTCGATACGAACCCGAACGTGAATGCTACCCCGGTTGGAGTGAGCGTCAATGTGAGCGTTGCTGGCGCCTTTTCCCAGCGGATGCGGGTCGCCGGCTGCTTCTTCGACGAGCTTTTCACTTGCATCGCCCTTGCCGGCGATGTCATCGACATCCGAGCCGGCGCTTGCCGAGCGGAGGACTGTTCTCAGTTTTTGACCGGGACGATCACTATCCCTGCCACGGCCGACTTTGTCGTTCACCTTGCCAACAACGACGTTACGCGGATGAGCGGTGCTCCGGTACAAATGATCATGGTTCCTGAGGTCGATCACGGGGCCGGAAGCATCGAGCTCCACATCCTTGATAACCGCTTTGCTGCCTGCGCTGGCGGCATCGACTTCGAAGATTTTGGGCAGCATGGCGCGGATCGTTGCGAACTCCTGGTCGAGCGAAATCATTTTGGACCGGGCGGTTCCAACGCGATCGATTTCAAGATGTTGCCGGGAACATCAAGTGATGACGAGTTCATCGCCGCCGAGACGATCGACATCGCCTTCCGGGGCAATGACTTCGTCCATTTTAACACAGACATGATCCTGTTTTCGGCATTGACCCCCGGCGAGGGCGCCGAACTGACCTTCGAGGTTGACGACTGCACATTCGTCCAGTGTGACAATGTGGCAATCGATTCAGATCCGAGCTTTCCTGGCACGGCCACCTTCTCGCAAGATGGAACGACCCAGACCACGGTCTTGACCAACCTGGTCTCCTATGGCTGCGACGGATTTGTGGAATGGGACCAGTCCAGATTTAGGGCCGGTGAATCGAGCCTGCGCGCCGAGAACTGCCTCGCCCTGGGTACGACCGACGAGGGTTTCGATATCGTGATGCGCGGAGTGAGTACCAACGTGACCTCGGCCGTGGATCCCATTGCGATCGTGAGCCTCATGGTTGAGGGATGCGAAGCGTCCATGGGAGATGACTCTAGCCCGTTCGAAGTTGATTTCAGGGATGACGCGGCCGAAGCCAATATCTGGGCTTCGATCTGCAACAACAAATGGGTGGGGGGGAAGGAACTAGACTTCGACTTCGATTCCTCGGATTCACGAGGCTATCTGGTATTTGCCCACAACGAAATCGGTGCGGCTACCGAGGGTCGTGCATTCAGGGCTGACATGCGTGGACCCGGTGCAACTTGGTCAGGGTTGATTGCTCGCAATCAGATCGTGGGCGGCGGGGACGACAGTGAGGAAGGGCTTGCCATCAATATCTATTCCGAGGTCGCTGGAGCTGACCTGGTTGTCCGCAACAACCTCATAGTAGGCACTGGTGACGGGCTCTCCGCAGACCATCGCCTCCAAGGGGTACAGATGATCAATAACACCATTGCCTTCACCGGCGAGGGCCCCCTTGACACAGCTCTCGGTTCGACAGGAGGCGGCCTGAACTCGGGGGTATACGTCCTGAACGGAGTGAGCCACGGCAATCGTGAATACGACATTCCCAATGAGACGTTTGCCCACTACACGGCCTTCGAGTTCCCCGCCGAAAGTGCGGGGATCGGATGCTGGCCCGGAGACCCGGTCTTCGCCAAGTCCGGGAGCCTAATCGATGTCAACGAGTGGTTTCAGCTTGCTGCCTACAGCCCATGCGTGGATGCGGGGCAGCCCGGTGAAGACTTCCTGGATCCCGACGGTACGCGCGGCGACATGGGCGCGTTCGGTGGCCCGGGCGCGGGCCGTCTGGGCGCGCTCGAGACTCCGGCGACCCCCACACCATTCTTCCTGGTCGGTGTTGATCCGCTGCTCGACCTCTATGCCGGCGCGGTGCTAATCGGCACAGCGGACGATGTGACAGTCGTCTTCAATTCCGAAGTGAACAGCGCTACGGTGAGCGCCTCCACCCTCGCCTTTGAGGTGAGTGGGACGGCGGTCGCGGGGAACTACGTCACCAGCGGGCGCAAGGTTACTTTCACGCCGACCGGGGGGTGGACGAATGCGGCCCAAGTGCGCTTGGTCATGACAACGGGCTTGACCTCGGTCGACGGCGAATCGCTTGCCCATCGTCACGCCCGCTGGTTCGCGATCACGCCCAGCACGACCGATGCCGAGTCGGAGGCCAACAATTCGCTCGGCACCGCCAACGCGCTCGGATCCGATGCCGTGGAGCGCATGGGGGGCGACCTCGCGAGCGATGCGGACCTGGACTTCTTCAGCTTCACCGGAGCCTTTGGTGAACGCCTGCAAGTCTCTCTGCTCGCGCACCGTCTGAATCCGGCTACGACCGCCAACTTCGGACTGCGCCTGTACGATCCGAGTGGCGTTGCGATTTACGAGAACAGCTACGGCATGCCCGACGAGGATCCCTTCATCGAGTACACGCTGCCCGAGTCGGGGGTCTACACCATCGAGGTGTTTGACGAGGCTTCAGGCGCGGGCGCTGGTCCCTTTGCCTGGGAGATGGAGGTGTGGCGCCGATGAGAGGCAAGCGCAATCTAGTCATCGCCGGGCTGATCGTGGGGCTCTTCGCGATAGGGAAGCACCATGGCATCTTCGGCGATTCTGGGAGCGCGGCCCTTCCCGAGGCCAGCCAGGATGCGACCGAGTTGCGGTCTTCGATCGGAATGCAAACCCTGGTCGACACTCCCCGCACCAAATCCAACCGCATGCTCGTGCCTCAAGAACCGTTGAGGGCCGAGGCACTTCCGACCCCCCTCGTGGCACCGCTTGACCAATTCGACGTGGTGCTCATCTCGGCGCGGGACTGGATCAACGCACACCAGGCGGCCCATGACGAGGCCTCTGACGAGGTTGCGAGACAGATGTGGCTCGAGATCCGGGAGAGGGTCTTGGATGTTATTCGCGATGATCCCGATGCCGCCTGCGCTTTCCTCAGTGAGATCGCTGCCTGGTCGGACGTGGAAGCAGGTGCGCGCCTCGCGACCCTACTGCCTTACGTGGCTGCGGAAGGATTTGAGGATCACCTGATCGAAATTGCGCTCCTCGGCGACGCACCCCGCATTCGCGGCTTGGCCCTTACCGGGCTGCGCGGTCGCGGGGCCCAGGGGGCCGAGGCCGTTGATCAGGTGGCTGCCAGGTCCACCGATGCTTCGCTACAGGTCCTCGCCACCAAAGAGCTCGGGACCCACCTCGCGGATCCTGCCGTACTTAGACACCGGAGGAGGATCCTGCAAACGATGGCTGGCAATCTCGAGCATCCGGAGCCCCAGGTGCGCATCGCAGCCCTCGAGGCTCTGTTAGTCTCTCGCGATCCGACTAGCGGTTCCATCCGCAGCCGCCTGCAGGCGCTCGCCGTCGGTGATTCGCATCCGGAGGTCGCAAACCTGGCCCGCCAGCTCTCCGGGCGATTGAGTGCTCGCGACTGAGAGATCGATGCGGTGTCTGATGCGATACCGTTTCGACGGTTTGGGCGTGGCTGGTCTGATGGTGGCAGATGCGATGGAGGAACTGTTTCGAACCCGTGTCGCGTACGTCGTCACGTTTCTTGATAGGAAGACAATGGGCACAGTGCAGTCAAATGGTGCAGCAACGTACGCGGTACGGCACCGATACTCTTCCAAGGACGGCGCTGTATCGAGTATCGAACTGGGGAACTCACATGGGAATGTTCACGAGAACAACCAAGGCGAATCCCATTTGAGGGTTCTTGGCGTTGAGGGGCTTCGTCTTGATCGTGAGGCTTGGACCGGGGGTGAACATGTCTTCGTCCACTTCGGTCCAAGTCAGTGAGGAGGGGTCATTTCCATTCGCCTTGGTTTCGACGACTTCGAACTTCTCCCCAGAACTGCCGATAGGGGAGCCTTGAACAGCATGAGTTGCACGTGGGCCTCTTCGGCGTTGAATCCATGTAGGTAGCGGACGTTGTAGGTGAGCTCCCGGTTGGCGAGTAAGGTGCCCTTGGGCGGGTCGTAGGTGGTGCCGCCAAGCACTCCGCCCAACAGGATTCGCGCATGCCCCTTTTTGTACTCGCCAAGCATGCCTTTGACGGTTTCCGAGCGGCCAAGGATCGCCTCGTCCTTCTCGAGCGCGGCTTTCCACACCCGCGCTAGATCCTGCAACAACTCCTCTTCGGGGGCGTTCTTCAGCAGCAAGAGATCGCGCCATTTCGTGACATCCTTGCGCTTTCGGGCGAGCTTGAGGATGGTGTCGCCCTTGAAGAAACCGCCCGGGATCGAAAGGCTCAGGCGCAGCGGCGCTTGGTTTGGAAATGACAGCACCCAGCGCGGCGCCAAGGCGGCCTTGCCGTCCTGTCTGCCGAATAGCTTGGCGATATCGGCGGTCTTCGGCACGTTTCCCAATCCAAAGGGCTGCTTCCCCTTGAAAGTGTTCGTGAAGGACACGGATTCGACCCAACGTGCATCCACCAGACTCACGGTGAGCCCATTGAACGTACCCGTATTGGCTCCAGGCACCACGCCCGCCCAAGCGGCAAGAACACCGCCATCATCACCGGCTATGCTCTGCCCCACCACACTTGGCCAGAAGTCCTCCTCGAAGCCTGACTTGGCAACCAAGCTGCGGATGCCTGCCGAATAGAGTCGGGTGTACTTGCCGAGGCCCACACTCGCCCTGATCTCGACCAGCTCCGAATTTTTAAAGTGCGCCTCGACCAGCGTTCCGGTAACGCGAACATCGCCGATGACGCGCCCCACCTCCGCATTGCAAAGCTCGTCGCTCCTGTGAGTCCAATTGCCACCTAGACCCAGCTTCTTGGGTGAATCGTCTCTCAATACCCCAAGCGGCAACTCACCCTTCCATAGATCTCCCCCGTCCGCGCGGACAGTAAGGGTCAAGCCGCTCAACCGATCGGAGGTGAATTCCATTTTCAACCCCTTGCCAACGACGCTGCCTTTCTGTTCGCCGATCGACGCCGGGTCTGTCCAATACAGGGCCGCTTGGACTTGGGGACTGTGACGATGCACGCCGATCATGCTCAACAGCTCAGCACCTGAGGGCGCACCCCTGTTCTGTGCCTGAACGGGAGTGGGGAGGACTATGGCCAAGGCCAGGGCTAGGAGGAATCTCATAGCACCGACCATAATCCAAAATGGCGAATGCTGCCATTCGCATCGACAGCCAGTCCGCTACGGCGTCAGACTTCTAACCGTCACTGATTGACTGAAGGGGTCTGACGCCATATCCCCATTTACCCCAGGACCTACGCAAACCGAATACAGAATTGGGTACCTACCGGCGCGAAGTCCACCTGCAACCGCCAACAGGTGAAGCTCCCCATGTCCCACCCCAAGCGCTCGAAGGAGTTCTCCAGAAGATCCACATAGCGGGGGAACTCGCGGTATTGCAGTGAATCGAGGGAACCTGTCCGAATCTCAAGGGTCTCCGGAATGTCGGTCAGATCGTGCTTCCGAGCAGGATCTCCCACGACCGCTGGACCCAAAGGAATGGTGGAGTACACCAGTAACTCCGCGGAACCAGGGGGCAAGGCATCCCTGTGGATCAATAGATCGAGGGAGAGCTTGCGGCAGGGGGCTGCAGGAATGTGGAACACAAACAGGGGATCCTCGCAGAACCCGGGGCCGCGGCGCCGGGCACCGGGCCTGGTTAGTTCCGCAGTGATAAAGTCAAACTTGTCGCCTGGACTTAGACCCGTGTCCCCAAGCGAGTGGATGATGCTGTCACCGACCTGGGAGGTTTCGACGGGTGCCGGTAAACCCGCCCCGAATTCATCCACCCTGACCGAATGAAACGCGCCAAGGGCTGACTCCCCGTCCAAGGTCAAGGGATGAAGGTGTGGGGGAACGGACTCACCTTCTTTCACGTCCCGCCGCGAACCCACATAGACGGTGGCATTGGAACGCGTGCGCTTGATCTCCAGCATGCCGCTTATATGAAGCATGTCCAAGAAGCCCTTCTCCTCATTCGGAAAGAGGCAGAAAGTTCCGAAGGTGAGACTGGAGGATATCCCATTCAATTCCGACAGGGCTTTGAACGCCTCTTGTCGACGCTTGAGCGCAAACTGCTTGCGGCCCCTGGGCTGCCAATTGCTGAGCAGTGCGTTTAGGCTGCTTCGACTTCCCCCATATTGGCGGATCAACTCCTCGAACTCCTCCACCGCTTCCGCCGCCTCCATGATCTGTTCATCGGAGGCCCCTTTGACTCGAGTGGATTCGATGAACTTCTTCAAGGGGGTCGGGCCGGGGATGTCTTGCATCACATCCATGGGATTGCTCTCCGCAATCGCCCTAAGGAATCGACTCGCTGTGCCGACCGTCATGTCGAATCGTTCCGACAGTAACTTGGGCCCAAGCTGTGCACCTCCCACCCGGGAGACGAGTTCCCCCATGGTGCGTGCTAGTTGAGTGCCGACAGAGTCAGCCTGAGTGCGAATTGTCTTCATTGCTTCATTCGGCGTCAAAGGTGACCGAAACAGGCACTAGTCATAGCAAACCCAATCGCCTGCCTGAATGGTTCTCTTCGGCCTTTGCCCTAGGTTCCGTACCGATCACAGTCTCATTATGATTGTGGGGTGCTACCCAGCATATATGGCCTTTGGAGTGAATAGGCGACCATTTTACATTTTCCCGAAAATTGCCCGACAATTTACCCGCAAAGTCAAATCGCTCAGTAGGATTCACTCCATAGGGCTGCTGAACGTGTGTTCCGCTCTCCAAATAATCCAACTACCCAAACCCCTTCCAATGTTCTCAAAAGCACTCATCATGGGCATTCTGGGGTCCACTGCTCTCGCTGCCAGCGCTTCAGCACAGTCCACCCTGCACTACTGGGACTTCTCCACCGTAAACGACTCGGTCGGTGGCTTGGTCACGACCCAAACGGGTTTCCCCGACCTCAGCCAGCACGCCACCTACTCCGAAGCCTATGCTGGCTCCGGAGCCTCCCTCAACACCGTTCGAGGTGGCTCTTCCAATGGAGGCGGATACCTGTCTGCCGACGTTTGGGACGGAGCCAATGGGATTTCTACGGCGCTTGACTTTGGTTCGGCTAGTTTCTCATTCAGCTACTGGGTTTATGACGAAGACGACGGAGATGTGCGTGGCCCGCGTATCTTCGATTGCCTTGGCACATCACTTACCGAAGGAATGCAACTCGGCACCAATGGGTCCAATAACTACAACTTCCGGTGTGATGATGACGCTGGCGGCTCTGTCCTGTCGAACACCACGCAAACCATCATCAATACCAAAGACGTATGGCACCACATCTCCGTGAACGTGGACCGCAGTGCTAGCATGACCACCATCTATGTGGACGGAACAGTTGCCGGCTCCTACTCCAATGCGGCCCTCACCGGAGGCCTCGGAACCAGTCAGGACCTGCGCATCGGTGTCATCAACAATGGCAACGACCCGACGGGCGCACAAAACAGCGGCCTCGATGACCTTGCATTCTATGACGACCTGCTCAGTCCGGCCCAGGTTTCTGGTCTCGCCTCAGCCACGCTGACCCCCCTCGACTTCGCCAATGGTCCCAGCACCTTCTGCGATCCGGCCAACAACAATTCCACGGGTGGTCCCGCCGTCCTGGCAGGCACGTGGGGAACCGGAGTCGGTAGCGACCTCCACCTGGAGATCACCGGTGGCGTCGCCGGGCAACTCGCTTACATGCTAGTTGGCAACGAGGCCACTTCTGGCCAAACTGTCAGTAACGGCCAATTCTGCTTGGTCGGTACCTCTACCGCCCAGTTCTTCCGCTACAACGTGGCCGGTACCCCTGGGAATTCCATCGGTGGATTTGACGCCACGGGAACCTGGATCAATGCGTCCGGTACCTCTACCACCGGCTTTGGCTTCGATGTGCCCAGCACGATCCCGGGCATCGTCCCGATCACGATCATGGCTGGTGACACCTGGCACTTCCAAGGCTGGTACCGAGACACGCCCGCCGGCGTCGGAAGCTCTAACTTCACCAACGGCCTTACCGTGACGTTCTAATCTGGGGATTGCCCCCCAACCGTCAGTAATTGACTGAAGGGTACCGTATCGAAAAGGGCTCGGAAACTTCGGTTCCGAGCCCTTTTTGATGCGGTACCCTTCAGTCAATTACTGACGGTTGGGGGGCCGACGCCGTGGCCCATCAGTGCTTCGACAGACGTGCTTGCCGTGTGAGGGCGCGAGCCTTCTTACCGGCGGTCGTGTTTGCGAACTTTTTGCCCACATCTTCGAACTTCTTGACGGCCTTGTTCATGCCCTTCTTGGCGGCAAAAGCGCGTGCCTTGATCAAAGCCTTGTCGGCTTTCCATTCCAAGGCCAGGGCCTCGTCGCCTTCGATCTCCTTCAGGCGTGCGGTTGCGGCGTCGCCGATGTCTTGGCCCTTGAACTCCTTGGCGATGGCAGCGAGCACGTCCGTGCCCTTGACCATTTCATGCTTGGTGATGAACACTTCGGTTTGCTCGCCCAGGAGTTGACCGTAGGCCACAAGCTCGGCTTCGAATGCCTTGGCTTGTTCCTGAGAACCGTCAGCTTTGGCGATCAAAGCGCGAGCGCCCTTGAGCGCCTTGCCCATTTTGCCCGAACCCGCGGCCTCGGCCAGTTTGGCTACGACCTTGTTGTCGAAGTCGGTCGGGGAGTTGAAGGACATGTAGTTGGTGGAACCTTTCTTCGCGCCCTTGAGGGCCTTCTTGATCAATCCACTGCTGATACTGCTGGGGTGCCCTTTCCAAAGGATCTTGCCTTTCGGGCCAATCACGAAGGAGGCCGGAATTCCACGGCTCGGGTAGCCCGGGTTCGGCTTGTATCCGGATGCGACCCGGACCTGGATGTCGTGTTTCTCCATGTACTCCGCGACTTTCTTGTCGTCCTCTTTGGAGAGAGCGAGTACGACCAATCCACTATCGCCAAATTCTGCTTGCAGTTCGTTGAGGTGAGGCCACGCCCCACTACACGGGCCTCACCAGGTGGCCCAGCGTTCGATGATGACTACCTTTCCGCGGTAGGCTTCAATCGAGGGTGCTTGGCCGATGTGGTTGAACCAGGTTCCGGTTTCGATTTCCGGTGCGTCGGTGCCGACCACGTCGACCTCTTCCTGAGAGGAGAGGGGAGCCGCAGAGGGGATCGCAACGGCGGCTGCGCCGAAGGCCACCAAGGTGCTGAAGAGAATGGGGAGTTGTTTCATGGATCGATTGTACATGGGTTTAGAGCCAAAGCCGACTCATCCCTCGATTCTACCCGATCCATTCGGATGGTCTGACCGTTTGGGATGTCGAAAATGCGGCCAGTGGCGTGGATAGGAGCTCCAAAGGGGCAGTTCCGGGGAAAGGGCGGGGAGCGGGTTCTGACGCCGTATCACCATCATGATCCCCATGGCAGTGCCCGTCTTCAGCGGCATGCTTGTGGCCTAATTACCCGCCCTGTCGTTCCCTTCCTCTATTGGTTCGTCTAGAACGTAAGGTGAAGCACTAGCGAGGATTCACCCGCCAGGTGATGTCATCGGGCTCGCGCTGGTCGGAGTCTGACCATGGGTGGGCACCGCCATCGTCAATCAGGTCCGCGCCAACAGACCAGAAGAGGATCGTGCCATCTTCTTCCTCGCGCCAGCCCAGGGCTCATCATGATCATGACCGGGGTCGCGACGTATTCCTGGAACGCGGTGGCCCACGGCTCCATGGGAATAGAAAGTGCGAACGCCAATATGATGGGTGGTGGGTTGATCGGTTTGGCGCTCTCGTTTGTGATCGCTTTCAAGCCCCACATGGCGGCGGTATTGGCCATGCTCTTCGCGATCTGCGAAGGCCTCATGCTAGGCGCGATTTCAGCGGTTTACCAATACGCCGTTTACCCCGATATCGTGTTGCACGCGGTGTTGCTGACGGTAGGTGTGTCGCTTTCCATGTTCTTGTCCTGGCGCTTTGGAATCATCGAGGCTCACTGTGGGCGCGATCATTTGCGGGGATGTGGGTGGCCGCGTGCAGGGAATGACCCTGCACGTTTGAGGTTAGGCGCGGGAGGGATTGCGGGCCCGGAGTTGCGGCTGTGTGATCGGTAAGCCTAGGAATGTGCCTTCCGGAATCAGGTCCGAGAGCAACTCTGAATTGGATCGATGCGGTTTGCAGAAAAGGCCGCAGGGACTTGGGTTCGTCGGTGGGGGCTGACGGATCGGAGCCGGGCGCGGCGGTGGTCAGAGGCCGAGATCCATCTCGACATTCTGGCTCCCGGAGGCCACATCGTCGAGTCGTGCAGGAGGATCTTCACGCCCCACGATCCTGCGTCCAAGTTGCATCTCAAGGGCGTGGGTCGACCCCTCGGAGGTGTCGAGCTCACGGGTTCGCCAGGCGCGTAGATTGCTCTTCGAACCGGCAGGGACCTCGAGGACAAACTCGCCAGTCGCGTCGGTGAGCACCCCGCTGCCGAGCGCACCAATACCGTGGTCAATGGAGACCAGGGCCAGGGCGATTCCTGCTCCCTCCGAATCGACGACGCGACCGCGGATCTCGCTATCGGCTTCGAGGAGACGGAGTTCGAGCACAGGGCCGTCCAGTTCGATGCCGTGGACGACGAGGGATGCCAGGGAGTGTGCCCTCCCATGGGCGGAGCTCGCGACGGCCCGCAGGGAATAGTCCCCCGCGCAGACCGTGCTCAAGTCGAACTCGCCGCGCTCATCGGTCCGTGTACTCAGAGTAAGCCTACGAGGTCCACTGCGTGCGAAGAGCGCAATGGAGACCTCGGGCAAGGGCACGCCGTCGGATCCACTGACGCGTCCCTTGACCGAGCCTGTCGCTGTGAGAACCCACTCGAAATCCGTGCGCGCCTCGGATGCCTCCAAGGAGACCGCTATGGACTCCGGACAACTCTCGTGGGAAGCAACGCTCAATTCGTAGTTGCCCTCGGCAAGGTCGGCGATCGAGAAGCGACCGCGTTCGTCACTCTGCGTACTTCGCAGATGCGAATAGGTCGAGATGTCGGAGTCGATGCCAGCGCTGCCCTCGGGTCCACGCAGCGTGAGGTTCTTGCCTGGGGCGGGGCACCCTCGAGCGTCGAGCACTCGACCTGCGAGGATTGCATGGGGATGGAGAGTCAGATCTTCCAGCACAAGAGGATCGTATCGCGCGTCGAATTGGGGGAGGACGCGCGTGGCGGAGCCCCAACCCTCGAGCCTTACGAAGAGCAGGAGCCCAAGGTCCTTGCGCAAGCCGTCGATTAGGAAGTACCCCTCGGCGTCGCTGATAGCTGTACGCCACTCGAGCTGTTGCACCCCCCCATCGTGGCTTGTGCCGCAGATCGAGACCAGCGCCCTATCGAGCGGCCTGCCCTCTGGATCGACAACATGCCCCGCGATGCAACGCGCGGGCTCCAATTCGAAGTTGACAACGTCGGCTCTTGCGTGGAGCGCTTCTTCGGCGCGACCATAACCCTTCGCGCGAGCCATGACGGAGCTTTTGAGGACCCGCACGCCTTCGAGGCGGAATTGGCCGTGCAAGTCGGTCCGAACGGTCTTGCCCAAGAAACTCCAGGAACTGACCTCGGCCCCAGCAATCCCGCGGCCCGTGCGCGCATCGCGCACCTCACCTGTGATCGTACGGCCAGCCTTGAGTACGACGTCTTGGCGGGTCGCTTGCAGCGGGTTCAGTTTGACTTCGAACAGACTAGGCATTGCATGGGCCGGAGGGATGACCTGCAGCCAAGCCTCACCGGCGGGCAAGCCTGCGATGCGGTAGGCCCCGTTCGCGTCGGTGCTACTCTCGAGGGTCCCCGTCGCGCCATTGTTGAAGATACGCAGACGCACATTGGGCACGGGCAGGCCCTCCTGTTCGCTCGTGATGAGCCCGTGGAGTTCGCAGCCAAGCCCCAGTCGGATCGTGATCTCCTGACCAGCGTAGCAGGCTTCTACCCGCATGCTCGCGAAACCCTCAGCGCTCGCGACCACGTCGAAGGGGTGGTAGTCGGGGACGTCCAAGCGGAAGCGGCCGGGGGCTCCGGTCGTGTCCCGGGCCTGCACCGATGTCGGTGGCTCGAACTCAAGGTCGAAGGTATTGAAGCTTGCGTTGGGCGCGGAGAACGCCTCGACCACAGCGCCGGCGATCGGCTTGTCCTTGGCATCGAGCACGATCCCGGTCAAGGCCTCCGGTCCGGGATCGGCCGTCTGCTCCACACCCGCGACTGGGGCCGCAATCGCGGTGCGCAGACCTTCGCCCGGATTCGGGAGGTTGTTGTCCGACCGATTGTCGGTCGCCTGTAACTCGGCCTTGTCCTCCGCCCCCCTGTTCGCGTCGCGCATGAGAGCCTTTTCATCACCCGACCTCTGCATTCGGGCCACAACGACCAAAATCACCATGAGGGTGAGGCCCAAGACTGTCAGCTGCAGGGGGCGCTTGTGTGTTTGAAAGTAGATCATGGAATGCCCAGCGTTAGCATAGACGAGTCAATACCGATCCTGTTGAGGGGAAAATGGACAGGAATTTCAAATGGGCAGTTCCGGGGAAAGGGCGGGGAGCGGGGTCTGACGCCGTGTCACCATCATGATCCCCATGGCAGTGCCCGTCTTCGGCGGCATGCTTGTGGCCCTGATCACTCACCCTGTCGTCCCCTTCCTCGGTTGCTTCGTCGAGAACGTGAAGTGAAGAGCTAGCGAGGCTTCACGCGCCAGGTGATGTCGTCGGGCTCGCGTTGGTCGGGGTCTGGCCCTGGATGGGCACCACCGTCATCAATCAGGTCTGCGCCAACAGACCAGAAGAGGATTGTGCCATCTTCTTCCTCGCGCCAGCGCAGGGGCTTGCCATCGAAGGGATCGAGGGTGGCCTTGGCCAGCGCAAGGGCAGCGTCTCTTCCATTGCGCTGGGACACCAGAGCGATCCGGGCCAGGGTGAGACGACAATCGGAGTACAGGATCTGGGTAAGCAACATACTGGAATTCATCGAGAGGATCTTGCAGAGCAGAGACCAGCTAGGAGGGGTCTCCATCGCCCCCTCCCTCCCCAACGCCGCATGCATTTCCCAGGTCGGTCTGGATCGATCGAACTCATGGATGAAGCGGCCTGTCATCTCCAGGTACGCCAGCTCGTCCCACTCCTGGAAGGCCTCACAGACAAGCCCCTCCGTGGACCAGATGCTCACCTCATCCCCTGCTAGATCGCCCCACCATTGATAGGCTCTCCGACCGAACGCTCGCTCGCTCACGAACATCTGCCTTCCAAAGTGCAAAGGGCGAACCTTCTCCAGCTCTTGCTCCAGGTCTGGTAGGTGATCCACCAGCGGCAAGAAGAAGAGTGCATCCTCCAGCATGTCCAGGGCTTGGTACTCGAGGAGGTTCCACGTCATGATCTGGTGGGCTGAGCCACTCCCAGCGTAGGCATCAGCATTGTCAAAGGCTGCGAGCAGAAGCTGGTGCGCAAGCTTCTCATCGCCCTCAAGGCAAGCCTGCCGAAGGGTTGCGCCCAAGATTTTCATCACAGCGATACTCTCACTGATTGGAAGGACAGGGTAGATCGATGGCCTGCCATCCTCATCCACATCCAAGGCGCTGGCAGTTATCGTTTCAAGGTCAAGTCCCGCACACTGAACGATCTCCAAAGCGCGCGGAATCGCATCTGCTAGCACCGTCCGGGCCGTGCGAAAGTGATTGTTCACAAAGGGAGAACACTGTGCGAGGAGCCGGGGGTCGGCCAGCGCAGACCAAACTTCGGCGACCAAGTCCTCGCGGGTGCGCCCCTCTTGAATAGCCGTTCGGAACAGCTCCTTGTGCTCTGTAAGACTATCTTCTTCCCAATCCTCCGAGTCATCCTCCTCGGTGTCCCAGAAAAGACCCTCAGGATCCCACAGAACGGGAGGATAGAGCTCTTCAAACTCCTCGCCAAAGCGTACGAGCCACTCGCGTCTGTTGTGCCCCTCTCCCGGATCGCGGAAGTCGATGTCCTCGGGCAGGAGCGGCTCGCCCGCAGCACGGATGCGCTCCAACTCGTGCGCGAGATTGGAACGCCCCCTCTCCTTGATTGCGATACCAGAGAGCAGAACCAGCAGCGCGAGGCCGACCATGAAGATCGCGCAGCCTGCCTTTCGCTTCAGCGTCATATGGATAGACCTTGCAAAGCGCGGGAAGGGTGGGGGAGAGCAGCGAGCTGAGGGGCGAGCATGGTGTCGATTGTAGGGGATCGGGAGCGAAGTGGGGCTGCTAGAAAGGGGAGGGTCTGGGCTTGGATCGTTTGCGGGCGTGGCACCAGGTCGCTGGGGATTGGCGCGGGAGAGTTAGACGGTGTCCCTGCGGGGAGTCGTGTTCGTCGGTGGGAGCTGACGGGTCAGAGCTGGGGGAGAGGAGTAGGGAGCGTACCGGCCTCGTCAAATGGCCCTGACCCAGGAGCACGCCGTGTCACTCCAAGTGGAGTTTCAGTTCGACCACGGAACCACTTTGGATCTCAATCGTCTGCGGCGCAGCGGTCCATGTGCCCCACCTGGTGGTGACGGTGTAGCGGCCAGCGGGGAGGCGCTCAGAAACCATATCCGTGCCAAGACTCCAATAGTTTGTTTCCGAGTAGCCACCATCCTCTCTCTTGAATAGCCTCTTGAGTTCCTCGGGCTGATCACTTCCTTCGGCCTGCAACTGGATCTTGAAGGTCATGCGGTTCAGAGTGCTCTCCGGAATCGAATCCGCACCGGTGGCGGCCACTCTCACAGCTCCCCCGGCCGGAAGGGCAAGCTCCAACTGGATATCACTCCCCGGAGTCACCTCGACTACCGTGCTCGTCCGTCCATGCCGGCGCCTAGCAGTCATAATCCATTCGGGAAGTGGCTGGGCATGAACTCCTTCCACGACGACACGAACAGGCCCAGGAGCAGCTTCGAGGAGAGCCCCTTTTTGGTCGGTTGCGGATGCAGTTCGGGCCCGAAGGGCAATACCCGTTTCGGGGTCTTCCAGCCAGACCCTTGCCACGTTTCCAATATCTGGGTGCTCGTCCTTAACGTGGGCAAAGTTTATGTCGACCTGTAACCTGGCTGTGACCGGCTTCTCGGGGATCGTTAGGTCCACGATCGCCTGCCGTCCGGCGCCACCGACCTCAACGGTCTGAATTGGCGTGGAACGTTTATCCTGCCAGGCACGAACAGCGTAACGTCGGCCCGCTTCGGCTCCCATATGAAACAGATAGCGTCCATCGACGAATCGCGCGGAGTAATTCCCAATGATTCCCTTTTGCGGTCGCGGTTTCCATGACGGTCTCGAACCCGCCGTCGCGACCTCGCCTCCTATTGGCCCCAAGTCGTGCACGTCTATCTGAATACTCGACCATTTGTCCCGCCCAGCAGGCTCGTTCGCCGCGGGACTACCGACAGGCGTAGGAGTCGCAACGCGCACGATGATTTGCGATTCCGAGAGATGTAGAACCACTGGAACAGGATCGGGGTTTGCGACAACACGACCCAAGGGTTCCTGACTGGTCAAGTACTCCTGAAGTGCGATCCCGCATGTGATGACAAAGGAAACTTCCCGCAGACCTCCGACCTCGAACCGCCCCTCCTCGTCCGTGTAGAAAGAGGCATAGCCGCGACCTGCCCCTTCGACGAGGTGCTGGAGACGAGCGGAGTACTCCGCAGCTTGAAAGAGAGTCTCCCGGTTGGAGCCTACCTGAATCGCGCACAGCCGAAGTCCAACCACGGCGTCCCCAGAAGCATCCACAACGCGCCCCGCGATCCGCCCCCCGCCGTGCACGGTGACGCGGGCCGCGTGCCCCTTTTCATTGGCCACGGCAGCGTCCTCCCATTTCAGTGAACCAACGCCAGCATCCCCGCCGTCGGCCACCACCCACTCGGGCTGCGAGTCAGCGGGGAAAGTCACGGTGTATGCACCGGCCCCATGACCCTTGACCGAAGCCTTCACCTTCGTCAGCCAGCCCCGCTCCGCATCGATCCGGAGCAACTTGATCGAAGCGGGAACCGGGGTCGAGTCTGTCCCAGTAACAACCTCAACCTCGAGTGTCCGCGGCGAAGGCTTCACTGGTTCAGGGTCCGACCGACTCCAGCCCAGGCCTTCATCCACCATTTTGAAGTCATCTTCAAACTCCTCGACCACCTCCTCGATTCCCTCGCGCTGAAGCTCAAGAGTCGGGGCATTTATTTCCGCGACCTCTGAACTTCGCACCCAGCCTCCATCGTGGATCACCGCCGGCTCCCTGGCACCTTCGCCTGCGGGGTGCAGAGCGGTTCGCAGCGTCAGTGCAAGGAGGGTCGCGAGACCAACCAACGCGGCTCCTACAATAGGGGTTTGCCATCTGTGCATTCTGCAGTTCCTAGCGGATGGTCTGTGGTGAGTTACCGACAACCCTGGAAAGCCTCACCGAGTCAGCAGATATGGTGAACATCCAATCCACTTCGGTTTCGTGTTGCTACTCCAGAATCCGCCTGCCCGTGGACAATAGTGGATAGACGTTCCAAAGGGGCAGTTTCGGGAGAGCAGCGGGAAGCCAGGTGGGGCGCGGGGGCGAGCATGGGGTGGATTGTATGCAATTGCCAACCAAACGGG
>JAAETM010000187.1 GCA_024228395.1 bacterium | reverse complement strand
GTTGGATCAGCAGGTCATAGCGCTCGCCCGGGCCCAATTCGAGCACTCCCGTGGTGTAGGCGGTTTGCAAGGGGCGACCGTCGCTGGCGACCACATCGAAGGGCAAACCGCCCAGGGAAACCCGCGCCCATTGATAGGCGGCGTTCAGGACCCGGAGGTAGGCCTTGCCACCGGCAGCCACGACCACGCGGGAGTAAACGTCCGTCATGGCGTCGGCGGTCTCCTTGCCGTTGATGAGGAATACCTCGGGCTTGAAACGTGCGGTGCCGTTGGGGGCCGAGTGCTGAAATGAATCCCAGGCGGGATCCATGGTGGACAGTTGCCAAAGCACTTCTTCGTCAAAGGTCGGGCCTCCAGCCCAAGCTTCACTCACGGAACCGCTGGGCGGCCGCACGATTATTGTGCCGTACATACCGCGGGCGTAGTGCAGCACCGTGTCCTCATGGCAGTGGTAGTGGTACGTGCCCGCGTGGGGCGCTTGGAAGGTGTAGAGGAAACTCCCTCCCGGGTTGATTACGCTGGATGTGACGCCCACGCCATCGTTGGCCTGGTCCACGTCCAGTCCGTGCAGGTGGATGGTGTGGGGCATCCAACTCGCGTTGATGAAGTTGATCGTGACGGTTTGGCCTTCGATCACTTCGATGTGGGCGGAGGGCAAATCGCGATCGCCTTGGAAGCCACTACCGGCCCCCATGAGCGAGTCCGTGTAGTACCAGACCGAGAGGTTTTGTCCTGCGGCGGTCAACGTGCCGTCCATGCGCGAACGCAGGTTGAAGCTGTTGCCGACGTTGTTTCCGAGTCCTGCCATAACTAAGTCCTCCTTAGGAGATGGTGATGAGGGTCAGCTGGCCCCAGGGGTAAAGCCCATTTTCCGTGACGGCCGTCAGGGAGTGGGGGTGGAGCGGGAAGGTGCCAGCCTGTTGCGGGGTCAGTATCAGATCCACCGTGGTGCGGTGGGCCATGGGGATCGTGTCCTTGGCGCCCAGGATCGTTTCGGGCACGTTTTGGCGCGCGACAACTTCAGGGTGGTATCCATGGAAGTGAACGGCTTGGCGCATGCGCCCCATGTTGCCCATGCGGATCAGGATGCGGTCGCCCAAGTCCCCGGTGACGTAGGTGGAGGCGTCCGAAGCGGTATCAGGGTACGCCAAACCATTCATCATGAAGTAGTTGGGCTCGTAGGACGTGAGGGGCGGGCGCGCATTTAAGCTGTTCATGAATGCGTT
>JAAETM010000186.1 GCA_024228395.1 bacterium | reverse complement strand
CGCAACCAGGCATGTGCCCGGGCGGAGGCCGATCGGATTTCCCCTGACGGGGCGTGCCGTTCTATCCCTTGGGTGGATCATGGAGATGTTGGAGCGTAGCGGGCTTTTGTCTGGCGTTGATCCGGGGTGTGCTTGTGTTTGGCGCATATCGAATTTGGAGTCAAATCAGCAAGCGGATCATTCCCGACCTTGCCTGGTAACGATCGGCACATAACCGACCTCGAATCCCTTGGGCGGCTCCACGATCAGGGCCGCGTCGAGGGAGGCCAATTCACCTACCTTCGGCGGCGGCAGGTACTGGCGCTGCCGAGTCCACGAACGGTGCAAGCGTTCCACGCGCTCCTGTAGTTGCTCGCGCTCCGCATCGGAGAGGTCGGCATTGAGTAGTGCCGGTTGGTCTGCAAATCGGAACCAGTGGTAGGTCACCACACTGCCGTCCCCGATTGTGGCCTTGAAGGGCCCCGCCACGGGACCGGGTTTGGCCCAGCAACCGTCACTTGGCGTTGTGTAGGGATTGGCCTTGGGCGCCTCGGGCGGGACGAACGTAGCTTTCCCCAGGGCGCGCCGCACTGGTACGCGCTTGCGCAAAATGGGGCTCCAGATCGGCTTTCCCTCGTTCTCTCCCAACTCAAAGTACTGCGGCAAGGTGAAGAGCTGCGCTCCCCTTTTGTTTCGCGGGCGTGCCACCCAATCCTTTGACCAGCGGTAACCGAAGGTGTGCGAATCGAGGGCCACGGGCTCCGCAAAGGAATCCCAGTCGATTTTGCGCTGCTCCTTCTTTGGTGTGTCATCCGCATGGACTTTCCAGGTCGACCATCCATTGCCTGGGATCGAATGCACGAAGCTGGACTCGGACCCGATCGCGCCCGAGGCGGCCTCCCCTCCGGCGAACCACTTTTCGACGGCATCCCACAGCGCATTGCGTTTGTGGGATGTGATGCGGTGGACCAGAATCGAAGCATCATCCCCGTTCAGGGGAAAGCGCGTAGGTGCAGAGCGCGCAAAACTCTTGCCCTTCCGATCGGATTCAAGGGCAGCGGGTATGTACTGCGTTTCCATCTGTAAGGAACGGCCCGGGTCGGCCGGCATGGCGTCGAGGAAGATGCCGGCCAGGTCGGGTCGATCGATCGTATGTTGCGAAAAGAAGTACGGCGTGAAGAAGGCCACCGGCCCCTTGAAGTTCTTCGTGTTCAGGAAGAGCGTCCAGCATTGATTGCCCGTCGGAACCGGGTGTCCCGCGGTCGTTTCCTTTGGGTTTGTTAGGGGCAGCGGCAAGTAGCCGTAACCGAAAAGTTCACCGCAAGTGCCCTGCGCCAGGTTGAGGCCATCCGGCGGCCAAAGCACCCAGGGACTGAGTTGGGCGATGCCATATTTGCCCTGCGGTTTGTCCCAGTCGCGCCCCTTTCCAGCCCCGGGCCCGTTGGCCCAGGTTGCGAAGTTCAGGGTCACGCCGCCCATGATGAACTTGGGAGTGG
>JAAETM010000185.1 GCA_024228395.1 bacterium | reverse complement strand
TGTTCGGGAAAGGGATGGGACAAGGAATCTGATAAGGTTGAAAAGGCTGCAGCCGAAATGGACGGTGGTGGGGACCACAATCTGTCCTATTGGCGACAGATGATTGACTCGATCGAATCCGCGTCGGGGAAAAGGCCCCCGGTCGCTTTCGTGCGCACTAAGGTTGATCGCGGTGGGGATGTGGAGGGATACTTGGAGAGCAACAAGGAAGCCCTAGAGGGGATCGAGCAGATCGATTTCAGCGCCGATACTGGCGAAGGCAAAGAGAGGCTTGCGGAGTGGTTGAAAAAGGGCGTAACCCAGGTGCTTGGCCCCCTCGGTCGTCGGGAGATCCACAAGAATGCGCTTCGAGTGCGCCGCTCTCTTCAGGAGAAGATGTCGGAGAACGAAAGAGCTCATGAAGCCGCGGAAGGGACAGACAAGATGGCCAAACCGCCCCATCCAACCATGGCGCTGGAGGAGTTTCAGCAGTTGACGGAGGAACTATGCCCTGGAGCCTACAGCAAAAACCCAGAGGCCTTGCTCCGTCTGTTGCACCGTAGCGGTTTCTTGTTCTACGATGGCGAGCACATGAAAGACAGCGTGGTGTTAGATCAACGCTGGGCGATCAATGGCATTTATACCGCTTTGAATCGAGAAACCGCATGGCCGCATCTTGAGGCTGCGGGTGGGCGTTGCACCTTGGAGCAACTTAGGGAATGGGGCTGGACTAAGGCCGGTTTTTCCCCGGAGCAAATGGGGCTATTTCTACATTTCATGGAGAGCTGTGGCCTAGCTTACAAATTCGGGAAAAATAGGCTTGAGCAAGAGCAATACGTCATTGTCAAGGCCCTGCCGCGATACGGGGTGAATCTGATGCAGGAAGCCAATGACTACAGAGGAGATTTGAAGGTATTTGACACGCGCATACTGGAAAATGATGTCCTGAGCGGGGACGCGGTCCTCCAGTTAGTATGCAGTCTTGGAAGTCGCTGGCGGCGTGCCGGAGTCATCTGGGAATGGGGCGGCCAGTTTCAGTCTCACCGAAAGGGCTGGGAGGAAGCCCCCCAAGAAACCTACGTGCATATGAATTGGGTTCCCAAAATCAAGGGCAGTTTTGGGGGGGCACTCACCTTGACCCAATATGGCCCTGATGAGAGTTTCCTGCAGGCCATAATTAATGAGTGCAGAGCCCTCGCCGGTTTCCGTTCAGTAGAACTTCCGGTTTTTGAGGATCAGGAGTTGCCGGGCAGTGGGGATGAGCTCGGCGGGCGAGCTGCAGACATTGGGAGCCACATTCCAGATGAAGCCTATTCCAATACGGTTGTGGTCGCGGTTTCGTTTGCAGGGGATCAAAGCGGCCAGGTCAAGAATTTGAGCGAGCTTCCAGCGGATTCAATCGAGCGTTGGCCCATGACCCTGATTCGGAGATTGAGGAGGGAGAAATTTTTGGTTGATGACTATCGATCAGAACAAGCCCGCCCTGAATACCTACAGGAGCGAGACAGGCTCACCTACCTAAAGAAACTTGTAGGGGCCGATTATGTGTTTTGTGTCCTGAGTGAGTCCTATTTGGAATCCCCATGGTGCATGTGGGAGTTCATGAATGTGGTCAATAGGAATCAAACGGAGCTCACGGGGAGGGTGGGCTTCTGTAGTTCCAGGCTTGTAGCACTCCCTGGAGGATCGTTCTCTCAAACAGCAGCTCTACATGGGGGGGGTGGGGAAGAGCGTAAATCGGCGGGCAGTTTCAGAAAACACTGGAACCGAGCTTCCGATTCCTTCAATGATGTAGTAGAGGAAGAGTACCAAGAGGTCAGAAACAAGTCGGCAACTGGGCGAGAGCCCATCACGAATGCCTATGCTTACAAGGATTGGATGACCTGCGTTGCCAATGATGGGTGTATGGGGGATGTCATTGCCGCACTCAAAGGAAATGGGTTTTCAATCAAGCGTCTGAATAGCTTAGAGCCAATCCCTGACGCTCTGGACGAAATGCTCTCTACTTTGATCGAAAATGTAGGCCGCAGGGAAATGCTGCTGAACCTTGCTCGGAAGACTTGGCCTTCTGACCGCAATCGTTCCAAGCGGCTATTAATTCGCGCCATATTTTCCGGCGATCCGGATGGGCAGCCCGATGGATTAGGTGTTGTGCTGAAACGGAGTCTGGGGGATGATGTTTTGGACGATATCCAAAGTGCCGTAGAGCGCAATTACTCGGCCGCTTTGGAAGAAGGAAAAGAAGTTTCGTGTTGGAGAGAACTTGAGAAAATCAGCGCGCCCGAAAGTGCCGATATTCGAAGTCAGGGCAAGTCGAAATAAAGCAAGGAGACTCCCGGAGAATCTACCCCATGACAACCCCCTCCATCCTCCCCACCCCCCGCGAAATGGTCGAGTACCTCGACCGTTATGTTCACGGTCAAGCTCGCGCCAAGCACGATCTGTCGGTCGCGGTTTACAACCACTACATGTCCCAAGCCCACCGGGACCTGGAGGGGGAGGACCTAGGGCGGCATCACATCCTGCTGATCGGGCCGACCGGGGGGGGAAAGACATTCATGGTCAAGCTACTGGCCAAATTCCTCGGTGTGCCGGTGGGGTTCAGCAGTGCGACGGGGTTGGGTACAAGGGAAACTCGGTCGAGACCCTGGTTGCGGACTTGCTGAGCAAGGCTGAGGGGAATCCTCGGCAGGCGGAGAAGGGCATCGTGTTTGTGGATGAGATCGACAAGATTCGTGCGGCGTAGGAGAGTATGCAGCGTGGGACATTGCCCAATCCCTCCATCCTGCGAGTTCGCCCTACGGGCAAAACGTAACTCGCAGGGGCAGGGTCAAGTTGGCGCCGGTCGCACCAAACCCGGTGTCCCGATAGAACGTTTGGAAATTCCAGGTGCTGCCCGCCAGAATCAGGCCCGCCGGGTGCACGGGGTTTGCCAGGTCGATCGGAATGCTGGCCTGGCCGGATGGGTCGGTGAAGGCGAGTTGATGCCGAATGATGGGGTTGGCAAAGCAGAGGAAGCCGTCGTAGGAAAGCGTGATGGTTTCGGTTTGCCCATACACGAAGAGGCAGAACTGACCGGGGGGCAATTGGTAGCTCTGCAGTGTCAGGTTGTTGGCGGAGACACTGGGTTGGCCCACGATGTTCATTCGACCCACCTGCCCGGTGGAGTTGGCGGCGGCGATGCAGTATTCCTCGGGACCATTGGAGACGAGCTGCACATCGAGCGTGGTGGCCGCGCCGGCTACGACGGTGACTTGATGTTGCTGGGGGGTATGACCCGATGCTTCGAAGCGTAGGGTATACGTGCCCGGGGGCAGGTTGGCATGCCAGCGGCCGAAGGCGCCGCCCGAACTGTTTTCCTCGCCGTCGGGCAAGGTGATTCCCACGATGGAAATATCCGCCTCGATAGGTGCACCGGTGCAGGAGCCAGTGACGTGACCGCTCACAGGGATCGAACGGGCCAGCAGCCAATCGATGCCAGCGAGGACCTGGGCGGCTTCCGTCTGCGCGGAGGTGTAGCTTGGCTGGAAAGAGGTGGCGGTTTCAATGAGCACGGACCATGCACCTCGGCGTCCCTGATGCCATTGTTGGTGTTCACCGTCCGCCGAAGGACGTCGTTCATCGCCCAGATAACCCGTCGCCTGGGAGATGGCCACCGCTTCGTCATACATGTAAGTATCGAAGGGATGGGTGGGACAGGCATAACCCCAAAGGACTTCGCGACCCGAGGAGTGGAAGTCGATGACCTTGGCAAAGCGCACCGCTTCCGACAATGCGATGATGGCTTGGGTTTCCGCTTCGGATGCTTCGCTGGGTCCCTTGTAAGTGTTGGATCCGGCGCTGCTCGAGCCTGAACAGTTGTTGGTCCAACCCTGCGGGTAGTTGCGGTTCAAATCGACACCGACGCCGCTGGAGAAGACCCTGCGGTTCTTGCGCCACAGGTTGTTCGAATTGAACACGTATTCGTATCCGTCGGGGTTGCAGATGGGAAGGATCCAGATCGCGTGATCATCCACCGCTTGGGTCACGGAGGGCAGCGTGCCGTATCCATCGGTCAGGTGATCGATAGCGGCCAAAGCGATCACCGGCGTGACGAGTTCGCGACAGTGATGCGCGCTGGCGATGAGCAGGGCGGGTTCATCCTCCTCCAGCGCCACGTTGTCGCTGATCTTAAGGGCTATCAAGGATCGGCCCTCCGCGGTGAGGGGAGCACCAAAGGTCGCCGAGAGATCGACGACTTGGCAAATGGTCGGGTGGTCCATAGCCGTCTGCGCGAGGTGCGCGTTGATTTGTGCCAGGTCCTTGTACCCCCCCGGAACCCCGTCCTCCAGGCCTTGTCCCGCCAATATCCCACTCAAGGCCCGGCCATTCTCTATCCACACAGGATGCAATCCCATGGAGACCAGCGCTGCCCGTTCCGCACGGGTGACCACCACTTCTACCTGGGGGTTGCCCTCCAAGACGTCGAATCCGGCCTGTTCCAATTGGGCCCGAAGCGCGCTGGGGTTGTTGCTGTCCAACGAGATCCGCTGCAGGGTTTGCCCCGCCGAGAGTCCGGAAAAAACCAATAGGGATACGCAGAGGAACTTGAAAGAAGTCATGGGTGTGTGTGTGCGGTGATTCCGGTCGGGCTGCAAACTTCCGGACCAACCCCGCCGGAATCAGGGTTGGCCCACTTGCCATGCAGTCCCAATCATCCTCTGGCCACGGGATTCTGGCACATCTAATTGCCCATTTCTCAATCGGTGGCAGCCTGGGGACCCTGAATGGGGCACCCCAACAGACCTCGTGCAGTTTTTGATCCGCTCAGCGGTGGATAGCCATGATCTCGTGCATGCGCTGGATGCGGGTGAGATCGACCTGCCCGACCAGGTGATACTCGCCAAGGATTCTCGACCCGGCCCCCCAAAAAGCCCCGTTTGAGGGATTCCACGCAAGCGCGTAGGGTGGACAGATAGGAGCGCGCTCAGCTGATGGAGATCTTCGTCCGTCACGTGCCCGCGCACGTCAAAGGGGAGTAGGGCAGCGCCAATAAAAGCGGGGTGTGAACTGCAAGCAGCCCACACCCCGATCCACATGGTTTGCAACTCCTAACGCTGTTCAGGTGTGGCAAGATTGGCCGCCCACTCCAGCTCCCGATCCGTCGGCTCGCGCATTTCCCAACCCACGTTCTTCATGAAAGCTTCGTTGGGCGTGAAGTCCGCGTTGAGCATGCCGCTTTCGACCATCATTTGGCGTTGCTCGGCCGGGTAATGGGCACCAAAGGGGATGCCGCGCACTTCTGGGCGGTACGAGACGTTGGCGTGGTCGGTGTCGTAGTCCTTGTAACCACGACGCATGCCAGAAACCGTGTAGTGGAAGGTCAGGTCCGAGTTGCCTCGCACGACAACCGAGTTCAAGTCGCTCGATTCCACCCAGGACTCGGTCCAGCCACCGACCAGGGTGATTTGCACGGTAAGGCCTTCGCCGTCGGTGACCAGGGCGAAGTCCTCGGGCACGGGGATGTGCGCGACGCCGTCCATGAGTTGCGCGGTGCCGCGGAAGTAGGTGCCCGACTCGTTGCCCTCCATGCAGAGGAAACGGATTTCGCGTTCCGGGTTCAAAGGGTTGGGCATGGCGAAGGCCTTATTGCCCGTTACGGCGAGGTCCCCCACACCCGCGGCGGATGTGCCATTGGAGATGCCCTGGACTCCCACGCCCCCGTCATAAGTGGATTTGCCTGAGACTCCTACGCCGATGCCTTCGCCGCGTACGCCGCTGCCGTTGGAGTGGCCGATGACACCATAGTTGTCGTTGTTTGAGCTGCCCGTGGAAACACCCGCAATGCCCAATTCCAAGCCGTACCAATCTGCGCTTGTGATCGAATCGAAGTCGTCCGCGCCTTGCACGGCCAGGTAACCTCCGGTGGGGCCGTAGAGGCCTTGAGAACGAACACCCATGGTGTCCCCACTCGATGTGGCGCCCACATCCAAACGTGCAATGGGGGCCGTCACGCCAATGCCCACCCGCGAGCCCGTGCTGGCGATCAGGCCGTCGGCA
>JAAETM010000184.1 GCA_024228395.1 bacterium | reverse complement strand
GGATGCGGTGGTGAGATGCGGTCGTGTGCGGTCCTGACAAGCACGGAGAGCGCCAAGTAGCTGGAATTGCGGTGCCCCCGGAGGGTACACCGACCTTGCCAACGTGAATGTCGCCGGTTCGAATCCGGTCTCGCGCTCCAGGTTTTGAACGCTCCCGGCCTAACCAGCCGGGGGCGTTTTCGTTTGGGCACCGGGGCAGGGCCTTCTCGGTGTTTCCACCGGTTCGGCCTGCATGTTCTGGGTTCTCAAGGAAAGCCTTCCCTTCGCCGACGTTGTCAGGTGCCCTCCCCATGTCGCCAAGCAGGGGAAACATGCGCAACGCCATCTCATCAGCTTTCCGGCTCGTCGTCGTGCTCGGGGTCATGGCGCCGAATGCCAGCGAAGCCATCACGCTCGTGTTCGAACTGGCCACCACAGTCGGGGCGGTGCCTGCGCCCCTGCAGCACGTGCTCGCGCCAGGCGATCCGATTCGACTCGGATTCGAGGTTCACTCGGGTACCGAGGATGCTCTTCCAGAGAACGCTGAGGCGGCTCTGTATCCGCTCGGATTGCAGAACATCGAGTTGATCGTCGGCGGATTCAAGAACCACGGAGCTTGGGG
This sequence comes from bacterium, assembly GCA_024228395.1. Lineage (GTDB taxonomy): Bacteria > Planctomycetota > UBA1135 > UBA1135 > NORP259. Next base: position 533 of record JAAETM010000184.1, on the reverse strand, counting down.
CAATCTGTTCATCACGCGCGGCGGCTTTGCGTTGTCGCCGTACGCCAGCTTTTCGGCGATGAGAGATACTCATCACTTCTTCTATGGCCCGGGAGTCGGAGAGGTTACCCTCTCCGCGTTTGTGGTGGGCTTCGTCCAAGTGCCCAGATCCATCGATCCGAATGATGTGCGGGGGTTGCTGGCCCTAGCCTGAACTATGCACGAAAGTTGGCTGAGAACCTGGCTTTCCACGGTTTCGGCGTGCCGCGCGGCGATTGACGCTGACGGATCTCGTTTTGGGTGGTCGATGCCCATTCCGTGGCGCGAATGCGGAGTGTGCTTCGGCGCATTCTCGAGTTGCGAGCACACCGAACCCTCTCGGCTCACGCCGAGCTCCGAACCAGCGATGAAAGGGATCGTTAGCCGGGGGCTGCGCCGATCGCCATGGCCACCCGCTGCCAATCGCTTTCTCCGAGCCACGATGCCGGCAGGTGGACCACCACGCGTCGCACCGATTCTTCCACCCACGCCGGGAGCTTCAAGAGCTTCTCTCG
>JAAETM010000183.1 GCA_024228395.1 bacterium | reverse complement strand
TGCGCCACGCTCGCACCGAGCACTTGCACGAGCACGCGCGCCTGCCCCTGATCCCCGGTGGGGCCGAAGCTCTGGCAGCCGCCCATGAAGCCGGCGCTTACCTGGCCACGATCAGTGGTAGCGGGTCGAGTCTGGTGGCCATCGGCCCCCATGACCTGGCCCCTACCTTTGCCGAGGCCTTGGGCAGGCCGTTGGAGAAAGTCGATGCTCCCGCCCATTGGCGAGTCACGCGAATGGTCTGAGTAGCGGAAAATACGGAACCAGGTGAACTTTCACACACTTCGGCCCAAACCGTAGGCTTTGCCTACGGTTTGGGCCGAAGTGTGTGAAAGTTCACCTGGTTCCGTATTTTCCGCTACGCGGGTTCCCACGTATCGGGGGCGGGCAGGCCTTTCCAACGGATGGCCAGTTTCTTGGCTACCTTCAAATCGGTCTGATGGATGAAACGATCCACCTGCGCTGCGGCTACCGGGGCGACGCACAGGTGGCGGAAACCTGCAGCCAGAAGCAGTGGCACGTTTTCTTCGCGTGCGACCGTCACGCCAAAGACGCGGAAGGGAGTGCCCTGCTCGATGGCGGCTTCTGCGACCTGGAACAGCGCTCGCAACACGAAGGGGTGCAAACGTTCAAAGCTCTGACTGAACCTGGGTTCGTCGCGGTCCGCTGCCAGGATGTACTGTTGTAGGGAGTCCAAGGCTACCACCAAAAAGTCCGCTTCTTCGGCGAACTCAGACACACCGAACACCGAAGCGGGGGTTTCCACCACCACGCCAACCTGCAGATCCTTTCGATGGGGCACGCCCTCGCGCTCCAACGCATAACGCTCTTCGAACAGGTACTCGCGTACGCTGCGCAGTTCGCTGCAGTCGGCCACCTTGGGAATTGCGATGCCTACCTCACCCTTGTACCCGTAGGCCGCACGCAAAATGCCCGCCAATTGACGGCGCAGGACATTGGGAGAACGCAACAGGGCGCGAATACCCACCTGGCCCAGGGCCGGATTGGTTTCCCGATCGATGTGCAGGTAGTTCAATCCCATGCCGGAGTCCAAGTCCGCCAACCGGAAGGTCACCGGGCCACCGCCAGCGCTTTCAAGAACCGAGTGATAGTGCTTCTCCAATGTGTTCACGCCAGGAACGGTGTGATCCAGCAAGAAGAGCAATTCGGTGCGATACAAACCGATGCCGCGCAGGCCCAACTCACCGGCGGAATCCACCTCGGGCAGGTTGCCGCAGGTGGCACAAATCTCGATGAGCTGTTCATCGGAGGTGTGAGATTCCAAGCGCACGCCTTTTCCCGCAGCGGGCTGCTCACCCTCACCATGGGTGTGGAACTGCTCGAGCAAACGCACGTCGGGTCGCACGTGGACCAAGCCGTCGGTGGCATCCACAAGAAGTTCGTCCCCCGGTTGTACCTGATCGAAGAGACCCTCCACGCTGGTCAACGTCGGGATGCGCAGCGATCGCATGAGGATCGCCGCCTGACCGGTTAGGCTTCCCTGTTCCGTCACGACGGCGCGCACCCTGCCAGCCGCAAGACCAAAGACATCCGTCGCCGTCAACTCGCGAGCGACCAACACATAAGCCGCCGGGCCGTCCAAGTCGGCCACCAGGTTTTCATCCGTACCTTCCCCATGCAATTCCAAGTTGCGCAGCACGCGAACACCCACTTCGCGCAGGTCACCCGCCCGATCGCGCAACACATCGTTTTCGACAAGCCGCGAAATGCGGTCGAAGTCCAAGATCACCTTGGCGATCGCTCCCTCCAATGCCATCTGCTCGGACAGGATTAGGTTTTCCACATCCGCAAGGAAAACAGCATCCTTCAAACGCTCCAACTTTGAGTCGATCAACGCGATCTGTTCGCTGGAGTCCTCACGCTCAAGGCGTTCACGAAGGGCCACCAGTTGGTCCTTGGACAATTGAAGCCCTGAATGTAGCCTGTTCAGCTCGCCCTCCACCCTGGCCCTCGGCACGCGCCGCACGGGCATGGATTCCAGATCACGGTCGCCAAAATAAGCGGGACCGATCGCCATGCCCGGGGACACGAGGGTACCGCCAAGGGTGGTCCCTGATTTTTCCATTTCGGGCCCGGAGCTTTGGGGATCTTGGCTTTCGGTGTGCATGGGTTCGGCTTTTCGACTGGGGGAGCCCGCCGAGTTGCGAGCGCCAGATTCGGGGCTTCTTGGATCAGTCTAACAAGGGGAGCGGGGGGGCTCCATGCCCCGGGTGCCCCACTGTTGGGACGATTTCCCAGCCTATGGGGGCACGATTCAAGCCCAGACTCCCCACTGTCGAAGGATGACCCAGTCCCGGGCTCGTCCGTGTGCGCCCTCGGCCCCCCCTATTCAGAACGCCTCCAGCGCGTCCAGTAACCATGACTCACCCTTTTTCTTGCCCCGAAGATTGGACCAAATGGCTCTCTGAAGGCACCAACACAGGCCTTCAAATGGCCATGGTGACCCCCACCTTCCTCAAAGACGACCCCGAGCTCGAAACCAAGGGTGCTGCCTCCGCCATGATCCACTTCAACGGCAAGGTCAGCGGTGCCTTCTTCCTGAACATGGACAAGGAAGCCCTGCTCTTCCTGGCCGGTGAAATGCTCATGGAAGAGCAAAAAGAGATCAACGAGGACGTGATCGACGCCCTGGGCGAAATCGCGAACCTGACCGCTGGTGCCACAAAGGACGTCTTGCAAGGCGCCGGCATCGGCGTGGAAGGCATTTCGGTCCCCTCCGTCATGCTGGGCTCCTCATTCCAGATGTTCCACACCCCAGACACCCGACTACAGTCCGTGACCTTCGCCCTGGACGCCATGGAAGGCGTGCCCGAGGACAAATGCAAGTTCTCCATCAATGTGGCATTCACCGACCCCGACGGGCTGTAAGCAAACCAACCAGATCATCGAGGGCCCGAGCTGGAGAATCATCTTCAGCTCGGGCCCCCGCAATTTTGGCCTGATCGCCGACCGCCGATCACCCCCGCAGCTGTGCCACGATGTGCCCGCATTCGGGCAGCAAGATTTTTTCCATGGCCAGACGCAAGGCCTTTGGTGAGCCGGGCAATGCACACACCAGCTTGCGCGAACGCACCCCCGCGCAGGCCCTGCTCAAAATCGTGGCCGGGCCAATCTCCTCATAGGAAAGCTGTCGAAACAACTCGCCAAACCCTGGAATGGGAGTGTCGACGATTTCCCCAATCACCTCCGCGGTCACGTCGCGCGCTGCCAAGCCCGTGCCCCCCGTGAACAATACGACCTGCACGTCGGCTTGTTTCACGCTGCTCTTCGCCTGGGTCCGAATCTCCTGGCGATCATCCTTCACCCACTCGCGCCGGACAATGTGATGTCCAGCCGCCTCCAGCGCTTCAACCAAGTAAGCTCCGCCAGCGTCCTGATCACCGCGGCGCGTATCGCTCACGGTGACCACCGCGAAATTCAGTGCGCCCTCGCCATCTTTTTGGTGTTGCTGCAATCCCATGTCAGTTCTTCAAAGGGCCCATCCCATGTACCAAGCCAACGAATCGCTTGACCCTTTCCGGATCGACCGGCGCTTCCAACACGCCGTCCATTTTGAGCGATGAGGCCACGATCGCACCGTTGGCCTGGGCCAAAAGGCTCACGGCATTCGCCTCGTCCACTCCAGATCCCAGCAGGATCGGTGCCTCGGGCAAGACCGTGCGAATACGCTGTACACGTTCCGGCACAGGCGCCTGACCCGTTCCCAACCCGCTGACCACAAGGCCGTCCGCCATGCCCCGGTGCCAGGTATCGATGGCGGATTGCTCCAAGGATTCGGAGCCCAATGGCGTGGCGTGTTTCACGTGCACGTCCGCCAGCAAAGCCGCGTCGGGACAAAGGACAGAACGCCGGCGCATTGTCTCGGCTGCGGCCCCCTGAACCAACCCCTGGTCCGTCACCGCCGCGCCCACGTGAACATTGATCCGCACGAATCCTGCTCCGGTCGCGGGACACAGGGCCAAAGCCCCTTGGGCATCATTGCGCAAGACATTGGCACCCACGGGACAGGTCCCCACGACTTCGACAACCCCGCGTAAGGCCACAGCCATGGCCGCGATGGTTTCAGGAGGCGCCGCCCCTGCAAAAAAAGGCTTGTCGCCGAAGTTCTCTACGATGATGCCATCCACGCCCCCTCGAATCAGCGCACGCGCATCGTTGCGCGCGAAATCGAGTACGTGGGCCATGGACCCGATAGAGCCGGGAGAGCCCGGCAGGGCGGGCAGGTGAACCACACCGATGACGATGCGCCTTATGGTTAGGGCTGGGAAGAGGCTGCGTAGTTTCATGGTTTTTGAAGCATGTTGGGCCTGGAGGGGTTTGCCAGAGATCACCCATCCTCTTTGGATCAAGGTGACTCGCTCCCGTGACTCGACGCCATTCAGGGTCAGCCAACACCGTACCCAATGGAAGGCTGCCTCCTGGGCCCACTGCCACCGCCCAGGTGCTTGGCACATTTCGTGCCACGCAGGAGGGAAGAACATGGCACCGTATGAGTGGAGCCAGAGATCGGGTTTGAACCGACGACCCTCGCTTTACGAAAGCGATGCTCTACCACTGAGCTACTCTGGCATTGTTTTGTTGTTAGCCGGACCAGCAACTGACCCGGGGTTACCCCGGTGTTGGGCATCCGGCCCGACGCGCAAAGAATACGCGCCGGGCCGGTGTCCGGGAAGACAAGACTGCGGTTCTTATTCCAAACGCGCGTTCCTGTCTCGAATTACAAACTTTGTGGCTACTGGGCGCTGGTGACGGTGTTACGCACCTGACGCATCAGCTCAGCACGATCCGTGCTCGAAAGAGCAAAGCGACCGAGTGCGCGTCCAGCCGCCTGGCGAACACCTAGGCTAGCGTCGGAAACAAACACGCTGCGCAACCCGTCGATGGCACCGGCGTCCACGTCGCTGTGGCCAAGGATGCCTGCGAAGGCGGATCCGGCTGCAATGCGAGCCGCATCACTGCGAGCCGTGTCGGTCAGAACCGCGAGCACACCAGCTGCTTGGTCGGCGGAACCAGCCAAAGCGAGAGCGTCCATTGCGGGGATGCAAACGGTATCGGGACGGTGTGCCAGGGTGCTAGCCAGGTCAGCGAGGGTTCCACTGATGTCGTGACCGGCGGCGGCCAGCTCGGCAAGGGCCTGGGCGGAGTGGGCGGCCAAGCGGTCGGCTTGCGCACGATCTCCATCCAGGTTTTCTTCGAAGACCGAATTCAGGCTGGACAGATCAGTCACATCGGCAATCACTCCGGCGATGCGGCCCGAGTAGGCCTCTCCGATCGCTTCATTCTCAGTGAGCATAAAGACGGGGGCCTTGGCCATGGCTACGTTGTCGGCGATGTTCACGAACACTGCATCGGCGGTCATGCCACCGAGGGAGTCACCCACCAAAATCATGTCGACCTGGGGAATACGGTTGAGCATGTCGAGGCCCTTGGCACCCGAGCCGCGGTGGTTGACCATGACACCCTGGGCAACGAGCGCCTGGGTGAGTGCAGCAGCGCGATCGGTGTTGCCATCGATGATGGCGGCCACCCGCACGACCTCACGACCGGTGTTCTGGCCGAGGGCGGCGATCACGCGGGCCTCCACACCTTGCTTGGTTTGGATCGCGATGCGTCCAAGGGCCACAGCAGCTTCCCCGCGAACTCCCCCATCGGAGGCTTCGAGGGCAGCGACCAGACCTTGGGTCGGACCCTTTGCGGTGCTCGCGAGAGCGTTGCAAAGAAGGGTGCCGGTGCTGGCATCGTCGTTGAGCACAGCCCACTGCAGGGCCAGGTCCAAAGCGGCGGGACCTGCCAAGGCCACGGCCAAGGAGCCTTCAGCACCTTGGGCCTGAAGCTCGCTCACATCTGCGCCGGCATCAGCCATGGCGGAGAGCTTGGCGGTGATATCCACACAAGCGCGGGCCACACCCGCTTGGGCGTCGAGCGAGTCGGGGGTCAGTGCCAAAGCACGGTAGTAGGCTTTCTTAGAAAGCTCGTTGTTGTAGATCGCGTGGGGAACAGCACTGGAGACGAGTTTCTCGCCATTCCAGGACCAAACCACTTCGCTGTACATATAGGAAGCCAGCACGCTTGCGTGGCGGTAATGGTATGCATCACCGGCGGCGAGCAAGGCGGACAAGGCGTCCCCTCTCAAACCGCACTTGGCTGCGGCGTCGCGGGCGGCGCCAGCCACGGTGGCATCGGAGTCGGTGGCGGCGAGGGCAGCCAAGGGACCTGCTGCGCGTGGGTCACCCATATTACCGAGGGTCGACACCACGTTGCGACGCAAGAAGCTATTGTCGGACTCAAGGGCTTCCATGAGGGGAAGCACCACATCGGGACCCAAGCGAGCCAAGGAAACCATGACCAGCACACGCCAATCATCGTTTTGGTCATCGGCCAGAGCAGGTAGCAGATAGGGCACCACGTACTCGCCATGGAGGGCGGACATGGCGTCGATCGTGCGACGACGCTCAAGGGAGTCCTCGGAGGAACGCAGAGTGTCAACCAAGCTGCGGATAGCACCTTCGTCGTTGCGAGCTGCGATGCGCTCCGTGGTGGCGCGGTCCATGATGCGTTTGGCGACCAACTTGAAGTCACCGCCCTCCACGAGCAGTTCCATCCATATTTCGTGGTCGATTTCTTTCCAAAGCTGGTAAGCGGCCTCGTTGGCCGGGTCCGCTGCAAGGATGCGTTGGAACGCCACCAGTGCTTCGGCCTTGCGGCCTTGGTGCAAGAGTTGCACGCCCTCATTGAAATCGCTGTTCAGGTCTTGGAAGACGGGAGCAGCGGATGAGACGGGTACAAGGAAAGCGGACAGGGCCAACAGGAGGCCAAGATTCCGGCGCGGAATGATCATGTTCGGGGTCCTTCGCCTGGGGGGAGGATAGGAGGGGGGATTTGGGTCACACCCGGGAGTCCGCGCGGCGGCTGGACCTTCCCCACTTGGGAAAGCCGACTCGCACCTAACGGTGAAACGTCCGGGAATGATACCGAGGCTTGGCCCCGGGTCAAGGATAGGGCATGGCCCTCGGGGTCTTCCTAGTGCCATAGTGTGCCTGGGATACCGATCCGATCACACTTTTTGCCCCAACAAACATTGGGAAAGATGCCAATCTCGACCCCAAGGGCCCCCCGGAGGTTCCTCTAAGTACCCGGGGGCAGGCTCAATTTCCCCAGGACCACCCGCTCGAAATTCCCCACTGGTGTCCCCCGACCCTGCAAAAAATCCACTGCCAGGCATGCGAAGATCATGGACTCCCTGGCATCTGGCTGGACCCCGATTTCCGCGCTTGAATGGGTGATAAGGCCGGTTTCAAGCGCCAAATCTCCCATGAGGGCCCCGTTGTACACCCCTCCCCCAGCCACCACCAGGTACTCCCCGGAGTCCGGCAGCCAACGAGCTATGGCCTGGGCCACACTCCTCGCCACGGCCCTGACCGCACTGGCCAGCACGTCGGCAGGCCGCGCCCCGGGCCCCGCAAACTTCAAAAAATCGTCGACAAAATCCTGACCGAAGGTGTCACGTCCCGTGCTTTTGGGAGGTTTTTGATCAAAAAAAGGGCTCTTGAGCAGATGGTGCACCCACTCATCCTGAACCTGGCCCCCGGCAGCAACCCGGCCGTCCCTATCCATAGGCTCCTTCAAAAGGGCCCGGGCCAATCCGTCGAGCAAGCTACCCGCTGGACCCGTATCGAAGGCGGTCCCGGAAGTTTGCCCCCTCCCCAACCTGGATAGGTTGGCCATGCCCCCCAGGTTGAGAATGATCCGAGGCCGCGGCCCCCCAGCAAAAATGCGCCCGTCCGCCAGGATGGCTAGGGGCGCACCGTGCCCCCCCACCGCAACATGGGCAGCCCGAAAATCACTCACGACAGGAGCGCAGCAGGCTGCGGCCACGCGCGCACCATCTCCCAATTGCAACGTCCCTGGTTCCCCGTCCCCGTCGAAGTGCCAAACCGTTTGCCCATGGCTGCCGACCCAATCCAATGCAACCCCGTGGGCCTTGGCCACCTGATCTGCGGCCTTTCCAAAAGCATGGCCCAAATCCCCATGGAGCCGCCCAACCCCCGCCAGGTCCATAGGCGCACCATCCAAAGCGCCCCTCAAACGCTGGAGCAACCCGAATTCAAAGGGCACGGTTTCGAAGGCATGGAGTTCCGGGCGACAACCATTCTGCTTTGCGTGATCGCCTCGAAACCCCACCAAGCCCACGTCGATGCCATCGGCTGAGGTACCGGAGAGCAAACCCGCCACGAGCAACCCTTGCGGTCCTTCTAATTTTTTGCGCAGAGCATTCTGGTCCATTCGCTTCCCATTTCGTGGTTTCGGTATCCTATCCCCCATGAGCCCTACACATCCTAACCAGAGCACCACCATTTTGGTTGTTGACGACGACGGAGACATCCGCCAAAGCCTGGAAATGCTACTGCGCTTCGAAGGTTTCGAGGTTCTTACCGCACGGGATGGCGAGGAAGCTTGGGTGCGTTTGCAAAAGGAACAAGGCCAACCGCCGGCAGCGGTGCTCACCGATCTCAAAATGCCCAAGTTGGACGGCCTGCAATTGCTGGAGCGAATCCAAGGCCTGGACGATCCGCCGCCGGTGGTCCTGATCAGCGGGCACGGCGACGTGGCCACGGCGGTCACCGCCATGCAAACCGGAGCGGCGAACTTCCTGGAAAAGCCCCTGGATGACAATCGCGTCCTGGTAACGCTGCGCGCTGTGCTGCGCACCCACAAGCTGGAGGAGGAGAACACTTCCCTGCGCGAACGCCTGGAAAGCCCCCACCGCCTGATCGGCTCCAGTCCCGCCCTACGAGCCCTACGGGAACAGATCTCACAGGTGGCAGTCTCTCACGCAGCGGTACTCATCACCGGAGAAAACGGCAGCGGCAAGGAAGTCCTGGCCCGCTCCATCCATGCGCAGAGCCCGCGCGCCGCTGGCCCTTTCATCACGGTCAACTGTGCGGCCATTCCCAGCGAGCTGATCGAGTCGGAGCTCTTTGGCCACGAAAAGGGAAGCTTCACCGGCGCCACGGGCCAACGCATCGGACACTTCGAAGCGGCCAACGGCGGCACGCTGTTCCTTGACGAAATCGGGGATATGCCCACGGCCGCACAGGCCAAAGTGTTGCGAGCCCTGGAGAACTTGGAGATTACCCGCGTGGGCGGTAACGACAACCACCCCGTCGACATTCGCGTGCTGGCCGCCACCAATGCAAACCTGGCGCAAGGCGTTGAGGACAAGACCTTTCGCATGGACCTGTTCTACCGCCTCAACGTGGTGCCGCTGCGCGCGCCGGCCCTGCGCGAACACCCCGAGGACATCCCGGAGATAGTCGCCCATCTGCTTGGACTGCAAGCTGAACGTACCGGGCGTCGCGCCCCCGCCGTCCAGGAGGACGCCCTCGCATTCCTGCGTGCGGCACCGTGGCCGGGCAACGTTCGGCAACTGCGCAACGTGCTGCAAGCCGCAACGGTTTTCGCCGCCGAGGACCACCTGACCCTGACCGATGTGGAGCGCGTCCTGCAAGACGGGCCGGGTCTCTCTTTGCCCACCGTTCCCGCCATCGCAAACAACGGCCCCGACCCCTTCGAAGCGCCCACCTTCGAGGAGTTCAAGAACCAATCCGAGGCCCTGTTCTTCCGAACCCGCCTCGAACGCAACGGCGGCAACATCAAACGCACGGCGGAGGAATTGGGCATGCAACGAAGTCATCTTTACAAAAAACTCGATCGCTACGAGCTGCGCTAGCAGTTTGTACCGGGGTCCAGGGACTCAGGCAAAGTAGGCAGGCCCCTCAAGAGGCTTTGTGGCCACAAAAAAGGCCCCTTTATGCCCCATTTGGGGGCACCCTCCCCCAAATGGAACGGCCCATGATAACCGGGTGATTGGGACAAGGGCTGAGCACCTGGAGCGCCGAAATGGACAGGGTCGCGGCCCTGCGTAACAGCAGGCTCCAAGGAATGCCTATCCCCCTCCAAATCCAATGAAGCTCCGTTTTGCCTCCCTGCCGGTTGCAACGAAAATATTCGTTATCCCGTCAATGTTCATCTTGGCCCTCGTGGCCATTGTGACCTACACAGTTCGTACTCTCAGTGACCAACGCGACGATGCCCTGGTGGCTGCATTGGCCGGCAGGCAACGCATGCTGACCCAAAAATACACGAAAGAGGTTCTTGGTGAACTCATCCCGGTCAAGTCAGCTGTGCAGAAGGCTCGGGGTGTTGCCATGGCAGCAGGCGAGCAGATAGCCGCTGACCGCGCCTATTACACAAAGAACGTGGTGTTGAAGCTCAAGGCTGAGGGTTCAAACATCAGTGCAACGCCGAATTTCCACGGGGTTGAAAATGCCATCCCTACCCCAGCAACATTTGTTCGGGAAGTGGGAGAGGCGCTCGCCAAAGATGACCACATCAATTCACGGCTTCTGAGCAAGTGGAACATCCACCCCGATAGGGGCCTTGCGCACGCAGAAGATCAAACAGCCTGGGACGCCATCGTAGCGGCACCCGACAGCGCCCACTCCGTGCTCGTCGAAAAAAATGGCGACATGTTCCTGGACTATGTGACCGCAGATATTGCGAGTGCAGGGTGCGTAACCTGTCACAACAGACACGCGGACAGTCCCAAAACCGATTGGGTGGAAGGAGACGTCATGGGATTACTTTCCGTGCGCATCCCCTTGCCTACCGACCCCATGGTCTCATCCTTCTTGCTCAAAACCCAGAAGGACCCCGCAGGCGCCGCCACGGCGGCGCTTTTCGAGTCCACCCTGAACGCGATGCAGTCTGGGGGGGGAACATTTAGGGACCTCAACCAGCAGGAACCGGTTCAGCTCAGTGCTCTGGGAGACCCAAACATGCAGAACACGCTCAGCAAAGCTAGCCAAGCCTGGGCAAACTTGATAAGTGGAGTCGCCGAAATCAGGGAGAATGCCCGCAACCCGCTCAACGAGTCGCACGCACAGGAAGCGCTCTTTCCCCTATCCAATGAAGCCCTGAAACACTCGCACCAATTGGTAGCGCAGCTGACAGCTAAATCGGAATCCAAGATCACGGGCATGATGCGCATTGAAATCATCCTGGGTTTGGTGGTGACCATCCTTGGTGGCCTGCTCGCCAGAAGCATCGCACACGGCATTGTCGACCCGCTGAGGAAGACCAATGGACTTCTGCACGCCATGGCGGACGGGGAATTGACGGGACGCTTGGATGAAACCGTTGGCTCCGACATGGGTCGCCTGGCCCAATCGATCAACGACTTCCTGAACAGCATTGGATCAGGCCTGACCCAAGTCAAAGTCGCAGCCACTGAGATCGAGGATAACAGCTCCATGATCAACAGCTCGAGCCAGAGCTTGGCCGCGGCTTCATCGCAGCAGTCCGCCTCTATGGAAGATATGTCTGCCGCCATCGAGGAGATCTCCATCACGGCCGCTTCCAACGCTGAGCATGCTGGTTCAGCATCGACGATTTCTGCTGAGACGAAGGAAAACGCTATCCAGAGTACCGAAGAAACCAAACACTTGATGACCGCCATGAATGAGATCCAAGAGTCCAGCCAGGACGTCTCTCGAGTCATCAAAGTCATCGACGAAATCGCCTTCCAAACCAACCTCTTGGCGCTCAATGCGGCCGTGGAAGCGGCTCGCGCTGGGGAAGCCGGCAAGGGCTTTGCGGTCGTGGCCGGCGAGGTGAGAAGCCTAGCCCAACGCTGCGCAGAAGCGGCCAAGGACACAACGGTTCTTATTCAAGAGTCCTCCAAGCGAGCACAAAACGGAACGCTCATGGCAGATCGCGTGGCATCTTCCCTGGCAACCATCACCCAGTCGACCCAAGGGGTGAACTCGCTGCTCGGCGAGATCACATCCGCATGCAAGGAGCAGGACCAGGGCCTCCAATTCATTAAGAGTAGCATGGAACAGGTGGATCGAGCCACCCAAGCCAATGCGGCTAGCGCTGAGGAGCTGGCAGCCACGGTGACTGACACAACCACCTACGTGCAGACCCTGACAGGCCTAACACAAAAGTACAAGCTCCCCAACGGCTCGATCGAGGTGGAGCCTGCTCCCGTGGACGTCTCTTCCGTAGACGCTCCTTTCCCCACGGCAAACGCAACCCAGACCCCTAAGTACCGTTCCAACGAGGCCCCCCCCGCCCTCGACGAGACCTTGGTCTTCGACGATCAAAACCTGGCGGATTTTTAGTGGATTTGCGGACATAAATAACAAAGCCCCGACCTTCGCTGATGCGCGCAAGTCGGGGCCTTGTTGTTTGTGGGCTGCCCGTCAGGGAATGATCAATTCCATTCCCAAGGACAGATCGTCTGGCGACTTCATCACATGGCGATTGGCGTCATAGATTTCTTTCCAACGGTAACCCTTTTTGTACTGTTTCTTGGAGATCTTCCACAGGCTGTCACCCTCGCACACCGTGTAGCTATTGCCCAGCGGAGCCTCGTTGACGCAAGGCATCATCACGACCTGACCCGCCTTCAACCTACGCACACTCTCATTGTTGCGGCGCAGGAACTGCTCATGGCGTTTGTCCCCGTAAAAACGTATCGCCAACCCCTTGAAAGTGTCCCCCTTGCGGCAGGTAAAGGTCTTATATGCGGGGTTGAAGGTATCCTCAAGGCCGTCCACTCGCACCAGGCTCCAGGTCGGATCCAGCGCCGGCTCTTGCACGGAATGCAATTTGGGCTTGACCAGCCCATTCGTGGTGGATGTCTTGTGGTCAGCGATCGGTTCTTGAACCTTGATGGCCTTCTTCCGATTTGCTGAACCGATTCGAACGGGAGCGCTCAAGAGCCCTTCAGGGCCATTTGCCAAGCGGACTTGGCCAGCATCCGGCTTGGACATGCTGCTGGGGCTGCGCTTGGGATCGTCCTTGCTGCTCAGTTGACGGGGGCCCATGATGCCCATATCCCCGGGATCGTTACTGCGCAAGCGCCCACCCGTGTCTTCCACACGGGCCGTTTTGTCCCCAGCTTCAACGGTTTTCTTGGACCCCGTGGGCAACACCACAAAAATCACGACCATCAACGCTAGGACGCTCAATACCACGACCTTTTCTATTTTTCCCATCCCACTGAACCCCTGATTGTTTCGACAATCCAGTTTGGCCGAATGATGATCCCCACGATCATCGGACAGATGAGAAAGCGGCCAACGGACCCTCCCATCCCATGCGTTCAAGATCCCGATCTGAGGAGGCGGAGTCAACGGGATTCCACAAAACCGACCGGGTCTGGAGCATGGTCCGGGAATGGGTACGAGAATCGGGAAGGGCAAGCTGAGAGCCTCGGAAGGATCCATGGCACCCCCACCCTACCCTTCCCACCCCACCCACCAGCCAAGTTCACCCAAACCCCTTCATTCCGCGGGGTTTTCACGACACCGGCCCTTCTGGCCGGGATAGGATCCTGCAACGCGATCCCCAGCGAGCTCTACCCCCCCCCGATCCTCCAGTCCCCCATCGACCATGATCCGTCTAACATCCATCCTCATCGCAACCCTTTGCTTGGGCTTTTATGGCTGCGCTTCTCCCCAAGGCCAGGGCGGCGAATCATCCCAAGGCTCAAATGCGACCGATGATTCCGCCCCACGCAATTTCATCGTGCACGACTTTCGCTCCGACCAGCGACTCAGCATTGTCAGTGACGCATGGCTGCGGGACCACAACGTCGCAGGCGCCGGCTTTATCCACCGCCGCGCCAACTTCTATGCGGAGAAGCGGTCCGGCGACGGCCTGATGGTCAAAGTTGTGGATGACGCGACGGCCAACGGCATTTGGGAAATGCTGAAGGCAACGGACTTCACCGATTTTGCCAAGGCGGGCATGGCACCAGCGGACGGAGACATCGTTCAGACCCTGGTGGTGGCCAAGGCCACAGGACACGTCCATATGGCCGCACGCCGCGGAATGCCCGAGGGTGAAGGCAAGGCCATGCGCGCCAGCGTGCGTGGCTTCATGGACCTGTACAACGCCATCCCCCAGCTTCAAGCCTCCGAAGCGCGCCCAGAATTCAAGGGCTCCGCCAAGGGCAGGTTGAACGGCCTCTAAATCCCCATGTCCCTGCGCGCCATCGCCATCCTGCCGGCCCGCATCGGGTCGACCCGGCTGCCCCGGAAGGTCCTGCTGGACGCTTCGGGACTGCCTCTGTTCGTGCACACCGCGCGCAACACTATGCTGTGCAAGGGTTTGGGTAAGGTGATCGTGGCCACCGACTCAGCCGACGTGCTAGCGGCAGCCGACAGCCATCGGATCGAGACCCTATCCACCCGCACCGACCACCAAAGTGGCACGGACCGGGTACGCGAGGCCCTGGACGCCCAGGGGGGTACCTGGGACGTGGTGCTAAATGTACAAGCCGATGAACCCGATCTGAATCCAACCGACCTGGAGAGCCTGATCGCGGCCTTCGAAGACCCGGACACCGTGGCGGCCACCCTGAGCGTGCCGATCGAGAGCCAGGAGGACCTGGATCGTTCGAGCGTGGTCAAAATCGTACTCGACCGGGAGGGTCGTGCCCTATATTTTTCCCGCTCAGCGATCCCCTCCCGGGTGCACGCAAGGCATCCTGAGGGCGAGGACTCCAAGGAGCCCCTGGGCCTGCGCCATATCGGCGTCTACGCCTACCGCCCCGCCGCCTTGCGCCACTTCTGCGACCTGGAGCCGGGTCACTTGGAGGGCCTCGAAAACCTCGAACAATTGCGCTGGCTGGAACATGGAAATTCCATGCGCGTCCTGCCCGCCTCCCGCGCCCCGCGCGGCATAGACACACCCGAAGACTACGCCGAATTCCTGGAACGCATAAAAGGCAATGCCTGAGCGATCAGGACCCCACCTGACCCCATGACCAAACACATCTTCATCACCGGCGGCGTCGTTTCCAGCCTGGGCAAGGGTATCACCTCCGCCGCCATCGGAATGATCCTGGAGCGCCGCGGCCTCAAGGTGGGCATGCAAAAGCTCGACCCGTATATCAACGTGGACCCGGGTACCATGAGCCCCTTCCAGCATGGTGAAGTCTACGTGACCGACGACGGGGCGGAAACGGACTTGGACTTGGGGCACTACGAGCGTTTCACCAACGCACGCTTGATCGGATCCAGCAATCACACCACCGGCAAGATTTACCAGCAGATCATCTCCAAGGAACGGCGTGGCGATTACCTGGGCCGCACAGTGCAGGTCATCCCGCACATCACCGACGCGATCAAACAAGGCATCGAGGACGGCGTAGCTGATCCCGACGTGGACGTGCTATTGACCGAGATCGGTGGCACGGTGGGCGACATCGAGGGCTTGCCCTTCCTGGAAGCCATTCGCCAATTCGGCATGGAGCACGCCAAAGAGGACGTGCTCTTCGTGCACTTGACCCTGTTGCCCTACCTGCGCGCTTCCGGCGAACTGAAAACCAAACCGACCCAGCAAAGCGTGGGCAAGCTGCGCGAAATCGGCATCCAGCCGGATGTGTTGATCTGCCGTACCGAGCAGCCCATGGCGCCGGAGATGGCCCAGAAGATCAGCATGTTCTGCAGCGTGCGCCCCGAGCGCGTGATCGAGGAGCGCGACGTGGACTTCTCGATCTACGAGGTGCCGGTGGATCTTGTGCACCGTGGTTTGGACCGTTTGATCGTGGATGCCCTGCAACTGGACTGCGAACCCGTGACCGACCTGGTCGATTGGCTCGCCATGCTCAAGAGCATCCGCGCCACCACCCAGGAGATCGAAATCGCCGTGGTCGGCAAGTACATCGAGTTGCACGATGCCTACAAGTCCATTTACGAATCCCTCTCCCACGCTGGTATCGCGTCCAATTGCAAGGTGCGCTTCCGCAAGATCAGCGCCGAGGATTTGGGCGAAAAGGGTGCGGACATCACGCTGAGCGGCGTGCACGGATTGCTCGTGCCCGGCGGCTTTGGTGAGCGTGGTTTGGAAGGCAAGATTCAAGCTATTCAGTACGCTCGCGAAAACGGTTTGCCCTTCTTCGGCATTTGTTTGGGCATGCAATGCGCAGTCATTGAATACGCACGCAACGTGTTGGGCCTGGAAGGCGCGCACACCCTCGAGCACAGCCCCACAAGCCCGCACCCCGTCATCAACCTGATGGACGACCAAGCCGATGTGCCCAAGGGCGGCACCATGCGCCTGGGCGCTTACAAGTGTCACTTGAAGCCGGGCACGATCGCCCATGGGTTGTATGGCGAAGATGTCATCAGCGAGCGTCACCGCCACCGCTACGAGTTCAACAACACCTATCGCGAGGCCTTCGAAGCCTCCGCAATGGATCTGTCTGGATTCCACCCCGGCCGCGACCTGGTCGAAATCGTGGAGCTCCCCGATCATCCCTTCTTTGTGGGCGTGCAATACCACCCCGAGTTCAAGAGCCAGCCCCTTTCCCCCCACCCCATCTTCCGCGGATTCGTACAAGCCGCCTACGATCGGGCCTTCGCCAAGCAAATATCGTGAGTCAACAAACCGCCGCCGACATGCCGCTCCCCGGGGGCGATTTTCTACTGTTCATCACGCGCCTTTCGATCCAGGGTTTTTTGGCCTGTGGCGCCTTGGAAAACCCGCTCACCAAGAGCAAAGACGTCAACCCGGCCGGTGCCCGAATGGTGCTCGCGGACCTTCAAATGCTGCGGGATAAGACCTCGGGCAATTTGGGAGCGGACGAGGAAAACTCCCTGAACAAAGCCATCGAGGACCTGGGCGGTTGGGTGAACAAGTTGCCCGAGGCTGGTGCGCCGGCTGAAGCTTAGGTCGGCCAATATGTGCCGGTAGGTGCCCCAAACCCGCCCCAGCGGCCAGATTGGGGCGTATTGCATTGAAGTCGCGTTACAAACGGGGAGGGCTGCCCTAGAACAGGCAATGGTCATTCCTCGCAAAATTGTACGCCCCCTATTCGTGGCATTGCTTTCCTGGACCGCGGTCATTTTGACCCTGCTGAACTGGATCCCGAGTTAGTCCCCGCGCCGCAACCACGCTTAGCCACCGACGCGGTTGATACGTTCTGTGCGTGGGGTGCGGAGGAAGCCTGCGGATGCACGGAGCCACACATTATTCCGCCACGCGATGCATGAAGGACCATGCCGGCTGTGCCGGCATGGTCCTTCATGCCGGTGGAGGAATAATCTGCCGGCACCTTCTATCCTTACCTGGAGTCAAAATGCGGTGCCGGCTATGGCGGGTTTCGACAAAGGTGCGTATTTTGGATGTCCCTTATCCACAAGGAGATCCCCCATGCAGCAACCGCGTTTCCCCGGCATTCGAATCACGACCAACGGCAACCAACTCGTTTCCTATTACACGGAAGCGCGGTTGACCGACGGCGGCGTGTTCTACCCCATCACGCCTTCGACCGAAATGGGCGAGAACTACCAACTCTCCTATGCGGAAGGCAACCTGAACGTGTTCGGCAAGCAGAAGCTGGCCATCGAAACCGAAGGGGAGCACGCGGCCCAAGGCGGCGCTATCGCCCTGTCCCTAACCGGCAAGCGAGTCGTCAACTTCACTTCGGGCCAGGGCCTGGTCTACGGACTTGAGCAGTACTACCACGCACCAGGAAAGCTCTCGACCATGGTGGTCGAAATCGCAGCGCGCGCATTGACCAAGCACGCCCTAAACGTGCACTGCGGACACGACGACATCTACACCGCTTTAGACACCGGCTGGACCATGCTGTTCTCCAGGGACTCGCAGCAAGCTGCAGACCAGGCGCTGATCCTGCGCCGCGTCACCGAGACCACGCTCAACCCGGGCATCAATATTCAAGACGGATTCCTGACGTCACACCTGGAGCGCACCTTCCTCAAGCATGAGGCCGGCCTCATCCGCGAGTTCCTGGGAGCGCCCGATGATCTCATCGACTCCCCCACCCCCGCACAACAGGAATTGTTCGGTCCGAAGCGCCGGCGTGTTCCGATCATGATCAACTTGGCACAACCCGCCGTCATCGGTCCGGTGCAAAACCAAGAGCACTACATGAACGGCGTCATCGCACGCCGCAACAACTTCGCCGAACACATCCTCGGCGCGCTCGAAGCCTCCTACGAGGACTTTGCCAAGCTCACCGGCCGCAAGTACGGATTGCTCACCGAATACGCCACCAAGGACGCGGAAACCGTTTTCGTGGCCCTCGGATCGGCCGCGGAAAACATCGAGGCCGCCGTGGACCACATGCGTGCCAACGACGGGGTCAAGGTCGGCTCCGTGCATGTCAACGTGCTACGCCCCTTCCCCCTCGACGCCATCGTGCGCGCCCTGGCGGGCAAGAAAAACGTGATCATCCTGGAGCGTACCGACGAGCCCCTTGCGGTCGACAACCCCCTGATGCGCGAGATTCGCGCCACCCTCGCAAAGGCCGTCAGCTCCGGCGAATTGGCCGATAGCGACATGCCGACCCTCTACGGCGCCTCCTATGGCCTGGGCTCCAGGGACTTCCGTCCCGAGCACATCCTGGGCGCCTACGAATTCGCCCAAGGCAAAGTGAGTCGCCAGGACGGCCACAACCAAGCGGACGGCACGCGCTTCTTCGTGCTGGGCATCGACCACGACTACGCCGTGGTTTCCGACCGCACGCCTTCCCTTCTACCCGAGGACTCGATCGCCGTGCGCCTGCACTCGATCGGCGGCTGGGGCATGATCACCACCGGCAAGAACCTGGGTGAAATCATCGGTGCTTTTGGCGCGGAACTCGCCAAGAAGCAAAATCAATTCGACGAACTGGGCCGGCCCAAGGAAGCGCTGCACATCAGCGCCAACCCGAAATACGGTTCCGAGAAGAAGGGCGCCCCCACCTCGTACTTCCTGGTCGTGGCCCCCGAGCGCGTGCGCGTCAACTGCGACCTGCGTCACGTGAACGTGGTGTTGTGCTGCGACCCCAAAGCCTTCACCCACACCAACCCGATCGACGGCATCGCGGAAGGCGGCACCTTTGTTTGGGAATCCAGCGAAGACCCCGCTGAAGCTTGGATGCGCATCCCGCGCAAGTATCGCCAAGAGATCATCGACAAGAAAATCCGCATCGTCACCCTGCCCGGATTTGATATTGCAAGCGAAGCCACCTCGCGCGAGGACCTTCGACTGCGCATGCAGGGCAACGCATTCCTGGGCGCTTTCTTTGCGGTCTCGGACTTCCTGGAAAACAACAAGGTCGACGAAACGCACTTCCACTCGACCGTGCGCAAGCAGTACGAGAGGAAGTTCGGCCGCTTTGGCGACGCGGTCGTCGAGTCCAACATGAAGGTCATGGACGCAGGCTTTGCACGCGTGCAAGAAGTACCCCACGGCTCGATCGATGCGCCCGACAACTCGAACCTGCGCATCGCGGCTCTTTTCCCGTGCAGTCCCGAAGGCAACCTGAGCGCCCCGCCCATCCCGCAAGCCGAGCGCCCGCCCCTATTTCAGGTCAAGAAGTTCGATTCTGAGTTCCGCGCTGGACTTGGCTACAACCAACCCTCATCGGCCCTGGCCTCGGTGGGTTTGGTCGCCCCGGCGACGGGTGCGACCACCAGCAAGTACGTTTCCCGCCGCGCCACCCCCGTGTGGCATGCGGAGAACTGCACCCAATGCATGGATTGCGTGGTGGCTTGCCCCGACACGGCCCTGCCGAACACCGCCCAGGACATCAAAACCTTCCTGCGCACCGCTGCGAATGGTTACACGTCCGATTCCGAACAGCGCGTGGCCTTGCTCAACGCCCTGTCCGGCATCGAAAAGCGCGTGCGTGCACGCATGATGGAAGGCGTGCTCGCCAAGGCTCCACGCCCCTTCGTGGAGCTCATTGGTGAAGACTTGGCGGGGCTCGACGAGATCTCCGAACAAACACGCTCCGAGTTCATGGCGGTCTTTGAGACCATCCCCGTGGCCTACGAAAAAACCACCGCCATCTTCCGCGGTCCCGAGAAAAAGAACGAAGGCGCCGGCGGTCTATTCGCGATCATGGTCTCCGACCTCTGCAAAGGATGCGGAGAATGCGTGACCGAGTGTGGGTCCAAGAACGCGCTGACCATGGAGGTGGAAACCGAAGCCATCAACGCAGCCCACGAGAGTGGCGTCGCCTTCCTCAAGCAGATCCCGGACACGCCCCAAAAGTACCTGGGCAAGTACGATGCGGAACATCCCGAGGAATCCAACGCCGTCGCCTTGCGCAATCACCTGATGGTACAGAGCAAGTACGAGGCGTTGGTCAGCGGCGATGGTGCCTGCGCCGGCTGCGGCGAGAAGACCATCCTGCGCTCCATGATGAGCCTGACCGAGGCTTACATGCGACCCATCTTCCACAAGAAGGCCGACCGCATGGACGCCAAGGTCGCACGCTTGAAAGCGGAGGGTACCGCGCGCCTGGAAGCCCTGCGGGAGCTCGACTCGGAGCAGTACCTGTTGTACATGCGCGCGGTCGCCAGCCAAATGATGGGCCTGGGCGGCGAATCCAACGAGGACACGATCGCACGCATGGCCGATCGTGGGGAACTCAAGGACAGCGAAGTGATCGACGCCCTGTGCGCGGTTTTGACCCAGGACGCCTTCAACCATCGGGACCTACAGGCCGTGGAAGGCCGCTTGGCCAATGGCATGTCGGTCATGGCCATGGGCGCCCACACCGGTTGCAACTCGGTCTACGGCTCCACGCCCCCCGCCACGCCGCACCCCTACCCCTGGATGAACTCCCTCTTCCAGGACGGCGTGACCGTGGCTTGGTTGTTCGGCGAGAGCTTTATCCAAGACCACTGCCGCCGTTCAGTGGTGCCCGAGCGCCTGTGCGATGCCCTGCTCAATCGGTCGGAGAACGTCATCAGTGAAAAGGAATTGTTCGACCTGGCGCACCTGACCGACTCCTTACTTTCCGCACAGGAGGTCCGCGAACTTCCCAAGGCATGGGCCGTGGGCGGCGACGGCGGTATGGGCGACATCGGTTACCAAAACCTATCCAAGGTTGTGCTGCAAAACCGCCCCAACGTGATGGCACTTCTACTCGACACCCAGGTGTACAGCAACACCGGTGGACAGAACTCCGACTCCACGCCGATGCTGGGAGGTAGCGACATGAACCAGTATGGCGCTGCGACCCAGGGCAAGATGACCGAGAAGAAGGGCGTGGCAGAGAGCTTCCTGGGCGGACACGGTTCCCCTTACGTGGCGCAGGTTTCGGCAGCCAACATGCCCAAGTTGTTCAAGGCCGCACTCGACGGCCTCGAATATCGTGGCACCGCTTTCTTCCAGTGCTACACATCCTGCATGCCCGAGCACGGTGTGCCCGATGATCTGGCCTCGGTGCAAGCTGGACTGGTGCGGGATTCACGTGGCATGCCCGAGTTCACTTGGAACCCGTCCTTGGGCGAAACCTTCGTCGAGACGATCGACCTGAAGGGCAACCCCAACGTGGACCGCGATTGGATGCAGAAAAAGCCCAAGGGGACGACTGAGGCCAAGGCTTATACGGTCGCCCATTGGGCAACAACCGAAGCGCGCTTCCGTCGTCACTTGAAACCCACCAGGAGCGTGGATGGGCTTGTACGTCTGGAAGATCTGTTGCTGCGCATCACCCAAGATGATGTGGTGCAGCGCCATGTGCTGGACCCGGAGCACTTTGCATTCGTGCCCGATTTCGGATGTTACTTTGAAACCGATGACGGCAAGGGCGGCGTGCGCTACCACATCGCGTCTAGACAAATGGTGCTCTTCTGCATTGAACGCCGCCGCGCCTGGCGCCTCATGCAGAGTCGTGCGGGAGTGGTGAACTTGGACTACCAGGCTCAACGGGCTTTGCTGGCCAAGCGCAAAGAAGGCGAACTGGAAACCCAGGACTTCATCGACCGCCCCACCGCGCTCTTCGAAGCCGAACTCGAAGCCCTAAAACCCCAAGAGAAGCGTCCCGCGAAGGTCTAAGGAAGGAGCGCTCTTGCATCGTTGGCGACTTCACCCTCCCTGCTCAGTCGACGGTCACCTGCGCATCCTCGATAATCAACGCGTACTTGTATCCGTAACCAAAGTCCTTATCAGCGACCAGGATACCAACCACAGTAACCGCATCCCCCACCACCACCGTTTGATCGGTAGTGATCGTCAGGTCGTTCGTCCCTTCTCCGCCGCTTCCATCCTGAAGGTGAATCCAGTTCTTACCCATGATGGCCGCGCTGAATTTGACAACCCTTCCGCGAAGCGTGACCTGCTTGCCGACAAATTTTTCCTTCCCGGTGAACATCTGCTCAACCGTCTGTTCCCCTTCGGCCTTCTCCACTTGCACAGGAGCCGTTGCGACCTCCTCGACCGGTGACTGTGCACCCGTAGCCCGCATCTTGTTGCAGAAGTAGATCATCTCGAACGTACGATCCAAGGTGGAACTCGGGAAATCCCTCATGGGGGTCAGCTCACTAGCAATGACCTGGTCGCCCACGGCCAGCTTGGGTACCGATCCCGCAGTCCAAACCTGCCCCTTGTCCGTGTTCAAAAGGGCATACGTGTAACCGCCCGATTGCATGGTCTCGAGCACCTTGCCGAACAGCTCGACAGGCTGGCCATGACTCGCCTTCGGAGCGGTTTCGGTAGATCTCCAAACGGTGGCCTCGGTGGCCTCGGACGGATCGGCCTGCGGAGCAGACTCTGAGGATTGAGGGGGATTGGAGCAGGCACCCAGCAAGAGGGCAGAGAACAAGATAGGAGCTAGAAGCAGTTTCACGGTGAACCTCAGCGATTCAGGGGAGATCGGACATTGAGTCCAACACCCTACCCACCCGCCAAAAACCTGCAAGCTCCGGGTCGCCTTGACCTATTCGAAGTCAATTCAACCTGAGAAAGTGCACACGACCCCCCCCAGGATCATGTCCAGGGCCACCAATCCGAATTCCCGGCTGTCCGTGGACTTCTCCGGATTGTCCCCCAGCACGAACACTTCGCCCTCCTCCACAGACACCACGCGCTTCACCAGCAAGCGCCCCGGCTCCCGCGGATCGCGCAATTGCACCAACTCCCCCACCTCGGGAACCTGCATCCGAAACGCACGCGGGTCCACCAACACGCCCTGCCCATTCACCAAGGTCGGCGCCATGGACTCCCCCACAACCCGGAACCTGCGCAGCCTTCTCAACAACCAAAGCCCCGCAAACCGTGCGGAACACGATGCGAGGCCTTGGGGCTTGCACTGCCCAGTGTCGGGCAAACAACTCACCGGTTAGCTGGCGGTGTAGTAGGTCACTTCGCGACCCTTGGTGCTCCAGAAGATGTTGTGGATCTTCTCGATGTGTGCCATCAGGTTCTCAGCGTGCTCGAGGGACAACTCGACCTTGGCGGAGGAGCATTCCTTGGCAGCCTGCCAGAAAACATCATGCAGGTCGGGGTGGGCTTCCAGGTGAACCGGCTTGAAGTAGTCGGTCCACAATACGAGCAGCTCGGTTTTGGCCAGGTGCGCTTGCTCTTCCTTGATGGCGATGTAGCGCGCGAAGGTGTTGTGGTACTTGGCGTAGGCGGCCTTGTCGTCGGCGGCGGGCACGTCGATGGCCAGGAGCTTCTTGGTCATCGACAGAACGGCCTCACCGGCGATGCGAGCGGAGGCGGGGTCGTAGATGCCACAGGGGCCGTCGCAGTGGGCGTGGATTGCGGGAGCGGGGAGGACTTGGTTGATCGCCTTGAGGATGCGGTTCAGCATGGTCTGGTGAGTGGAAAGGGATATGATCGTATTGGCCTCGGGTGCGAAACCAGTGATGTGGAGGGGACTATATCGAAAACCTTCCGCGAAGGGAAGGTAGATTCGGCGTCGGACCCCTGGCTGTCATTGATTGACCGGGGGGTACCGCCGTATCTACCGGTAAGCAGGAATCCCGGTCAGCTCATGGGCCAAAGCCAGGGTATGGATGTCGTGGGTGCCTTCGTAGGTGAAGACCGACTCCAGGTTCAGCATGTGACGCCCGGTGTTGTACTCAAGGCTAATACCATTGGCTCCCAACATGTCGCGCACCTTGCGCGCCGTGTTCATGGCCATAGCCACGTTGTTACGCTTGGCCATAGAGACCTGTTGGGCAGTGAAACGACCTTCGTCCTTGAGGCGGCCGAGGCGCAGCACGAGAAGTTGAGCCAAGGTGATGTCGGTCGCGATGTCAGCCAGCTTCTGCTGGGCCAACTGGAAACCCGCCAAGGGTTTGTCGAATACGATGCGTTCCTTGGAGTAGGAAAGGCCCTCGTCGTAACAAGCTTGGGCGGCGCCGACAGCGCCCCAAGAGATGCCGTAACGCGCCTGGGTCAGGCAACCGAGCGGAGCCTTGAGCCCCTTGGCACCAGGCATGCGCATGGAGTTGGGAACGCGAACGTCCTCAAGCACCAATTCGCTGGTAGTCGAAGCCCGCAGGCTCCATTTGTGCTTTTGCTCCGGAGCGGAGAAGCCCTTCAGGTTGGTCGGAACCGTGAAACCCACGATGCCTTCTTCCGCGCGGGCCCAAACGATGGCCACATCAGCGCAGGTGCCGTTGGTGATCCACATCTTGCGGCCGTTGATGATCCAGTCGTCGCCGTCGCGCACAGCGGTGGTCAGCATGCCAGCCGGATTCGAGCCGAAGTCAGGCTCGGTCAAGCCGAAGCAGCCAATAGCCTTGCCGGAAGCCAACTGGGGCAGCCACTCGCGCTTCTGCTCCTCGTTGCCGTAGGTGAAGATCGGGTACATGACCAGGGAACCCTGGACCGAAACGAAGGAACGCAGACCAGAATCGCCGCGCTCAAGTTCCTGACAGATCAGGCCGTAGCAGACACCGTTCAGGCCGGCTCCGCCGTACTCCTCAGGAACCGTGGGGCCGAAGACGCCCAACTCTCCGAGTTCGGGCACCAAATCCATGGGGAAGACCGCGTCCTCCCAGTTCTCCAACACACCGGGTAAAAAGCGCTCGCCCACCCAGGAGCGCACCGCATCTCGCACCATGCGCTCCTCTTCAGAAAATTGATCGTCGAGTTCGTAAAAGTCGAGGGCTTGGTAGTTGTCCATATCTGATCGGGGGTCTTTTGGGGGCCGGGCGCGGTGTTTTGCCTGGGCCCATGGGCGCAGCATTCTATGCGCCGGAGACGCCCTTTGGAATTCCTGGAGCCCGAAGCACTGAGTTCTTGACGGATTTCGGGTGCTATCGGGCCCTGTCCCACTGCCAATACCCAGGAATCCGCTCGAAGCTGGCGTTTCGGGGCCCCTTCCTCCAGAATCCTTGCCCCCAGGAGGATCTCCCTTGACCCGCTATCTGATCACCAGTGCCCTGCCGTACGCCAACGGCCCCATTCACTTCGGCCACATTGCCGGGGTGTATCTGCCCGCCGATGTCTATGTCCGAACCCTCAGAATGCTGGGCGAGGACGTGCTCTCCATCTGCGGAACCGACGAGTACGGGGTGGCCATCACTCTCAAAGCCGACGAACAAGGCGAGCCCTACCCGCAGTACGTGAAGGGCTGGAACAAGGACATCAAGAGCTTCTTCGACTCCTTGCACATCGAATTTGACATCTTCTCCGGCACCAGCGAGTGCCCACAGCACGAGGATACGGCGCAGGACTTCTTCCGGCAGCTCAGCGAGAGCGGCTACCTGGAAAAGAAGGAGACCACCCAACTCTACTGCGCCAAGGACGAGATGTTCCTGGCCGACCGCTACGTGGGCGGCACCTGCTACGTGTGCGGCGACGAAAACGCGCGCGGCGATGAATGCCCGAACTGTGGCACTTGGATCGACCCGCTCAAGCTCAAAAACCCATCCTGCAAGCAGTGTGGTTCCAAGCCGGAAAACCGCTCCACGCGCCACTGGTACCTGGACCTACCCAAGCTGCGCGACGACTACATCGGCGGCTGGATCAAGGACCACAAGTGGAAGTCCAACGTGTCGGCTTTCATTCAGAACCTGCTGAAAGACGTGCCCTCGCGTTCGATCACGCGCGACCTTAAATGGGGCGTGCCGGTGCCGGCCAACATGGCCGACGGCGAAGAGGGGAAAATGCTCTATGTGTGGTTCGATGCGCCGATTGGCTACGTTTCGTTCACCAAGCAATTGATGGCGGAACGCGGCACTCCCGACGAATGGAAGCTCTGGTGGAAAGACCCGGAAACCCGCCTGGTGCACTTCCTCGGCAAGGACAACATCCCCTTCCACTGCCTGGTTTTCCCCTCGATGCTGTGGGGTACCAAGCAGGAGTACGTGCTGCCCTGGGCTGTGCCCGCCAATGAGTTCTACAACATGGAAGAGGGCAAGTTCAGCACCTCCGATGGTCGCACCATCGACCTGGACGCTTTCTTTGAGAAGTACGACCGGGAAGCGGTGCGTTTCTACATCATCACGACCTTGCCGGAGACCGCCGACTCGGTCTTCAGCCTGGAACAGATGGCGCTGACAATCAATTCCGGGCTCGCCGGCAACATCGGCAACCTGGCCACACGGGTGCTCAAATTCATCGCCAAGAACTTCGACGCCCAGATTCCCGCCATGTCCCCCGAGCACATGAACGAAATGGATGCACTGATGCTCGGCGACTGCGGCGAGATCTCCGACCCAGCCATCGCCATCCAGGACTTCCGCTTCCGCCAGGCCGCGCATGCTCTGCTCGCCAACGCCACGGCCGGCAACGTCTTCATGCAAAAGACCGAACCCTGGGCCATGCGCAAGACCGACCCCGCCAGAGCCGCCAGCGCCCTCAACACACTGTGCGAATGGATCGCCTGGGTCTCCCGCTGGATGTCTCCCTTCATGCCGCGAAAAGCCCAGGAGCTCTGGGATATGCTAGGCATGCAAGGCCAAGTCGCCGATCAGCCCTGGCCCGGCGTGCCCGAAAAAGGAACCTGGCGAACCCTAGAAGCCGGCGCCCCCCTGGGAACGCCCGAGGCCCTATTCCCCCGCATCGAAGTCCCAGCCAAGGCCAAATAGGTAAAACCAAGGCCAGCACACAGGTGCTTCGCCCTTCCTGCATTGTGGCGGAAAAGTACGTGGCTCCGTATTGATATGACAGGGGCCAGCATCGCTCAAGGCGTTGCTGGCCCCTGTTTTGGGGATGCGCTTATCCCGCGCAGACTACCGCTCGTATCTCTTTGAGGGGTGGCAGGCGTTACCGCCTGGCCAGTGCCCGACTCCCGAGATCGAAGTCGTTCAGGGTCGCACTGGGTCGCGCTAGGGCCCTAACCACGCTGAAAAGGCCAATATCCTTGGGATTGGGCCTCCAGCGGAGCTTCCGAGGGGTCATGACCCTCGGATGCTCATAGGAGATTCGCTTAGCGCATCCGAGCTTGAGAACTACCGGCGCTTCTTAGTAGCGCGCTTTTTGGTGGCACGCTTCTTGGTGGCCTTTTTCTTGGTGGCGCGCTTCTTGGTGGCCTTTTTCTTGGCCTTTTTCTTGGCCTTTTTCTTGGCCTTCTTCTTGGTCACCTTTTTCTTGGCGGCCTTCTTCTTAGCCTTTTTCTTGGTTGCCTTCTTCTTAGTTGCCCGCTTTTTGGTAGCGCGCTTCTTAGTAGCCTTCTTTTTGGTGGCCTTCTTTTTGGTGGCCTTTTTCTTGGCCTTTTTCTTGGCCTTCTTCTTGGTTGCCTTTTTCTTAGTTGCGCGCTTTTTGGTAGCACGTTTCTTAGTGGCACGCTTCTTAGTCACCTTTTTCTTGGTGGCTTTTTTGCGGGTCGCTTTCTTCTTTGCCATGAGAGAAATCTCCGATGGACCCCGTGGGGGGTCGGGGTTTGTGAGCCCTATTGGGCCTAAGTAGGAATCCACGACATCATGTTCTCATTCGGTAGAATTTCCGGCGACCTTTCCAGTCTTTTGAGAAGTTTTTTGCAATCACCCCATGATGTTGTTCCAAACGCTCACAAAAACACGTGTGCTTTCCATCAACCTTCACACCTCCACCACTGGGACGACGACGCGCAAACCTCTTTTTCAAAGCGCTTTACAACAGCGCGCAGGATTGGCGTGCACACAAACGCACACGAGCATGCATGCGTCAAAGCTCTTCCCAAAAATGTGAATTGACCTGCGCACAATGTTGCTCGCACGCGAAAAAACAACAACTAAGCAACACGGTCGAGCACGCTTTCGCTTGCTCGACCGTCGTTTTTTGCAAACATCACCGCGTGTGATGGTGCGATCGCGTCGCGCGCCTCGACTAAAAGAGGTCGTCGAGTGCAGCTGCGGCCGCACTTCCAAAGTCATCGCTGATCTTTTCGTCATTCGGCTCTGGCGCGCGCTGGGAGAGCTCATCGAAAACGCAAACGAGACGCTTCACCGTTTCTGTGGCATAGAAGCGCACCAAACCCAGGTTCGTCCGACCATCCCATAAGATGGCGAGCAGGGTCCGGCCACCCACCAGGGAAACCTGAATGGACTGCTGTGCTCCTTGATGAAAGAGTGTGTTGAAGTGTTCCTCCCCCAGCATTTGCGCCATCTGGCGCGTTGCAGCGAAGGAACCTGCGGTCAAGGCGGAGAGGGACTCGACCGCATCTTGAGCAGCATCACCTCTACGGGTCACCAGGTGCCCCTCGCAATCGATCAACAGCGCGCAACGTGCACTGGACAGTTCCAGGAAACTATCAAGCTCCTCATCGAGACGCGCCACATCCTTGCAATAGAAGACCAGACGGTCCTCACGCAGTTTGGCATCGGATATGTTCATAAGTCAGTTCCTCCCTTAGATTGTGATGTAGCCCAAGAAGTAAGCAGCTCCAGCACCGGCCGCACCGAGCACTACTAGGCTCAAGAACAGCCACTTGACCTTGCCAAGCCCCTGTGAAGCCGGAGTTGATTTGACCTGTTGCTGAGTGCGCGGCTTTAGACGGGTGGATTGCTGAGCCGGACGCGGGGCCACCGGGCGTGCAGCGGACTGTCCAGGAACTCCCATCATTTGACCAGGAGGCGCCGTGGGCACACCTGCACCGGGAGCAGCTGTCGGCAATGGGAATGTCGGAGCCTGCTGAGCAACCGGCTGTCCAACAGCATGGGAGTGGCTCTGCTGATACATGGCCTGAGCATTCGCTTGCGGCGGAATCGGCTGACCAACTTGCTGCTGTTCAGGCGCAGGAATCGACGGGGCCATGGATAGTCCACCGGTCGAAGGAGCAGGTGCCGGCGCTGTGGGGGTCTGATGCCCAGGCAACGGACCTGAACCCATCGACCGTACGGCGGGCGCCGTGGAGGGACCCATCGCAGTCGGCGCGGAACTCGGGAAGGGAGCCTGGGCGTGCGCGGGAGCGCCCATGGGGGGCGGAACCGGGGGGGGGGGGGGCATGGGGGGCGGTGCCTGGGCGGGGGCGCCCATGGGGGGCGGTGCTGAGAATGCGGGCGGTGCTCCACCCATCGGCACTGCGGCAGGGGCTATCGGTGCAGGGGACTGGGGAAGTGCTGGCTGCTGGGCGATTGGCGCTTGCGGTACTTGTCCAAATGCGGGGGCTGGAGGCGCGGGCGCTGCCGGCGCAATGGGTGCACCCTGTGCGGATTGCGCTGGAGCCTTGGCACCACCACTCTGCGGATCATGGATCGACTCCAAAACGCAGGCCGCCAGCGCCTTCAACGTTGGGAACACGCCCTGACCGGAACTGGCCACGGCCTCGAAGGTCGGAGCCCCGTACTTGTTCAGTTTGGCGTCTAATTCCGCGACCGACAAGGCGTTGGGCAGGTCGCGCTTGTTGTACTGGATGACTATGGGCATGTCGGCCATACCCTTGCCATACTCCGCCAGGTTTTCCTCCAGGTTGGCCAGGGATTCCAGGTTCTCCGCCATCATATCGGCGCCGGAATCGGCGATGAAGATCACGCCGTCCACGCCCTGCAACACTAGCTTCCGCGTGGAGTTGTAGTACACCTGACCGGGAACCGTGTAGATCTGGAACTGGGTGTGCATCCCCGCGACCGTGCCCAAGTCCAAGGGCATGAAATCGAAGAACAGGGTGCGATCCCCATCGGTGGAGATACTGGTCAAGTCCCCACGGCTCGAATCAGGAGCCCGTTGGTGAACGACCTCCAAGTTCGTAGTCTTACCCGACATACCGGGCCCGTAGTACACGACTTTGACGCTGACGCTTTTTTGAGCGAAGTTAATTTGCACCATTGTGGTTTCAGCCTTCTCCTGCTGATTCTGTGAGGGGTCCATCCGACGCGAGCGTGCCGGAAGTGGGTGGGTTTTGAACTGGGAACAATCCCAGCGGGTTCGGAGCTTCAGAAGCGCTAGGGGCGCCAATTCCTGGTCCCCCTCCTGCTTGCATGTGTCCCATGAGTTGATGAACGGCTTGATCCATGAGGGAACGTGTCACTTCGGGATCGATTGCTGGTTCGATGACCAGTAGTAAAAAACTGCTATCGAAGACATGCGCTACCAGGGTCTTCTCAGAAGCCTTGAGCACGTAACGACAAGGCCGATTCCAAGAGAGCTGCCCCACGGCACGAATGATCTGTCCGACCCAACCGGAGGCCAGGGCCGCAAGAGTTTGAATACCTTGAGAATCATGATCGGAATGGATGTCTCGCGAAGGGTCGGCATTGTCGCCCGACACACTGAGAACTAGCACGCCGTCCAAGGAAACCAAGGATGCGGACTCCACGCCCTGATACTGGGCCATGTTGCTTAGGATACTCCTCACACCCCACCTTCCGGGTTCATGCCAGCGCTGCCTGCGATGCAATGCAAGGCTTCGGAGTGTTCGGGTTTCATGTAGGTCTGGTTCCAGCACGCGGCGGCACCGGTGGCTCCCAGAGCGATCTGGAGACTTCCAAAGTCACCTTCGACCGAGATCTCAAGGGAGCGGCCGAGCCCGATGCGGCGGGCGCCTGCGCGGGTCGCCATGCCAACATCACGGATCGCCCTGGCGGTACGATCAGCCGTACCCCCGTGCAGTCCTTGCACCAGCGCGGTGCCTCCCTTTTGGAAAACGACGGCTTTCACATCCGGGTCATTACCCAAGCGCTTGAGAAGAGGACGAACCGAAGTGCTGCTCTGCGAGATACCCGCATCCGTACTGTCGACCAAGTGCCCGGTGGCTTCCGCTTCGGCCAAACCCGCGAGCAAGGATTTGGAGTCGTGCGCGCGCTGGGAAGCGTCACGAAAGCGTTGTTCGTGTTGTGGGTGACCCGGGGAAATCTCCAAGATACATGCCAATACCTTGCGCGAGTCGGCCCACGCGCCCACGGAGTTGGCCACGTCGTACTGAACTTCGAGCGGACGCGTATCCCCCGGCATTTCTCGCACGGCGGTCAGAGCAAATTCCCAAGCTGCTTTGCCATCGGCGGCTTTGCAACTATTGGAGAACAGGGAAGCCCGTGCGCGGGCACGATAGTAGGTCGCTTCTCCGCCACCAGACTGCTTCCACCACTGTTCTGCAGTTTCCTCGGCCCTGTTCAAACGGCCACACTCGAGCAATACGTCGCACAGCTCACGCCAAAGGGCAGGACGCGGTGATAGGGCCAGATCCTTGCGCAAGGTGTTGATGCGCGAATCGAGCTGCAGCTGGCGTGCCCGCTCCGCGATGCGCATCAATTCCACATTGCCCATGTGCAGCACCAAGCCTTCACTGCAAACGCGCAGAATGTCCTGCAGGTTGCCGGCGACCACATGTTCACGGGCCACAGTAATATAGTTTTCGGCGGAAGCCTCCTGGCCAAGCCGCTTCAGGGCTGTCCGGATCCTCTTTTTGGAGGTTAGGCTCGACAGGAAGCTCATTGACTGGACTCCAACTTACGAATGGCGGCAACATCACGCCCTGTGGAGCCAGCGTGTTCCCAGTTCTCAGGCGCCACTTCAAGCGCCTTCTCGAATTGCAGGAGAGCCTTGCCAAACTCGCCCCGATCTGAACACTGCAAACCTATTTGGCGGAAATGGTTTGCCTCACCGGCCTTGTCCACCACTTGCTGAGCCTCAGCCTTTTTGGCTTCCACCTTATCGGCCAATATCTCCTGCTCTATTGCCACCAGAGTTCCAATTTCAAGCTCTACGCGGGAGGTACCCAACCAATATGGATTCTCATCCTGGAAGAGCCGCAACGACCCTAAACGGGCCGCCATGGATACGGCATTGGTCTCGTCCGCTGATGGTATGGATATGTAGCGATTGTGCAGTTTGCTTTCCCGATAACCGAGGCCGACAGCGACAATGAGTATCAGAAGGGAAGCACTGGCAAAACGCCGATTGCTGCGTGATGAGACCAACCGGTGATGTTGATGATAGCGCGCATCTAGAATCAAGGCTGAGACATCTGTGCGGGAACGATCGAGTGCATAGGCCTCCTGCAACCAGGGTAAAGCGAGCTTGCTCTCGCCCTTTCCCATATATTTCTGGGCCCTCTCCAAATAGCGTTCTATCAGCTCTTCAGTATTGCCAGCGCGGCGCATGATGCCCGCCAGTTCGATCTCCATGGTGCGGTCTTCCGGAGCATACTCACAAAGAAGCTCGAGGACTTCCTTGGCCCGATCCGGCCGGCCGGCCTTCTCTAGCAGGACGCCCAGTCTCCGGCCTTCCGGGCCGAGGGCGATGTGATGCTTACGCGCCACATCAGGGTGAGCGAAACCCAGCATGATCAGCGCTTCTAGTTGCACCAACTCATCGGGACTCTCGGTCAAGCTGTTGAGCAGCTTCTTTGTAAAAGTGGAGGCCTTACGACGTCCCAATTCCACATGCAGACGCTTCACTTGGTTGCGGAGGTTGCCTTGCGGTCCGCCTTCGATACCATCTGCATAAAGGGCGTTGATCACGTCTTCTATGATCAGGTTGCGTTTGGTGGTGCTGGGGGTCACTAGATGTACTCTTGGATGAGAATGGCTAGCCCACTCGCTGAACGAGTCGGACAGGGAAAGCTCCAAAGGTATCGGTGACCGGTCCCTGGCATCTGAAGCCTGGCACCCAAAATCCGTCTTCCAAGTCCACTAAATCGTGGCCCCTTCTCGAAAAGGGACGCACCCGGTGTCCCAGCTTGGGAATAGCCTCCGTGCGGAGCAAGACAAGGCCATGGGAAAGGAATGCTGCGAAGTGAATCGTGTCAATCCTCTCCCCCGGATCCGCCTTGGTTCAAGCGGGGATCAATGCAGGCAGATCGGCTCGACGATTGAATCCGTCAATGCGGTGCCCGCGGGGAGTCGGAAGGCCGCCTGGAAGGCGAAGGGAAGTTCAGGCAAAGGCCAGTTTGTGGGCACCTGCAGGGAAACCTGGGCTCCCCCATTCAAATCAGCAGGAACTGCGCGCACCGCCAGCCGGGAACGATCCAGCAACAACATGCCAGAGACCCCCTGCACCTGCGCACCTTGGGAGGGTTGCCCCAGGAGAAATAGCACAATGCCAGCCCCCGAATGTCCGGCGGCCACGTGCAGCCCATGGCCAGGGCGCGTGGCGCTGACCACTTGGATCTCGCGCTCCCCACTATCGAGCAAAACGAATGCACCCCGGGAATGAAAGGTTTGTGCGTGGTTCAGCTTGTGAGCGACCGCCACGCGTGTCCCGGTACCATCCAAATCCAAGGCCAGCGCGCTACCAGGCAGGTCGAAGCCTTGCACGATCGTGGCACTGTCCCGATCCACCAACAACACTTCGGGATCGACGCCGTTGCCCCAGACGGCAAAGGCTGCGCGCTTGCCATCGGGTGTCACCCGGGCTTGCGTCGGGAGGTTTTGCATGCCATTCAGACCACCCGGTTGCACCTCCCGGAAGGAACGCACATCAAGCACGGTGTCCCAAAGCTCGAAAGCGGTCTCTTTCATTCCCACGAAGCTCCACTGGGCAACCGCCAGGATGGAACCATCGTCACTGAGATCCACTTCAACCGAAATGGTCTGCTGCGCCGTAGAACTCTGAGGATGCGCCGGCATCCAGCGATACTGGGTATACCCCATGGCTTGGGCCTGCCACAATCGCGTTCCAGCCATTCCAGAGGCAGCGATCACCGAGCCATCAGCGGAGAGCGCCAGGTCTGATAACGTGGAAGTGATGGGCTCGTGATGGAGTACTTGAACCTGTGCATCCAACACGTAGAAGTCCAACCCAGCAGCGATCGCGATGTGGGATCCATCCGCCGACACGCGCACCGAATTCAAAGCCAACCCCGGCAGGATGCCCGTCGCTAGCAAACCACCATTGGTGCCATCCAACACATCCACCTGCACGGCATTCTGACCCGACAACCAAATCGAAGCCACGGCAATCGAACCGGCACGATCGGTTTCCAGATAGGGTTCACCCAGGGTGAGCGCGCCCATGTCGTGGCTCCAAATCGAAGGCATGTCCACGTTGCGATTGGTATCAAAGGGCGCGTAGGCGTGCACTTCGGTGCTGCGCAAACCCTGACCACCCATGTTTGTTTGCAAGAGAGAGAAGACACGGTCTGCACGCTCGCCGCTTGCATTGCGGCGGACAGCCGAAGCCCCTGTTAGAAGGGCCTCTTCACGGTCTACCAACGCCACGCCCCCATCGCTGCGCAGCAAGGCCGAGTGCGCTCCAACGCCACCCGCTTGGCTCCAGACGAATTGATCTCGTCCCGCGAAAGAAACCTCTTCCGCAATCCAGTCCGGACCGCCTCCAGGGTCGTGCGACCATCGAACTCCCGCAGCAAATGGTTCCGCCACCTGGGCATGGGCATGGGTGCCCCCAAGGGCTCCCAGAATCATTACCAACCCTTTCAAACCTGCTCCATTTGTCGAATCTAGTGATCTCGTCATATAAAAAGGTACCCCACTTCCCATGCTCCCTACCAAATCACACCACGCCACACCCCCATACCCGGAACCCATTTCCAAACGCGCTTCATTTCGGAGCACTTGACCCGCTGCGGGGCACGCTATTGCGTTACGCTAATCTCATATGGTTTTGCATTTCAGGACTTTGGTGATGGGCGTCGGTTTGTCTGTGCTCGTATTGGCTGGCCTCGCCGGGTGGCGATTGGGTGGTGAAACTCAACGGTCCAAGGCTTTCGAACCCCTACATAAACAAGCTGCGTCGACGGGGGTGCAGGTTGCGGAGCCCCTTTCAGAATTCCAAGAACCACTCGACGCTGCTGTGGGTCACCGGCTCCTCGCCGGAACAACCTCCGAATCCGATGCCAGGACGGACCTGACCCCAATAACCAAATTTGGCTCCATCGCAGGTAGGGTCGAATTGCTCACTGGCGAACCCCTGAAAGATGTGCTGGTTGTCGCCACACCGGAGATACCAAACGCGGGCATCTTCCCATTCCCCCCCGGGGCGCGCACCGGCGAGCACGGATTGTTCCGCTTGCCAAAACTAGCTGTGGGATCCTACGTGCTGCATGTCCGTCCGCGTGCCAAGGAAGCCGCGCAATGGGCCCTGCCTATCCGTGGGGAAAACACCTATGAAACGGGGCAAGAGTCGGTGGTGCTTGCCGTGGATGCGCTCATTGTCCGAGTAGAAACCAAGGTGCAAAAAGGTGCTTTCAACCTGCCCTGGGCGATCCAATGTACACGTATCGATGCGGGTGACGTCGTAGATGGGGGCAGCGACTACCAGGAGGAATGCACCACCCACGAAAGCGGAAATGAGGTCTATGACAAGGCCCTCGGAGACTTCATGGACCTGGCCTACGAATCCATCGATTCGGACGATCCTCCGCTTCCCCACGACGTGCCTGGGCAATGGATTAGCCACGCGCAGTTTATCCTGCCGACGACCTCCACGTTCCTGTTCCAATCCGACGCGTCCCTCTTCCTGGAAGGCCCTGCCCACTCCACACCTAGCGACTTCTATGGAACCCTGAAGGCTGGTCACGCCTCGGGCTCCATGACCCTACAAATCTCGCGCACGCCCTCCACCCTGGGCACAATCGTGCTGCGCATCGACCAATTCGAACTACCCGATGGTGCGCGCCTCAAGGTTTCGAGCATGACCCACAACGGGTGCCGCTACGCCCCCAAGTGCGACGACTCCACCCTGAGCAAATTCGGACGTGCGCAGCTGACACTCTCAGGTCTGATGCCCGGTGAGTACACCCTGCACCTAACCCTTAGCGGTACCGAAAAGTTCATTCTGATCGACAAAGACGTCCAAATCACACTGACCGCAGGCTCCACAGCAGACCGTAACCTGACTACCTCCGAGTGGGGAACTATGAAAATCAAAGTCATCAGTTCGGGCCCCGTGGAGCCCCGAACCTCCGCAGAGATAGCCGTAAAGAAGCCCGGTAGCGTAGCCTGGCAGCACCTGCCAATGCCCTACTCCGGGGGCGGTGCCGTCGGCATTCGCTACATTCCACGCACACTCATCACCGTGGGCGCCCCCCCAAAGCTCAGTTCCCCCATGGAACCTGGTGAATACGTTCTGCGTGTCACCTTGCCCGGCCATGCCACCCTGGAGCAGACCGTGCACGTCGAACTCGGCGCGAACGACCTGGTCACCCTGGAACTGCATCCCGAGTGA
>JAAETM010000182.1 GCA_024228395.1 bacterium | reverse complement strand
TTCCAGCAGGTTGGGCGCGACTTTCCAATATTCCTCCACCCCAAGACCAAGGAGGAGTACGCCCTGCCGCGCAGCGAGCGCAGCGCACCGGGCAACGGCACGGTTTCGGTGGAGGAGGATCTGACGCGCCGGGACCTGACCATAAACGCCATGGCCCTGGACCGGGATGGCAACATCATCGATCCATGCGGTGGCCAGCAGGATCTGGAACAGCGCATCCTGCGTCACACCCCGGCCTTTCACGAGGATCCAATCCGGGTATTGCGCCTGGCCCGCTTTGCCAGCCGCTACCACACCCTGGGATTCAGGATCGCCGACGAGACCCGTGAACTGGTAAAGAAGATGGCACGGCAGGGCAATCTTGACCAACTGGTGCCGGAACGCATCTTCGCGGAGCTGACCAAGGCACTACAGGGGGAGCGGCCGGACCTGTTCTTTCGGGAGCTCCGCAACTGCCAGGCCCTGGTAGCAATCATCCCTGAGCTGGACCGACTGTTCGGCATCCCGCAGCCGGAGAAGTACCATCCGGAGATAGACTCCGGCATCCACTCCCTGCTGACCCTGGAACAGGCGGCAAAACTAAGCCCGGATCCACAGGTACGCTATGCCGCCCTACTGCACGCGCTGGGTAAAGGGACCACGCCACCGGAAGAGTGGCCCCGACACATCGGACATGGACATCGCGGCGTGCCACTGGTGACCTTTGTCAGTGCAAGGGTACGCCCCCCCAACGATTGGAACCGGCGGGCCCAG
>JAAETM010000181.1 GCA_024228395.1 bacterium | reverse complement strand
GAGGCGGCGCTGGAACGCCATGGGCGGGTCGCACATCTCCTGGAGAAAGATACGTGGACCCGACCAAGAGACTCGGAGCTTCACTCCCTACGGACCCTTGCGTCCGTCGAGCGCGAGGCGCTTCTCCAGAGCACTACAAAGCCTTACGACGAAGCCTGCCAGCTCGTCCCCAGTCTGCTCGCCCTGCCTGACCTCCTTGACCGGAAGTTGCGGCGCGCTCTTGCCGAGGACATGCAAGAGGTCCTGAGCATGCCACCAAAGACGCTCGCCCCATGGGACGCGTGGGCCTTCGCCGTGGCGGTGCCGGCGCTCTTGCGGGCAGCAGGAGCAAACGACGCGGACGTCGCCAGCGCACAAGCCCAACTGAGTACAAGGACCGCGGCCGCAGTCGAGCACACACTCATCGACGAATTCAAGACCAAAACGGAGGCACTCGAAGCTCTCTCCCTGCCCGGTTTCCTTTCGATGGAATCCAGGGACTGGCCGATCGAACGGGCGACAAACGACCTTGCGTTCGAATGCATGAAACCCCTTTGGGGAGGCGAATACGACAAGATGTTCAAACTCATTGAACACTGGTGCCCAGCATCCGCGGCCAGCCTACGTACACCGATTCCGCTTGATTGGTCTGAACCAAAAGCACTCCTGGAGATCCGCCCCCACCCCAAGAACCCACTTTGGGGGCACGCTGTGGAACTCACAGGGTTGTGATTGCACCGGTCGAAAACTGGGGATACGGAGCCAGGGCAAAATCTGCCGTTTCGATCGTGCGAGGGACACCCAATCGCACACAAAACCTGAGTGCGTTCCGCGGAAGGTTAGTTGCCTGCCTGGGTCCAGATGCCGCCATCATTGGCTGGGATACCCATGGCTGCAAAGGACATGGGGGCGCGCATGTCCCCCGGGGATTCGGATGAAAGGGCCGCGTCGAATGCGGGGCCCGAGTTCAAGCCTTCGTAGGGTACTTGATGGTCTCCGGAGCGCTTGCTCACATCCGCTTCTTGGTTCATGAAGAAAGTGGCTCGACCCGGGGTGCTGGAGTCGGCAGGCCAGGCGTAGGCGCCCCAGAACTTCTCTCCTAGGGAGGGGTCGACTGGGTCCGGGCCAACGCCCCCACCGGGTGCTTCGAAAACGGCGGTCACGGGTCCATCTGCCGCTAGGCCCATCGCGGGCAAGTGGATCCGATAGCAGTAGCCCTCCACCAACATGCATCCGTATTGGGAGCCCGCTTGCAGCTCTCCGAACCTGCGGGCCAGGTAGGCCGGGTTCAGGAGATCCTCGGGCCCGCCCCGCATGGAGCCACCCACTCCGTAGACGCGCATCGGGCTCATGCCTGCGAGTTCCGCCAAGAAACCATACTGGCCTGCACCGTCCCCATCGCAGTCGATCGCGGCGCTGGCTTGCATCTGCTGCTGGGCGGCCGCGAACGTTCGCAGCGTCGCAATCGCTCGTTTTTCGCTGGCCTTTTTCGCGGCCGCGTCCAGGTCTAACTCCAACTGGTTGTTCTGTACCCCATCCGGGTTGGGCCAAGTGAAGCTTTGGGTCAGTTTCCACCGAAATGAGCTTGAGCTCACAACCACATTGAAACGGCCTTCCGGAATCTCTCCCAACTGCGCCATTTTGTTGACCAGTATGACCTCTGTGGACCAGGCCGGTGTTTCAGGCTCTACCCTTGTGATCGTGACCAGTCCCTGTCCTTCACCCAGATGATTGGCGCTGTCCGTAACCCGAATGCAGACACCGCCCTCGTCCTGCTTTGTTTTCTCCTCGCGCAGGTCTGCCTCTTCGGTGGAGGCGGGCTCGAGCATTTCCGGAGTTTGCTGCCCCTCAACGGGTGCACGCAACTGACTAGGTATGGGGCTCGATTGAAACGTGGTTTCCACGGCTTCCGCTTCCAGACTTAATGGGGCGCTAGACACGGTCTCTCGGGGGATCATTCGATAGGCCAGAGCGACGCAAATGATGGCCACCAGAGCGATGGGCAAGACGAGTTGTTGTTTGGTGAATTTCATGGGATACAGGCGGCAGACCCTGCGCAGGCCGAGGAGGCAAGGACCACGTCTTGACTCATCGTCCACATGGCCCGTGCCCTTGAGGCCGAGAACCCGCCAATGGGACTTCCTTCGAGGCGGTACAGAGCCAGAGCAAAATCCGCCGCTTCGATCGTGCGGGCTGGCAAACCCCGAACACGTGGTCGAAATAGCGGATTTTGCCCTGGCTCTGTACCGTGAGTTGGCCACCTACTCGCCGATACCGCTTTCACTCTCGTGCAGTAGGCACTAGCGCCACGCCCCATTGGTCTGCGAGGCCTATCTCTGCGCCGGATACTGTCATGGTCAAGTCTCGGTTGCCGCTCCGAACTGTGAAACTAAGTTCGGTTGCCTTGTGTGCGAGCGCCGACAAAAACAGCTGGAGCTGGGCTTGATCATCAAATAGCTTCCCCTCGTAACCGACCAACAAATCACCTGTCTGGATTCCGGCTTCGGCAAGATCACCCGCTGGATCGGTGACCGTGAACCTGACAGCGTTGATAGCCTTGGGCACAAATTCGATTTCGCTTGATGGAACGGTGATCTCCATCATTTGCCCGGGCGGGGATCCCGGACTCAGCATGTAACGGCCTGGGGGGAGGTCCATCCATTCCGCTATCCCGAACTGATCTAAGGCCGGACTACCAAAGTGTGTGGGTTCGCCAAGCTCCGCGTCCAGCCGGGTCAATGACAGGGAGTTCCCTACTTCCGCATCTGCCCAATGGACTCGCAGGGGGTAGAGGGTGGGAACAGTGACCTCTATGTGGTTTTCCCCGGGTCGAACTTCGACCTCCACCACGCTCACCCTGCGACCGCTGGACATTCCGGGCGTGATTCCTTGGGCTAGTTGCAACGAAGCGGTGTAGGTCCAGGGCTGAGGCCGCTCCATTCCCAGGCATACTCCCCACTGAGTTTATCTCCCCGGCCTGGGGCCAAGCGGTCTCGGCGGTCTGCGCCGACTTTCTTTGCGAGATAGATACGCAGCCGCCCCTCATAATCGCTTCCAGCGCAACCTGGAGCACTCACGA
Source organism: bacterium (assembly GCA_024228395.1). Lineage (GTDB taxonomy): Bacteria > Planctomycetota > UBA1135 > UBA1135 > NORP259. Next base: position 3,466 of record JAAETM010000181.1, on the reverse strand, counting down.
CCAGGCTAGCTGGCGCGGAGTACCGCATCGTGAGTTGCGTTTGGCCCCGATCCAACTCCGCCTCCAGGGCACCGTACTCAGAGAAGCTCGCAACCAGCCAAAAGTCCATACCTTCGCCTTGGGGCTCGAAGTAATTCGTATGGAAGGGCGCGGGGAGGTCGATGAGGTACTCACCACTCTTGCTGCGCCCAACCTGCAGCCCCCTGGGACTGGAACTGTTCTTCCGTTTGGTTTGAATCGAAAACCCCACGTCCAACAGGGTGCGACCATCGGGATCCAGCACGGTCACACTGATCATTTTGCTGCGATCTATTTCCGGCAGCTCCAGCACCACTTCAGCAAAACCTTGGTTCACGTCTACCACCTTGTGATCCACGACGGGCGTCGTCCATGACCTTGCGACCCCGATCACGTAACGCCCTTCGGCCAAATCGTTAAGCACAAAGTCATCCCCCAGCTCAACCCATTTTTCGTTGTCCGATCCCGCCAAGGCATTCAAGTCCACCTCGTGGCCCGGCTGCATGGTTTGCCAAAGAACAACGGGGCTGTCCGAAGCCAAACTCACCCCTTTTGCCCGTACGCTTCCTCGGATGCCAAGCCTTGGGGCCAAGATCAATCTCAAGACCTCCGGCTCTTTACCCTCTTCAACCACGACGTTTTGAATTTCGGATGCTAGTTCCTCGAGCTCCATGCTGGCGGGACTTTGAGAATGAGCTCTCACCCCATAACGTCCAGGAGAAAGTCGGAGCGCCGCCTGGTCAGAAGACCACTTGTAACTCTTAGAGCCCTGCGATCGACCCAATCTACGAACCGACAAGAGTGCGTGCTCTGCATCGCTGCCGTCCGGTTTCAAAACGGCCACTTGAAGTAGATGAATCGCATGGGCGGTGAAGTCCACTTGCATCCCGATCGACACGCGCCTTGCCGATGAATCCGCTTTCACCTCGAAACCCTCGAGATACGCCCGAAGGCCCCAATCGCGATCCGCCAAACCCTCGACCCGGTATTCGCCCTGCGCGTTGGTGGTCACCTGATAGCGTAACGCCTTGCGATCGTAGTAACCCTGGGCGGCCCGACGTACCGTTTCCTGGAGGCTCTCCAGTTCCGGAGCCGCCCCGGATGTCCCCTGCCCTGCTGCTGGTACGACCCTTCAAGCGCACGACCACACCTCTCAGCGGCTTCCCTTCCGTATCCACCACCTTTCCAAAAATGGCCCCATCCCCCGCTTCTCGCTCTACCGCTTGCGTCTGACTCTCCCCGAGAAGGCGTGCGGCATCGCCATCGGTCACCTGCACAGTCTCTGCTTTGGCCGGCAGGGCCCTGAGCGCCTCGGCCCCAGCCGATTGCAACTCTGCCGATCGGTGAGCTGACTTCTCATCGTCCCCCTGCAAACCTGCGGCCTCCCTATCCAAACCCGGTGCAACACCGGCTTGGGCAGAATCGGTCCCGAAAACCAGGTAGCCAAGGCCACCCCCAATCAGAATTCCGGACAAAAGGGCGATGAAAAGGCGGACGTTTGTATTTCCCATGGTGTGGGCGGACGGCATCGCGGGAAGAAGCCCGCAGATCGAGTGAAAAGCTATCAGGAAACACTCTAACAAGCCCCCGCAGCACGGTGTCAAAGATGCCCGATGAAACATCCCACGTTGCGGTCCCAATCATCCGCAACGACCAATCTGCCCTGAGCAGTGGTTCCTGTTCGATTGAACCCTGGTCACTGGTGTATCGTTGTAGATGCGCAACCCAAACCCAAATATCGGAATCCCTATGAAACGGATCATCCTTCTGTCCAGCCTGCTTTTATTCGGTGCCCCCCGTGAGGATCAGCCCAAGGAGATTCCCGCAGATCAACTGGGAAATTCCTTCGAGCTCACCGGCAGGCTCGGGAAGCCTCTCGGGGATGTTGTGACGGTTTCGGGAATTCTGACCGAGGGTATGGGCCCCAAAGGGGGCCAAGATGGTGGGCCGCGGCTCATGGTTCAGAGAATCCAAGGGAAGCAGACCCAAGAGTGGATCGTGTTGGACCTCAGGCCGATTGAGATGGTCTACTGGGATGATTCGGCGGGTTTGGACCTGCTTGGAGATGGTGAATTGGAATATGGCAAGACCTGTGAGTTGGTCGGGTTCGAAACGGGGCGCTTCGTTGGCCTGCCCAATTACCCCCCCGGAACGGAGCCAATGCGGGATCAAGGCATGGGCTTTCACTTCTCCCTTAGATTTGAGGTGCACCGCGCAAAGTTCATTGACCCCATCGTATATTCCCCCGAGATGTTCACCGAAACGCCTGCGATCCTTCAGGGAACGGCAAGAACCAGGGACGGGCACTCGGTCATGGAAGGAAAGGGCTGGTCCGTGATCGTGAAACGAGACAACGTTTGGGCAGGCCACGTGGACGGCAGGGCTATCGAAACTCAAGGCACGTACGAGTCGGTCTCGGACGTGCGTTCGAGGGATGCCAAGCGGTTCAAACTGACCGGTGTTTGGAGGCTCAAGAACCTCGCCGACCAAGTTGGAAAGAAGGTTTCGCTGAGAGGACAGCTGGTGGTCTTGGACGGCAAAGCAGCCCTGCTTTACAGGGGATCGATCCTCAATGTGGAAGCTGCGGGGATCCCGTCGGAGGATCCCTATCAAGACGAGCTCACTCCATTCCTGGTGGAGGGAAACTTGGCCCGGGTCCCGTCTGCAGATACAGCTGCGCAAGAAACCAGGGCTGCTGGAGTTTCGGAGAATGGTTTCATCGTGACCGGAGCCACTTGGCAACGCCTTCCCGAGCTGCTCTTCCCGGATGAACCCTTTGTGTGTTTGGCAGCACAGCGTCATCTGTGAATCGAGATACCGAGCCGCGTACGTTGTCACTGACAATCGGGCTGGATCTAGGAACGAATGCCACCCAATGTGCGATCTACGGAACGGACACCAAACCGAATTCTAAAAACCCACGGCCTACTCCCCTCCCCCGGCTCTGACCCGCCGGACCCCGCCGGCGGACACGACTCCCTGCTGCCGTTCCTACAAGCCGCATCGATCCAATCCCGTGTCGCTCTCGGAACCGATTCCGGAAGACCTATCCCAAAGCTAACCGATCACGCCGCCGCAACTCCGGACCCACAATCCCCCCCCCCTCTCGCCCAAGGCCACCTCTCCCTAACCGACGATGGCGGGGTCCTATGGAAACTCCGCTCCCCCTGGCGCGACGGCACTGAGGCCTTTCGCTTTGACCCGCTCGTTTTCATCGAGCGTCTCGTCGCAATCCCCCCCCCCCCCCCCCCACACCAACCTACCAACCACGCCCCCTTCGCCCCCCCGTCCCCCCCACGCCACCTCCTCGTGCCCCCGCCCTCTGCCACCGACCCCGAAGACGAACCCTGCCCCGCGTCCCCCACCGCCACCGACCCCCCCGAGCCCACCACCAAACCCCACACCGGCTCATCCACCTCTCCCCCGCCTGAACTCATCCCGCCCGCAT
>JAAETM010000180.1 GCA_024228395.1 bacterium | reverse complement strand
GAGATGGCCCAGCAAGAAGATGCTGGTGACAACCCGAACTCCGTGGACGCTGGCTACATGCATGGCGAACTCGGCGTGGAACTCGACAAGATCACCCTCAAGCTTGGCACCGAAGTGCTCGAAGGCTCTGCAGCCGACGGCGCATTCAGCACGCCCCTGGCCACCTTGCACAAGTTCAATGGTTGGGCTGACAAGTTCCTCGCCACGCCCGGCACCGGCCTGGAAGACACCTACGTGTCCATCTCCAGCACAGTCAACGACGTGGCCCTCACGGCTGTCATGCACGAGTTTGCTTCCGAGTCCGGCAGCAACGACTGGGGTTCTGAGATCGACTTCGCTGCTTCCCTGCAGCTCAAGGAAGGCATGAAAGTTGGCGCCAAGTACGCGGACTTCTCCTCGGACGACGCTGCCTACGCCGACACCGCAAAGATGTGGCTATGGGTAGCCATGTCCTTCTAGGTCAAAAATGCTCCTAGAGCGATTGCCCTAAATACCCCGAGAGAGGGTCTCCTATTGCTGGAGGCCTCGGGGAGAGACTCCAGGGCCCGGGGGAAAAGAACTGAGTTCTTTTCAACCGGGCCCTGGTTATGTCGTTTTGGGGGAATAGAAAGCCCCAAGACGGGTTTTGGGGTGGGGGTCCCCCGAACTTGGGCATGGCGTGCATTCCATCCACCCAGGTTCTGGTGTATTTTTTGCCCTCGTACCCCCCCAGAATCCCCCCATGCATCCGTTATCCCTGTCACTCCTGGCGCTCCTGCCGGTCTTTCAAGACCCCCAGGACATCGTCCCGAACACGGATTCCGACACCCCCACCCTGGTCGTCGAACCCACCGAGCGAGACAATACGTTGCAGAGGCCCCAGGCCCAGTTTCCCATCATCGTGGATGCGGCAAAGCTGGCGGCTCGCAACTATCGCACGCTTCCCCAGGCCTTGCGTGAGGTCCCCCAGGTCCTGGTGCAGGAAACGGCCCATGGACAGGGTTCGCCCTACCTGCGGGGCTTCACCGGATTCAACACCATGCTACTGGTGGATGACGTGCGGCTGAACAACTCGGTCTTTCGATCCGGGCCAAACCAGTACTGGAATACCGTCGACGCCCTTTCTCTGGATCGCTTGGAAGTCAACCTGGGCCCGGCCTCCGCGCTGTACGGTTCGGGTGCCATTGGAGGCGCCGTGCGCGCCTACACCCGGTCCCCCTACGGCGAGGTCGGCGTGCCCACCGGGCGCCTGGCCTATGAGTTCTCCGACGCCGGTCGTTTCCACATCATGCGTGCCGAGAGTTCGTTTGTGGGCGAAGACACCAGCGTCCTGCTGGGCATCACCGGCAAGGATTTTGGCGATGTGCACGGTGGCAAAGAGGTGGGTTTGCAGCCCGGTACGGGTTATGACGAAATCGATGCGGACCTGAAGGTCGAGCACTGGCTGGACGACGAGTCCCTGGTGGTTTTTGGACACATGCGAGTGGACCAGAACAACGTGCCGAGGACCCACAAGACGGTCAATGGCATCAACTGGGAAGGGCTCACCAACGGTTCCGACCTGCTGCGCAATTTGGATCAGAACAGGGAGCTCACCTACTTGCAACTGAAGCGCGACGGCTTGCAAGGCTGGTTTGATGCGACCACAACCAACCTGTCCTGGCAGAAGCAGTCCGAGGAGCGTCACCGCATTCGCAGCAGCAGTGCCCAGGAATTCCAGGGCTTCGATGTGGGCACGCTCCAGATTTTCCACCACATGTTTCGGAACTCCGATTCGGGCCAATGGACCTACGGTGTGGACTTTTCCAAGGACTGGGTGGATTCGTTCCTGGACAAGGGCGCGGCCCAAACCGCCGCCGACAACATCCAGGGCCCGGTGGCGGACGACGCCGACTATCAGACCTTCAGCGTCTTCGCGCAAAACCGCTTCGAGGTCGGCAATAACACACACCTGATCGCCGGAGCCAACTACTCCCATGCGATGGTCAACGCGGACTCGGTCAGGGACCCCATACTCAACACCCAGACCTCCCTTAAGGACACCTACAACGCCACCGCCCTCAGCCTGCAGTTCGAGAGCATGATCGCCCCCAAGGCCCAAGTGGAGCTCTATGGTGGCATCTCCCAAGGCTTCCGCATGCCCAACCTGTCGGACCTGACGCGATTCGACAGCGCCCGCTCCAACGAGTTCGAAATCCCCTCCCTGGATTTGGATTCGGAACACGTCACGGGCTTGGACCTGGGGATTCGCAACACCCAGGGTCGCACACGCTACGATCTGAGCCTCTTCTACACCGACATCACCGACGGCATCCAGCGATCCCCCACGGGCAATGTGAACGGCTCAGGCGAGGCAGAAATCACCAAGTCCAACGTGGGCGACGGATATGTTTGGGGCTGGGCGGGCCTACTGGATGTGGACCTCACTTCGGCATGGACCGTGCATCTGGACGCCGCCTACCAGTACGGCGAACAGGACACCTTCCCCACCAGCGCACCCGTCATTGTGGGTGAACCGATCGACCGCATGATGCCTTTCACCATGCATGCTGGTTTGCGATGGAATGCTCCCGCCAAGACCGAATGGGCCGAATTGATGATAACCCACGCGTCCACCGCGGACAGATTGTCCACCCGTGACCAGGCCGACACATCACGCATCCCCGTGGGGGGAACGCCGGGCTACTCGGTGCTCGACCTGCGCCTTGGAAGAAAACTCGGCAAGAACACCGACCTCATGGTCGGGGTCGAGAACCTCTTTGATGAGGACTACCGGATCCACGGCTCAGGCGTGAACCGCCCAGGACGGGGCCTCGTGTTTGGCTTGGTCATGGGTTTTTAGCCCGGCACGTCACCACGACACCTGGGCCCAGGTGGAACAAACTTCCAAACCATGTTTCACCATGGGACGATTTGGCAAGGCCATCCGCTTCTGTTTCAGGGATGGCACGGCCTGCGTCGATTCCGACCTTGTGTGTGCAGTTCCCCCTGCCCACCACCCATCGCGCACCCGGCTTCCCTTCGAGCGCGCACCCCACCGGAGCTTCATCCCCAGCTCCAGGCCACAGTTCCGTCGTCCCCGGAACCACCATGTCCCAACATCCGTCCCAGCGGCAAGGATCGGGAGACCCCGTCTCTCCACCCGCGCCCCAATCGAGATTTTCTAGCTGTGCTACCATGCCGGTGGGCCTCTCCACCACTGGCCTTTCCCCGGTTCCCCAGTCACGTTTTCTGGATAGAATCCTGCTCCTGACATGTGTCTTGCCCGCCCTCGCCATCGCATTCCCCGTGGCGATGGCGAACCTCTTGCGCTTCCGCAGCTTGCGCAAAGTGTTCTTCAAACAAGAGCGCGTTGGTCGAGGCGGCCGCTTCTTTGTCCTATGGAAGTTCCGAACGCTCGCCGACAAGATCGATGCGCAAGGGAACCAACTCACTGATCAAGAGCGAACCAACCAGTTGGGTCGTTTCCTGCGCAATACGCACTTGGATGAACTGCCGCAGATGTTCAATGTCCTGTGCGGGGACATGGGTTTCATCGGCCCCCGCCCGGAGATGGTTTCCATCCACCTTTGGGCGTGCCGCAGAATTCCGGGGTTTGCCAGCAGGCTTGTCATACGACCGGGAATCACCGGATTGGCACAAGTCACACAGGGCTACACCTGCCAAGAAGTCGAAGGCTATGAACGCAAACTGGATCTAGACCACGACTACATCCTAAGCCGCAGTCTTCTGTTTGACCTGCGTATCCTGGCCATGACCGGGATTTGGATGCTGCGCGGCAAGGGCTGGCGGTGGAAGGAACAGAGCATGGCTTCAAAGGCTGCCGTGCTCAGGGCCCTTCCCACAGAACTTGGCCCTACCACAGCACTGGATCCAAGCGAGCGCAGGGCCGCCTGACCCAAATGACCGGACGGTGAAAGATCAGGGTTTCATGCCCGCCCCCGAGCACCCGTCGTCTGATATCCAGGCGGTCGGAACGCCTCTTTTGGATGGGGTTGTCGCACCCGCTTTCCGGCGGGTGCGACTCTTTCTTGACTACTTGCGGCTTTTGCCTTTGCCCTTTGCGACCTTGAAAAGTCGGTCGCGGGGGATCGTATCGCCGCTGACTTTGCGAAGGGCGGGAGCTAGAGCGCGGTATTCCCCCCTTTCATGAACGAGAAGGGCTGCCCGAGCAACCTCGGCGAGGGATAAGTCGGCTTTCTCCGGGTTGGAATCGTCGGAGGACCCATCGCCCCCTGTTCCCTCCTCATCCGCGATCTGCTTGAGGGTATCCACCCAGATGGGATCGCGGGATATGCCCATGCCGATCACGACCGCGATGCAATCCGCTTGCTCCTCCTCGCCAAGAACCTTCTCAATCGTTGAACGCACGCTGTTCTGATCCACCTGCCAGCCCAATCCGATCAGGGCATTCCTGCGGAGCACGCCATCGCGAGTCTGCTTGGCTGCCTTGAGCAACAAGCTGCGCGCGGCACTGTCTTGGCCCCCGCATGCGGCGATGGCGCGCAGCAGGTTTTTGCGACCGATTTCATCCTTTTCTTTCTTGTAGGCCTTGGTGAGGGACTTGAGGGCTTCAGGCGCGGCGAGCTGCTCCATGGCCACAGCCACCTCGTTGCGCAGGGCGTCTTCGCCGTTGCCAACCAGACTATCCAAAACCTCCCAGTAACTCTGCGGTGAACCAAGCCCTATCACGCGGACCATGGCTATGTGCTTGGCGCTCCCCGCTTGGCCCTTGCCACCACCCCGGCGCCCACCGCCACCACTGGACTTCAAGTACTGCTGAATCTGATCGCGCGCTTCCGGCTCGTCGGCCTCCGCAATGCGCTTGTAGGCTTTCACCAGGTCGCCGCCCTTGAGGATTCCTTTGCGAACTTCCTGGATGAGCTCCAAGGTCTCTGCCCTGGTCGGCGGCTGCTCGCCGGAGTCACTTTCGCCATCGAATACACCACCGGGAATCCACCGACGGGGCCGCTTGCTCTTGCCCGATTCCTTTCCAGCGTAATTGGGATCCACCTTGCGAGCCGCTTCGTGGAAACACCACTCCATTTCGCCAGCGGAGATTTCGTAGGGAACCGATATCAGAACCTTGCCTTCTGAATCCAGCCAAACGTGTTGGGGCGCGATCACATGCCCTTGACTATCGGGCTTCAAAATGGGGCCGTTGACACGGCCCTCGATCGCGCGGTGTTCGGCGCAGGTGATCGTACCCAGGTGCGAACAGGGGCCACTTTTCTTGTGGCGGCCAATCGAGGCCACCAGATTCACGGTTCCTTGGGCGAGACGCTGAACCGTGCGGTCCGTGTAGACATTCTTGACCATGCGGTCATTGCCCTTTTCGTCGTCCATATTGACCGCCAAGAAAATGATCTTGGACTCGGTCTTGGCTTTCACAAGCGCGGCCTCATATTCGGCCTCCCACACGAGTTTCCCCGCAATGCTGGAGGGCTGGGCAAAAGCAAAACCCAAGCTCCCTAAAAAGAAGGCCAAAAGGATCGAAAAGACCGACGTGGTGCGAGAACTCTGTTGCTGCATATTTTGAATGTCCATTTGGGCTTGGCCATGGGGTTTGATCATCGATCCCCGAGTTGCCCATGGCAACCCGTACCGGACGCCCGAACCGGCCCGGTACCTGGGGGTTTCGGAGTATTTCGGGCTAAGGGGTGTTTTGCAAGGGAAAGAGACGCATGCGCTCGCGGACGCTGGCCAGGAATGGTTCCCAGTTGAAGGCCACTCCGGGATCGACCTTGTTCCGCTGCACATGATAGTGGCCGAGGATCCCTCCGAACGCCTGGAATGCCCCATCGGACATGACCTTGGTCGTGACGGTCCCAGACCCATCCCGGGGGCCATCGGCCTGAATGCGGGGGAAAACCTGGCAGAGCACGGCGCTGAGCTTCACCAGGGTGTCGTACTGCTGCGGGGTGTAGTCGTACATGTGGTGGCGTTCCCCCTGTATCCTACCCTCGATGCGATAGTCACGGGTGGGCCTTGCGATGAAGTTCGGAGTGCGCACTCCCCCATCACCCAGCCATGAAGGGAAGCGAACCCGGAGGCCGCCCGCATCGCGCACGTACCACCTTTCCATCTCCGCGAGCCCCCGCTTGGCGCGGCCTCCGATGTGGGCGATCTCAACTCCGATGGAACGTGTGTTGGCCTTGGTCGCATGCCAGCACTGCTCGCGCAGGTCCATCGTCTGATAGAGGATGCCATCCACATCGAGCATGAAGTGCACGGAGAGACCGCGATGGTCGTGAAGAACATTGAAGCAACTTTGGCTGGCTCCGCAGACATCGTAATGCAACACGAATAGATCCACAGCACGGCCCAACTCCGCCACACTGCGACTGTACGGAGAAACAAGCTGGGTCTTGGATCCATCTCTCGAAACCCGACCCGGCTGATAGCGGAGCGTTCCGGGTGCGGGGCTATCCTTTGGTTTGGGCCGATCGGTGAAGTGGCGCTCGGTGCTGTAGCCGTTGTAACCACCGGGGTCTGTCCAAAGAACAACGGGAGCCCCAATGGAAAAGTGCTGGTCGCAGATGACAATTTGGTCGCCGGTGTGGGAGATCTCCGGGCCCGGGTCCGCGGGCTGGGGGCGCGGAGAACGGCAGGCCACCAGGGCCAAAAGAGTGCAGAGCAAGAATGGGTAGGGCGAAACGCGCATGAAACCATGCTAGCGAACCCGAAGCCCGCCCCACCATGCCGCTGGCGGCCCTTCCCAATGCCGAACCCCGTCGAAACGTGGGTTTCGGCGGGGTTCGGCCATGCTCCAGATACCCTTCATGGCCGGGCGTGGATCCACGCCCGAAGGTCTGTTACCTGGTTGCCAACCACGTTTCCAACCGAGGTCCAGGGTGAGTCGTGCGCCCCAAGGAAAAGCCCAACGACCCACTCCCGTACCCCACGATTTTCGAATCCAGGGTAGGATGCTCACCTGCTAATCATGCCCACGTCCAACTTCACAATCCTCGACTGGATCATCGTCGCCGCCTACATCCTCGGCACGGTGGCCATCGGAGTCTACGTCAATCGCTTCATCCATGGCATGGGTGATTTCCTGGTGGCGGGACGCGCGCTAAAGACGCGCCTCGGCGTCGCGACCATGGTGGGGTCTGAACTCGGCCTGGTGACCGCCATGTTCATGGCTCAAAAGGGGTTCACCGGAGGGTTTGCGGCCTTCCATATTGGACTGCTCGCGGGCATCGCCACCCTGGCGGTGGGCCTCACGGGGTTCATCGTGGTGCCCCTGCGCGAGATGAGGATCGCCACGATTCCCGAGTACTACGAGCGGCGTTTCAAGAGCCGCAATCTGCGTATTTTGGGGGGATTGATTTTGGCCCTCTCGGGCATCTTGAACATGGGCATGTTCCTGAAAGCGGGTGCGATCTTCATCACCGGCCTGACGGGCATGACCGACCCGAACCTCATCAACTGGGTCATGACGATCATGATCGTTTTGGTGCTGTTGTACACCGCATTGGGCGGCATGGTCTCGGTCATCATCACCGACTACATGCAGTTTGTGGTGTTGTCCTTTGGGCTCTTGATCGCCGTCGCGATCTCGGTCTACAAGTTGGGTTGGACCAGCATTGTGGAACAGGTAACTGCGGTGCACGGGGAGGGAGGTTTCGACCCTGTTGTTTCCTACGGCATTCCGTACATGGAATGGATGCTATTCTTAGGCTTGATCTCATGCGCCGTTTGGCAAACAGCGGTCATGCGAGCCTGCGCTGCTGAAAGTGCCGAAGTGGTCAGGCGCTTGTACAAATGGTCATCCCTTGGATTCATCATGCGCTGCGTATTGCCCCAGTTCTTGGGCATTTGCGCGCTGACCTACTTCTTCCAAAACCCCGAGCTACACGGACAGTTTTTCACAGGAGACGGCGCTGTCATCAAGGACACTTCCCTAAGCGCCATGCCGGTGTTCCTGAGCCAGATCCTCCCCATCGGCATCATTGGATTGGTGGGCGCTGGCATGCTGGCTGCATTCATGTCGACCCACGATACCTACCTTTTATGTTGGGCTTCGGTGCTTGTTGAGGACGTTGCGGCGCCACTTTTCGAAGGCGAGCTCTCACAGAAAACCCGACTACTGCTCACGCGTGTGTTCCTTGTTCTCATCGCAGGGTTCCTGCTGATCTGGAGCATGTGGTATGAACTGGATCAAGACCTGTGGGACTACATGGCTGCCAGTGGCGCCATCTACTTCACTGGGGCATTCACAATATTGCTCGGAGGCATCTATTGGAAAAGGTCCTCCACCTTCGGCGCCTGGGTGGCCCTCATCAGTGGCATGTTCGCAGCACTTGGCACGAAGATAGTACACGAAGGATTGGGCTTGACCGATCTACTGTCCGGCATGGGTCTGGATTCAGGCGCCAAAATTGGACTCGCAACCGTAGGCCTTTCCATGGTTGGCTTTGTAGTTGGGTCTCTTCTGATTCCTGACCGCGATACTCCCTCCACCCCCGAAACCTCCAACCCCTCCGTATCATGAGCTGGATCCACTTTTGGGGAATCACCCTGGTCGCCGTTTTGATCGCCTACACGGGCCTCTTCCTATGGGTCACAGCCGGTGGCATGTCCGACATTCGTGCCATGCTGAGCGCATTGCAAAAACAGGCGCGGGATTCGAATGACGAAAGTTCGTAAGGCCGTGGTCTTGGCTGCGGGCGCGGGCTCGCGCATGCGCCGCGCCCAGGCCGAAG
>JAAETM010000179.1 GCA_024228395.1 bacterium | reverse complement strand
GTCAGTGAGAGCCTGGCGGCCTTGTATTGCCCCACCGGGCAAGGCGCGCCCAAAGATCCCTGCGCCATGTTGCGATCCTGGCTGCTCATGACGTATGCGCGGGAAGGCAGCCCTACCGCCTGGGCCGATCGTCTGAAAAAAGAGGCGTCTCTGGCCGTCCTGGCAGGCTTTACGCCCGGTCAGACGCCCTGTGCCACCGCCCATATCGACTTTTTGAAACGTCTGAGCGATGGCCCCTATGCCGCTCGGAAGCAGCAAGACGTGCCGCTCAGCCAGCAACTCAAAGGCTGGCACACCCGCCGGCTGGATGACGCCACGAAACACCGGGCCGCCGCCGCGGACGCGGCCGGCAAGACCCAATCTGGCCTATTGGCCGACACGCTGCTGGAACAGGCCGAACTGCCGCTCGATCCGCATGACCTTCAGACCCGACTCGACCAGATCTTTGTCGAACTGGGGCTGAAACTGACTCTCGACGCGGGCCTGCTGTCGTCCGAGGTGACGGTCGCAGGGGATGGCACCGCCGAACCCACGGGGGCGTCCAGTCAGGGACAACGCGCGTGTGCCTGCCCGGCCGGCTCGAAATGCGGCTGCCAACGGAACTATACCAGCGCCACGGCCCAATGGTGCTATGACACCCAACATGGCTGGACCTTTGGTGACCGTTCCTACACGATCAGCGTGCATCTCAACGGGCATGACTTCCCCTTGATGACCATTCTGCCCGGGGGCAACGAAACTGATTTTACGCTCTCGCTCAAAGCCCTGGATCGCCTCCTGAAACTGCTGGAAGACCTGGATACGCCGCTTCAGATCCGACTGTTCATTGGTGACGGTCACCACAATGCGATGGGCATCTACCGCTATCTGAAGGACAAAGGCATCATCCCCATCATTCCGCTCGATGAGGACGAACAGCCCTCACACGCCAGGGCGAAACCGTCAGAGGCGAAACCGTCAGAGGCGAAACCGTCAGAGGCGAAACCGTCAGAGGCGAAACCGTCAGAGACGAAACCGTCAGAGACGAAAAAGAACACGAAGGCGGTCACGCCGCTCCCCCAGATCGAGATGTACCCGGACATCATCTTTGAGCCCGATGGGACGCCGTTGTGTCCTGGCAATTGCCGGATGCGGCACCAGAGCTATGACAGCCGGAAAGCCGCGCATTGTTTTGCCTGTCCCTGTACCCGCAAAAACGGGAAGCAGGAGTGGGTATTTTACGCAGAGGAATGTCCGTTTCACAGGGACTGCACCCCGCCGGAAAAGAAAATGGGGCACACCCTGTACATCAAATCCGAGGCCGATCTGCGGTTATTTCCGCCGATCCCGCGGGATTCCAAACGCTTCAACGATCTGTATGCGCACCGCAGCGGCACGGAGCGCCAAAATGCGGTCGCGGACAGCTATCAGGTTGATGGCCGCCATCGCAACGGGACCTTCACCCTCATCAGACTGACCTTCGTCAATATCTGCAAACATGCCAGAATTCGACAGAAGGAAGGAGGAAACAAGACGTCCCAGGCCCATGTGCATGAGGCCCTGGGACACCTCGGATTATCGTCGCTGCTGCCCAATTAACGGGGCGTTCGACGACTGAGACCTGCGCCTGACGACCGGTTCGAAATCGTGTTCTGAACCGGAACGGGCGGAGTGTGCCCATCGCCCGGCGTTCCAATGGGGCAATGTTGCCCCATACTGCTTCTTGTTATTATTATTTCGCCTTTTATTGCCAGGAAACTTTAATATTTTCGCCTTTTCTTCGTTATCCCTCATCCTCATCTCCTCATGAGATGAACTCGTCCAACACCCGTTCAGAGGAGATCCTGAGTCCGCCCTATTTTCACAGCTTACGGAAAGGTTTTCCGTAAATCCTCT
>JAAETM010000178.1 GCA_024228395.1 bacterium | reverse complement strand
CGATTCCCGAATTGGAAAGGGCCGCATTGTGCAATGGCCACGGACCCGCACCGACACGGGGCGGATAGTAGTCCCCATACACATCCAATGCGCTGGCGTCGACGCGCGCCATTTGCACGATCGGGTCACCTTGCGCGTCCAGCAGGTTGCCTGCAGCGAGGGGATGCAAATCTATGAGGGATGCCCCGCGGTAGTGCACATCGATGTCGGTCCCCTGGGGTTGGTCTTCCAACCGGGGCTCCATGACTGCGGGGCTGAAGATGGCGCTGGCCAAGGTGCCTCCCGGGAGGCTCGGGTCGTCGGCGGGAAACCAGACCGAGTAACTGCGGCTGACGCGAACGACGAACTCGAGGGCTCCCATGTAGAACGTGTTGTCCTGACCGTGAGTGGGTGCCCCGCCCAGGGAGGGGTTGAAACCTCCCGAAGCTGCGGGGGAGGCATCGGGATGAACCACAATGTCATTCCCGGCGGTATTGGTGCCACCCGTCGAAAATGCGCGCAAGTAAGGTCTGGAAGATGAGTTCGCAGCAATGCTGATGTCGAACGAATTCAGACCCGAGGCTGCGCCGTCAGGATAGCACCTGAACTCGACCAGCAAGGGCAATCCAATACTCCGAATCCCATTGGATCTGTAGGTCTTTTGATTGGTAGGCAAGCCCAAGACGGTGAGCTGCTGCTCGGGAGGTGATCCAGCACTCTGCGGACCAGCCCTATTGAGGAGCGCGGTGTTGCGCCAGAGGTAAGTCGTCTCATCTCCCGGGTTGGTCAGATTTTGGTTGAGCGGATAAGGGATGAAGCTCGATGGACTACCACCTATCGTGTAAACAGCGCCCGGATTGACCTGATAGCCCTTGTGGCGTGCATGCACGACCTTCTGCGGATCGGTGTCGGGGTCCAGAGGGTTGTCCGCAAACACATTGGAAATGCCTGACATGGGCCAGGACGGCCAAAGTGTGGCGGGGTTGATCTTCTCGTCGGGAGCGAACTTGGAGTGACTCATTCGAACCTCAAACTCCGAGAAGGCGTCGAAGGTTACCTGGCCATTGACGGGAGACCATGAAATGGAACTCACGTCCAAGTTGGTAGTCTGCGCGTCCTCCAAGCTCCAACCAAAGTCCATGAACCGATAGACGGTCTGCATCTTGGAACCTAACTTGGAGAGTGGGGTCTGTAAGCCACTCGTAATGGTGGTCATCATGGCGGGGATCGGCTGGGTGCGGTCGGCAAGGGCCACAAAACGCGAAACGGGTCTGGGGAAAATGTCTTCGCGTTCGACGTCAAAGAGGTTCTGCCCACTCCACTCCGGCATGAATCCCATGTCGGGAATGGGGCCGTACGGATCTTCCGGCTCCTCATCCACCGCGGAGAAACGACTCACACGCCCACCCGTACGAACGCTATCCGCATTCGCATCCAACTGAAAGTGCACGGCAGGGAATGGGTTCTGCATTGCATTGCCCGCCAGGTCCGTGGCGGCCAAGCCTCCCGTGAGCAGGTTCAAGAAGTAGTCTTCGGTCTGGCCCTGTTCGTGGTTGAGGGCCAACTCCGGATGCAGGGTGAAGCTCTGTAGGTCCAACGCCAAACTGACTTGGCCCACCACAAAGGACCCGGTGGAGAGGGGCGGATCGTTGCCTGGATTCAATTCCTCGCGGGTCAGCAACACCGAGTCGAAAGCCGTAATCGAGGCACTGTGCATGGGCTCCGAAAAACGCATGCTGAAGGAACTGCTCGGGTCTATTTCGGTGGTCAAAGAGGCGGGAAACCCGGAAGGCAAGGGGCTCACGTGCACGAAGCAACCCACGCGACCGTAATCAGCCGCACCGGCAAAAACACTTTGGAATTCCGCGCCTCCCAATGAGGTTTGAATCCACTCTGCTGGACCAGCCGCGCCGGGCAGATCCCATGCCGCGGGGTATTGGCGCAGGCGCACGCGCACATTCAGCGCATCCGCTCCATTTAGACCATCGGATCCGAGCACGTCGGCAAAAATGCCCTGCGCAATCTGCGAAATCACGTCGCCGCGCTCCGGATTTTTAGCACACACGGGCGAACCAAAGGTCACCACTGGCAGGATGAACACGCCCGGCTCCGCGTCCGGAATCGGATCCACGGCTATCTCGATGGGGTTGGAACCGATGAGTTTGGGCGCTTCGTGATCCAATAGGAATCCATTGAAAGCATCCCCGGTCACACCGGTGGCTCCGCCAGAACGCAGGGTTCTAACCACGTCCTGGGTGATCGTCGATGGATCCCAGGCTCCGCTGCGTGAGGTATCCAGTCCATGCGCCGTGAGATTCTCGAGCACACCATACTGCCCCATGGCCTGGCTTGTCTGCGTGGGAATGCGCACCAGCACGTTCGCCAAGTTGGTGGTTTGGCTGGCGGGAAAGCCCTGGGTGTTGACGGGGATGGGTGGGGAGAGATCAAAGGACTCCACCACGGAAATGGTCGAGTCCACGATGACTCGCGTGCTGTAGAACTCCAACCCCGAAAGTCCGTCCATTTCAGCCAGGTCCCCAAAATTGGGGTCGCCGAATACGCGCGCCTCAAAAGGCGTCGACAGCCCCACGCCCGTCATGGTGCGAATGGTTGTGGGATCGATCGTGGCCGGATCCAGAAGGTCATTGAAGACCAGCACCAACGCCGCATTGCGTGGAATCATGGTGTGCAGTCCAGCAGAGCCGCCGGTAGAACCGGAGATGCCCTGTGGAACCACCGGATTCAGGGCCTGCTGCGTTGTGCGCAAAAGGCTCTCAAACTGCTCCAAACCGCCTTGAATAGCCAAATCCTCCACATCGCGCAGGATGGTCAACTCGTAGACCCCTGTGACCGCGTTGGGTTCCATTTCATAGTTTTGGCCATCGCTTTCGATCGTTTGCGCAATCACGATGTTGCGATGCATGAGGACTCTCTGCCCCGTGGAATCCAGACCATACGCATCGACCAAGCGGCCCCAGTATAAGGACTCTAACTGCAAGTAGCGCGCACGCCCCTGCTCATTGGCATCGGTGAAGTGATGGGCACCCAAACCGTTCGAAGCATAGGTCCCGATCGGATTTCTAGGGCTGGCTTGAAGCCCGGCAGAGCCCCCTCCACAGGCATACAAACTGGAGAACAGGACTGTGGCGCACAAGGCCCGGCCCAATCGCCGTTTGCCGTCTCCCACAGTATGTGATTCCTGCGGAACGGGGACAAGCTCGGATCCGAGTGGACGGGTCATTTGAAAGTCTTAGCGGCTTCGGGGCTTGGGAGAAACCCGTTCAGCGGTTGAGGGAAGTGGAGAGGGTGCAAGTCTTGTGCCATCCTTGCTCGCCGCCCGGGATGCGCCCACCGCACGTCTATTTCGAGCGCAAGCGCTCAAGAACTGTGCAGACTGCTCACGTCCCGCTCGATTCTCGTTGGACAACGCAGAACGGGCAGCCGGCGTATTGCCGGCTGCCCGCTGCTTTGCTTCTGAGGTCAGGCTGCGGCCCGCTCAGTTTCCTTATTCGACCTTCTCAACCGGTCCGCGAATCACGCGCTGAACAATGCCTTCGGACGACAACACCAGCGTGGTGGGAATCGGAAGGCGTTCCAAGTCAGCCCAAGGGAGACCTTCGTCGCCCCCCGCTAGATAGAAAGCCGTATAACTCGCGCCGCGCTTGTCGAGGATGCTAGCAGCCTTGGGTTTTGCGCTTTCGATATCCACCGAAATGCCAATCACCGTGATTTTGCCCGCATCCTGGATAGCTTGCAGGTCAGGGATCTCCTTTACACAGGGACCGCAGTAGCTTGCCCACAGGTTCAGGTACATGGTTTGCCCCGCCGCCATGGCCTGCACGTCAAAGGCCACGTCGTTGCCCTGTGCGTCTTGCACGGAGAAATTCGGGAGTTTTTCGCCAATACGTACGGTCAAGCCAGCGAGAAGCGGGTCGGGCAAGGGTTGGGGTTTGGCCGCGAAGGTTTTCACCTTGTCCGCACCTTCGACCAACAGCACGCGCGATCCTGCGACCACGTCCTCGAAGAGGTCAGAGTGCCCGCCGGGCCACTTGACCATCAAGTTGACCTTCTCCACCTGCCCGACGCCAAAGATCAACTCTGGAACCTGGCAGGATGCAATGCCCGCTCCACGCGAAAGCACCTGAGCGGTTTTGGAGCCTCCGACCACGGCTGTGACCAAGGCTCCAATGCCTTCGTACTGCCCGGTAGTGGCGCGCAAACGCACTTTGACAAAGCTTCCGAAGTCCTGGTTCAACTCGTTGCGGTACAGGGCGTGTCGCTCGCGTTGCAGCTCGTGAACGAATAGGTCCACGTCGCCGTCATCGTCGAAGTCGGCTGCCACAACAGCCCGGCCATCGTTCGGCGAGTCCGCACCTGAGAATTGTGAAAGGTCGGCAAAGGTCCCGTCACCCTTGTTGATCCAGACCTTATCCCTTTCATTGCCGCTGAACGAACGGCCTTCCTTGAACATTTGGTTGTTGTGGCGGGAAAGGTAGCGGGCATTGCCCACATCTTCGCTCATGAGGTCGTCGGAGGACTTGGCTTTGATTGAGGACGCCACCACGTGGCGCCAGTAGGTGCTTCATGTGTCATCGGGCAAGGTGCCGGTGACAAAGCCGTTGGTGCAGAATACATCCAGGTTGCCATCCAGGTCAAAGTCATTGAGCGCCAGGGACCACGCCCAAGCTCCCCCCGTTCCGCCAGCAGCTTTGTCGAAGCGCTCGAACGTGCCATCGGCCTTGCCGGCGAACATGGAGTTGCCTGCGGCCATCTTTTTGAGGGCCGCGTAGATCTCCGGATCGATCTCTTCGGTCAGCCGGTTCAAGATGCGGTTGCCTGCGGTCGATGACATGTTGGAAACGTAGAGGTCAAGAATGCCGTCGGCATTCAAGTCGCCGAAGGCGCACGCCATCCCGTTGCCCTGATCAGCCAAACCGAGGGAGTCCGCTTCATCCTTGAAAGTGCCGTCCTTTTGATTGATCCACATGCGATTGGAGCCATAATCATTGGCTGCGTAGACATCGAGCCAGCCATCTCCGTTCACGTCCGCGCTGGCGGAAGCATAGGTCCAACGACCCCCCTGAATACCTGCGGCCTCGGACACGTCCTCGAACCCGCGGCCGCCCATGTTGCGCAGTAAAATGTTGTCGGAGCCATTGGTGGCTTCAATCCATGAATTGTTGTGTTCCGCTTCGAGGCGACCATAGCAGGCAATGAACAAGTCCAAGAAACCGTCGGAGTCGTAGTCCATGACGGTGACGCTGTAAGCATCCATCGGCCCTTGCAGGCCGGCCATTTCCTCTTGATGGGCGAAGTGTCCTTTGCCATCGTTCAGGTACAGTTGGGCGGTTTGACCTTCTAGCTTGCCGCCTTCGCCTTCCCAACAGATATGGGCCACGAAAAGGTCCTGATCGCCGTCGTTGTCAAAGTCCAAAAACACTGGACCGGTTCCGGCAGCAGGTCCTGCCACGCCGCGGGCTTCGGCCACTTCTTCGAAGGTTCCGTCGTCGTTGGCAATGTACAAGTAGTTGCGACCGTCGGAGGGAAGGAACAGGTCCCAATCCCCGTCGCCATCCACGTCAGCGCCAGCAGCCCCATTCCAGGCGTAGCTCATGTTTTCATCGGTGCCGAAGCGGGGCCAACTATGGGCCACGCCTGCAGCTGCGGCTACATTGGTGAACAGTGGTCCGCTAGCGCGTTGTTTTACACCCAAGGACGTGAGCGAGAAGCGATTCGCCAGCCATTTGCCACGTTGCTTTGTGACCTTCATGTAACCCCATCCGGAAACAGCGATGGGTTGCAAATCCCCATCCATGCCGGTCATCACAATCTTAAGTTTGATTTTACCCCAAGGCCTGCGGCCACTTTGGAACTCAGCACCCTTCACCTTCCAGAGCACCTGTTCGACGCGTTGCCAGGAGGAGAGGAATCCAGAAACCGACTCCATGAAAGCATCGG
>JAAETM010000177.1 GCA_024228395.1 bacterium | reverse complement strand
GCCATGCCCGAACGCTCCAACCAGGAGCAGATGTCCGAACAGGTCGTCCGCGGTCACCACATCTGGAACAAAAACAACTGTATGGG
The DNA here is from genome assembly GCA_024228395.1 of bacterium. Classification (GTDB taxonomy): domain Bacteria; phylum Planctomycetota; class UBA1135; order UBA1135; genus NORP259. The sequence goes on along the minus strand of JAAETM010000177.1, from coordinate 8,282 downwards.
CTGCCACACCCTCATGGGTGAAGGCGCCTATTACGCTCCTGAACTGACCAAGGTCGTTGACCGTCGCCCCGAGGTCTACATCGACGATCTCCTGCAAGACCCCAAGAAGTACACCCAAGATGGGCGTCAGATGGTCAAGTACGACATCTTCGATGGTGAGAAGGTTGGCGAAGAGGTTGCTGCTGGCCACCGCGCCGACATTATCGCCTTCCTGGCCTGGGTCAGTCGCATCGACACCAATGGTTTCCCCGCCGACCCCGACATGGCGGGTGAAACCACCCGCAAGGCGACTCCTGTGGCCGCTGCCATCCTGGAAGCCGCTCCCAAGACCATGGGCATCTGCTTTGGATGCCACAGCGTACAAGGCGGCGGTGGCGTCCAAGGCCCTGCCCTCGACGGAGTCTCCGAGCGCTTTGACGATGAATATCTGCGCAAGTGGATTTCCGACCCCCAGTCGGTCAAGCCCGGCACCACCATGCCCCCGCTTGGCATCGAAGGTGCTGATCTCGACGCTGTCGTCGAATACCTAAATACCCTGGAGGCCCTCTAGTGAAGTACGAAACACAAAAGATCGCCTACTGGTTCTTTGCGGCATGCATGCTGCTGTTCTCCCTGCAGCTCATCTACGGATTCATCCTCGGCTTCGACCGCATGGGATTCGACGTCCTGCACGACTTCATCCCCTTCAACACCGCACGCGCCGTTCACACGAACCTGCTCGTTGTCTGGCTATTGACCGGTTTCATGGGTTCCGCCTACTACATCATCCCCGAGGAATCGGAGCGTGAAATCTGGATGCCCAAGCTAGCTTGGATCCAGCTCATCTCGCTGCTCGTCGTCGGCGTGATCGCAGTCATCGGATACCACTTCAACCACTGGGAAGGCCGTAAATTCCTCGAGATCCCGCGTGAGCTCGACTACCTGGTCGTGGTCAACGTCTTGACCTTCCTGCTGATCATCTTCATGACGATCTGGAAGGGCAAACGCAAGACAACCACCGCCATGGTGCTGTTCTTCGGCCTGTTGATGTCCGCCCTGCTCTACCTGCCGGGCATGATCGACTTTGACAACGTGACCTTCGATTCATTCTTCCGCTGGTGGGTTGTCCACCTTTGGGTGGAAGGCGTCTGGGAGCTCATCATGGGCGCGATCCTGTCCTTCCTGCTGATCAAGCTGACCGGTATCGACCGCGAAGTGATCGAGAAGTGGCTGTACGTGATCGTTGGCTTCACTTTCCTGTCGGGCATCCTCGGCACGGGCCACCACTACTACTACACGGGCGCGCCCCGCTACTGGTTGATGGTCGGCGGAGTCTTCTCCGCTCTCGAGCCCTTGGCTTTCCTCGGAATGGCGATGTACGCCCTCTCGATGGCGCGCCGCGGTGGTCGCAAGAACCCCAACGGCATCGCACTCAAGTGGACGCTCGGTTGCGCCATCATGAGTTTCGTCGGAGCTGGTTTCCTGGGCTTTGCCCACACGCTACCCGGCGTCAACATGTGGACCCACGGCACGCTGGTCACAGCGATGCACGGACACATGGCCTTCTGGGGCGCTTACGCCATGATCGTGCTCGCCATGATCAGCTACGCCTTGCCTGAAATGACCGGTCGCGCCATGCACAAGCATTGGATGGCGGAGTGGGGTTTCTGGCTCAGCAACATCGGCATGATCGCCATGACCGGCGCCTTCGGCGTCATGGGCGTTGCCCAGGTCTACATGGAGCGCAAGTCTGGAATGGACTTCATGGTTGTGCAGGAGAGCCTCGAGGTTCACGCGCTTGGTTTGGTGTGTGCAGGTGCTTTGCTCACCCTCGGCATCGTGTTCTTTATCAGGAACTTCATCTCCTATGGCCTGCCGGTCATGGATGAAAGCAAAGGCGCTGTGGGCGGCAACCCCGCCCCCGCAGCCCCCGACAAGTTGCTCTAATCGGTGATACACCCCCCAACCGGTTCGAAGCCCGGTTGGGGACCCCTCTGCGTCCTCGCACGCATCCAGCTCATCCCTGGATAGATTTGGGGAATGCTGACAGGAGAGTACGTTTCGTACACAATCGTGAAGGGCTAGAGGCGTATGTCCTGCGCGCGCGGCAAGCTCGCCTCCCGTGAACAGAAGCTCTGCAATCCGACCAATCCACCATGAGCACATCCTCTCCCGGCAAGACTGAATTGCCCTTCTACTGTCCTGTTGGGGGCGAAGTAGATCTGTTCGAGCGCTGCTATTCGCAGAGGTTGCCGTTGATGCTCAAGGGTCCTACCGGTTGCGGAAAGACGCGCTTCGTCGAGCATATGGCGGCGCGCTTGGGTAAACCGCTGATCACGGTTCCTTGTCACGACGACACGAGTGCCGCGGACTTGCTGGGACGTTGGCTAGTCAAGGGTGGAGACACTGTTTGGCAGGACGGTCCCGTCACGCGCGCGGTTCGTGAGGGTGCTATTTTGTACCTGGACGAGATCGCTGAAGCGCGGCCCGATGTGGTCGTCGCGATCCACCCACTCACCGACCACCGGCGGCATCTGTTCGTGGACCGCCGCGGCGAGGAATTGACCGCGACCGATGGCTTCATGTTGGTCGTGTCCTTCAACCCCGGCTACCAGCGCGGTTGGAAGGAACTCAAACCCTCCACGCGCCAACGCTTCGTGGCGGCGAGTTTTGATTACCCCGCGCCCGACCTGGAAGCCTCTATTTTGGCCAATGAAACCGACTGCGATGAGAAAGTCGCCCTGCGCCTGGTCAAGCTCGGAAACAAGCTACGCGAACTAGATGAATTAGGTTTGGCGGAACGTGCTTCCACGCGCCTGCTGGTTGATGCCGCCCACTTGATCACGTCCGGCATGCCTCCACGCTCCGCGTGCATCGCCGCCATCGTCGAACCGCTCTCCGACGATCCGGAGATTCTGGAAGCCCTGGGAGAAGTCGTCTCGCTGGCCTTCTAACCCATGTCCCAAGGAGACCGAAAACCGGCTCCCGCCGAACGCGTGGAAGCCATCCCGCAGCGGGGACCCAGCCTGCACCTGGACATCATTGAAGATGTTTTCAATGTGGTTTGGAAACGCTGGAATCCGGCCAAGGGCGGACTCGCGAAACATGCCACCGGAGAATTCGCCGACCACGCTGCGATTTACAAGGACCATGAAACCGCTCTGGGTGCGGTCGCCAGCACCTTCGCCGGAAAACGCACCACCATTCGTCCCGCCGAGGTTGCGGGAGGCTCCCTGGCTGGCGTTCTCTTGCTGCCACGCTTCATCGCGCTCGGGCCCAACGCCTCCGCCAACCGGGACCTGCTCTTTGTGCGCGCGGCTATTGCAGGTGCGGCCTCCAGGGGACCTTGCGAACCCGGGCAGAGCCAGGACGAAGGTCGAATCTTATCTGAAACCGTCACCGTAGCGCGGGATTTGGCTGGCCGCTACGAGGGTTTTTATCGCAGGGTGAAGAGCGCAGCCCAGCTCGAGCTCAACGCACGGCCCGCTGTGCTGCAACTTCCCGAGCACGAACGACACCTGGAAAATCTGCGCCGCGCCGCGCTCCAGGATCTGATTTCCCTCGGGGGCGCAGGTGAATCGGTGCCCTTCGAAAGCGCGCTGCAAATGTATCGTTCCGTGCCCGCTGAAGCCCAACGCGCACCCCAGCGATCCTTCTTCAATCAGCTGATGCGCAGCAAGGCGCCCGAATCGCCCAACCCCGGTCCCTTGCTGCTCTTGGGTGGCCCCCTGACCCCCACCGACCGGGATGAAGCCGCCACCGCCCTGTCCGACAACGACTCCAACAGTGCTGATAAGGATGCCACCGAGCACGAGGCCCCCGTTCGCGATCACGTCAACCAAACGACCATCGAGGAGGACCCGGCTAAGGATGAAATGCCTTCGCACTCCTTCGAGAAGATCGACTTCGCGGAGAACTTCGATGGCGGCATTCGCAAGCTGGATGGTGCGGACGACATGGAAGAGCAGGCGGAGTCCCTCGATGGCGTGGACCTGCGCGAGATGATCCGCGGTGGCCCCGAGGTGGCGACCATCTACAACGCCGAGATCGGCGATGTGGGCGACATCCCGGATGTGGACGGCGTGCGCCCAGGCGAAAAGGGCGTGACCTACGACGAGTGGGAGCACTCCTCAAAGTCCTACCGGCGTGATTGGGTCACCCTGTATCCCACTCGTATCGATGCGCGCTACCCCGAGTTTGGGCGGAACCTCGCCCGGGAATTGCAACGCACAACCCGCCACGCGCTCTCCGCCCTGGAGATTCGACGCACCGAACGCATCGCACGCAATCGCCAGCTCGAAGGTGATGATATCGATCTCGACAACGTGATCGAAGAGTACGCCGAACGCTCCCGTGGCGGCTCCCCGCCGGGACGCCTCTACATCCACGCGCCGCGCTTGGAACGCGATGTCGCCACCTGCATCATGCTCGATCTGAGCTACTCCGCTGACAGTTGGGTCGACAACCAGCGAGTGCTCGATGTGGAACTTGCAGCGGCCTGCGTGCTGGGCGAAGTGGCGGATCAGTTGGGCGATCAGATCTCAATCCAAGCCTTCGCCAGCAATACCCGCAACATCTGCCGGGCTTGGACGGTCAAGGATTGGAACGACTCGTGGACCGTGGGTCGCGCCCGGTTGGGAGCCCTCAGGCCCCAGGGATATACGCGCATTGGCCCCGCCATTCGTCACGCCACGGCGGTGCTCGCCAAGCATCCGGCGCGCAAGAAACATCTGATCCTGATCACCGACGGCAAGCCCACCGACTTCGATCGCTACGAGGGCAGCCACGGCATTCACGATGTGGCCTGGGCCGTTCGCGAAGCCCGCCGCACCCAAGTCAACGTTCACGCCCTGGGAATCGATCCCCGGGCTGCCTCCATGCTACCCGCCATGTTCGGCCCCGGTGGCTGGCGAATCCTGCGGCACATCGCTGATCTGCCCGACGCCCTGATTGAAGCTTATGGTTGAGTCTGAATCCGTCCTTGCACAGGAACAAGGCGCAGTCGCGCGCGGCAAGTGGTCCTTGCCCGGCGACGGCGCCTGGTGGATGTTCCTCACCGCTGAATTTGGCACCCTGTGCATGTTCTTCGTGGTGTTTGCGTTCATGCGCAGTGCGGCCCCCGAGGAATTCAAAGCTGCCCAGGCATTGCTGGATCCACGGCTCGCTTTGGCGAACAGCCTGATCCTCATGACCAGCGGCTATTGCATGGCGCGTGGCCTGCATAGCATGCGAATCGTTAGAAGTGGTGCGAGCCCGGCCTTCCGGTGGGTCCTTGCAGCCGCCCTCCTAGGCATCGTATTCGTCGTGATCAAGTCCAGTGAATACGGGGACAAGTTCGAGCTCGGGTTGACCTTCTCCTCCGGCACTTTTTGGTTCTTCTATTTCTTCCTCACAGGCTTCCACTACCTGCACGTTTTGCTCGGAATCGGCTTCCTGTTTTGGATTGCCCTGCGCGTACGGAACAAACCGCTCACCCCGGAGTTGCAGGTGCAAACTGAATCCTGCGGCGCCTTTTGGCACATGCTCGACCTGGTCTGGATCCTGCTCTTTCCCCTCTTGTACCTGCTATGAGCCTACCCATCACCGAAGCTCAATCCTCGCCCAAGAGCACCCGGGCCTTGACCGCAGTCTGGCTTCTCCTGCTGGGATTCTCACTGCTCAATTTCTACCTGGCCGAAGGCCTGCTGGAAGGGAAACAGTTGGTCCTGGTCGTTTTCGCGGCCTCCTTCGTCAAGCTCACCATGGTTGCGGGGAGTTTCATGGAGCTTTGGAGCCACGGCAGGCCCTACCTATACATCGCCGGAGGCCTTTTCGCGGTCACCCTGGGTCTGATGGCGATTGCTTGGTAAGCCAAGCCTTTCGCGCTCGGCCGCATGGCAACTGGGTGGGGTCTGAGGAAACACGCAAGAACTCCTTCACGGAATTGGTTGGAGGCAGCTGCGCTAGGACTGAAGCATTGGCCAATGGGGTGAATGACAAGTAAGGCGCTGCCGCATTTCCGGGCAAGACTGAGGCATTCGATATAGTGGGTGCACCACAAACCCCACCGGTTTCCCCATGATGGCTACTACCCTCACGCTATTCCTCGCGTTTTGAGCAGCTAGGGCCTGGCCATGTGGCGAAGCTCGGACAACATGGTGGGTCGCAATGCCTTGGACTCTTGCATTCGTGGTTACAGCCACGGACACGACTCCGCGGGCATCCTCATGTTTGAGCAGTGCTGCAACAACACGTTTGGTGAGAACTCGGTCACCCATGGAGGCGAGGGGTTCTTTGCTTTTGCTGGGGAGGAAGCGCTCGGGGAGCACGAGGCGGATTGGTACAAGGGGCGTGGCCACGTCGGCAATTCGATCCAGCACAACGACTCCTCCTATGCCGCTGTCCACGGCTTCGAGCTGACATTTTCAATCGAGTATCACATCACTCTGAATCGCCTCGTGGACGTAACCGTTCACGGGGGGGCAAGGGCGCCTAGAGGCCCGCCAAGGCCGTTTTCGGCGACTATTCGGAGGTCTGGAAGCCTGGATTTAGGCTCGGACGACCACCCCAACCCCACTTGACGGCCTTCCAGGGGCCGAGAAGGGGGTGCCCCCCGTGAACGGGTACCTTTGTTGACGGCTACCAATAAGCGCGGGATTCTGGCGATCTCAGTTCCGCCCCCCACGGGTAAGAGACTATGAATTGGGGCTGCTGCTGTGGCTCGGCAAAACCGGACTGGCCTGGGTGCCCATTCGGGAGACCCTGATGCGTTACGTCAACCCTGCACCCTGTGAGCAACCAGCCAATGGAGACAACCAGAGGGGGGAACCAGAGCCACCCATGTCAATTTGACATAGACCCAGAGCCAACTCTGGCTGCAAAAGCCAGATTCACGCGGAAAGTTAGAGCCACCTTCAACCTTCTGTGGAATAAGGCCAGGAACTTTATATAACTATATAATTACCAGGTTGGTGAACCCTGTTATGTCGGCAGCACCAAAGTTGAATCCAAGGAGGATCGAAATGAGTATCAAGGGAACCGAGACCGAAAAAAACCTGCTCAAATCGTTTGCCAGCGAAAGCCAGGCCCGCACTCGCTACACCTATTTTGCCAGCATCGCAAAGAAGGAAGGTTACGTCCAGATTGCCGATGTTTTCGAAGAAACCGCCAACCAGGAAAAAGAACACGCCAAGCGGTTCTTCAAGTTTTTAGAGGGGGGTGACTTGGAAATCACCGCCTGTTTCCCGGCTGGGAAAATGGGAACGACCACAGAAAACCTGCTGGCGGCTGCGAACGGTGAAAATGAAGAGCACACAGAGCTTTATCCGGCATTTGCCGATCTCGCTGAGAAGGAAGGTTTTGCGGAGATCGCCGCTGCTTGGCGGTGTATCTCGGTCGCCGAAAAACAGCATGAAAAGCGCTACCGCGACCTGCTGGCCAATATTGAGAACAATCAGGTTTTCGCGCGGGCAGAGGCGGTGTCCTGGCGTTGCCGCAACTGTGGCTATCTGCACACTGGAGAGGGCGCTCCCGAGCAATGCCCAGCCTGTATCCATCCCCAAGCGCACTTTGAAATTCTGGGGGAGAACTGGTAGTTCTGATTTGTGTTTTCGTTTGAAAAGGGCCGGTCGGTTATCCGATCGGCCTTTCTTTCTGTAGCTTGTGCGAGAGGGTAGATACTTAGAACAGCCAGCTGTAGGCCAGCCTGGGCACAAGGGCGCGGAGCGTAAGCTAGCACCGCCGGAAGATGTCGACGAGATGAAGGTGGCAAAGCCAGAGCGGTGCTTCTCGTGCGATGAATTACTCAGCGGAAGTGATAGGGATCCGTGGCGCCATCAGATCATCGACATCCCTCCGATCAAGCCGCACCTCACTGAGTACGAGGTCCACAAGCTTTGGTGCTTGAAGTGCGGCGAGGCTACGAGCGCTGTCTTGCCTGACGATGTTCACCAAAGCAACTTTGGCCCGAACCTCTCTGCGCTGGTCGTACTGCTTGGTGGCGAGTGCCGAATGTAGCGGCGCAACATCCAGCGCCTTATTGCGGACACCCACGGCATCGACATTTCGCTTGGCGCGATCTCGAATATCGAGCGGCGCATGACCAACGGGCTCCAAGGTGCGCATGCTGAAGCGATGGCCCCAGTGGCTACATCGCCCACGAAACACCTTGATGAGACCACTTGGCGTGAGTCTGGCGTCCTCGCCTGGGCCTGGGTAGCGGTTGGAGAAGCGGCGACAGCCTTCCTCATTCGCAACTCGCGCCAGGCTACCGTTGCCCATGAGTTGGTCGGCGACAAGCCGACCGGCGTGGTCATCAGCGACCG
>JAAETM010000176.1 GCA_024228395.1 bacterium | reverse complement strand
GCGCGAGCGCTACCGCCGCGAAGCGATGATGAGCGCCTTCCGCATCCTGGGCGAAGGCCAACTCTCCCTGACCAAGTTCCTGCTGCTCACCGACGGCAACGTGGACCTGCACGACTTCCCCACCACCCTGCGCTACATCCTGGAACGCGCCGACTTCCAAAGCGACCTATTCCTGATGCCACATCTGGCCATGGACTCCCTCGACTACGCCGGCCCGTCGATCGATCAAGGCTCCAAAGGCATCCTGCTTGGAGTCGGAGAACCGATCCGCAAACTACAAGGCGAGTTCCAAGGCCAACCCCGCCCCGGCATCCAGAACGTCCACATCTACACCGCCGGCTGCCTAGTCATCGAACTAGACCCCAAAGCAAACCTAACCCCAAGCGAAGTCGCCCAAGACCCCGCATTCACCGATTGCCCCCTGGTCGTCATCACCGACGACGCCGAACGCGCCACCCGATCCGACGCAAACTTCCTCTGGACAACCTTTACGCGCTTCGACCCCGCCACCGACCTGTGCGCCAAGGAAACCCGCCTCATCTCAAACCACGCCGCCCACACCCCCCCGCTAGTCCTCGACGCCCGCATGAAAAAAGGCTACCCCAAAGAACTCTTCTGCGACCCCGACACAGCTAAACTAGTCGATAAACGCTGGACCGAATACTTCCCAGGCAGCAAAGTAGAAATGGGCAACTCCAACCACGGCCATTTGGATTGATCGAGACCGAGACCCGCGCACATTGACTAGGTTACGGTGTCAGGACAAAGCCGGCGGTCGGCGCGGAGCACGTGATTCAGTACCGAACTGGCCACTTTGGCAGGTTTGGGGCGCTCCTGGATTAGCGCCGGGCACACCTCTTGCCTGGGCGAACTCTAGACACGAATCTTGGCTTGCACAATGTGCTTCAACATCGGGCAAGTACCGCCAGATTGTGCGCAAAGACCGTCGCGCCAATGGTGGCCGAGTAGCGCGCCCACCCTT
>JAAETM010000175.1 GCA_024228395.1 bacterium | reverse complement strand
CTCGGACCCCCGGTAACATTCCCATGAGGATGCTCGGTAACATTTTTGCGTGAGGCAACATGGTGGGTAGGTGTAATTGTCGCTGAGCAGGCCAGATGAATGCGGAGAGACCAGGGCAGGGAGAGGACCCATTGGCGCAGGGGCGGGTCGGCCAGCACGTGGTCGGTGAGTTGCGCGGCGATGGCGGCCATGCGCCGGCCGGCGCAGGAGGGGCAAAAGCCTCTGCGTTTGCAGGAAAACGGGATGAGCTGATCGAAGAGGCAGGCGGGACAGCGCAGACGGGCGAAGCCGAAGGTGGGGTCGCCGCAGCGGACGAAAGCGAGCAGTTCGCGGGTGATGTGGGCGGGCAGGGAGCCTTGGGAGCGATCTAGGAAGGTGCGCAGATGGGTGCGCAGGATCTGCTTGAGGGGGCCGGTCTGGGATTGGGCGCGCCGGACTCGGGGGGGTGGATGGGATAGGTTGGCAAGTGGGTTCACCCATTAGAGACCAGGTGTGGCTCGGTGGGTGGCAGGTGAGCTGGACAATTTCGGAAGGGAAGCGGATGGAGAATTCACATGGGACGGGCCTTTCCCGCGAATAGGGTTCCCCCGGCAACCCGAGCCCCTACACGGCCCACGGTTGTTTGGTTGGCGTGCTCGCCACCGCCGAAGCCGCTGACAAACTAGCCGAGCGCCGCCTGGCTGCCGGCAAGGTTCACTAGAACAACGCCTGCACCCAATACGACGACCCCCCGGGTTCCAGTTGGATCCCGGGGGGTCGTCGTATTGGGTGCGGGGCTCTTTGCCCCACATGCAGTCCTAGAACGTGACGCTGAGGCCGTTGGTGAAGTTCGAAGTACCGACACCAGCGGGCGTGTCGCGGAACCAAGCTTGGAAATGCCAGGTCTCGCCAGCCATGATGGTGATAGGGGGAGCTGCCGGGATCGTGCTGGGCACGTCGAAACCAAAGCCAGTGGTGGATGTTCCCACAGCGTTGATCATCGTGCCGGTTGCATCGAAGCCACCGATTGAGTTCATGTCCGTACCGGCCACGTTGTAGCGGAAGAACTGGGCGGTTGAGGTGCCGACCAAGCAGAACTGTCCGTTGCTGACGGGAATACCCGCGGTCGCTTCGTTGCCAGCGAGGATGTAGCAGAGTTGTCCGGGGACTCCGTCTGTCACTTCCAAGTGAAGGTCGCTGCCGACTCCCGAACCCATGGATCCTTCAAGGACAGCGGGGGCACCGGTCGAGTTGGCGTTGTTGGGGTCACAGAACGAAACGCCCACGCCGCCGGACTCCCATTCGACAATGAAGGAATTGGTGGCCGCGTGGTAGAGTTCCGCATCGTTCCACTCGCCCGAGCCCCACATTTCCGCGTAGTCTTCGGCGCCACCGCTCGCGCTGTTGTTGTTGGGCTCGCCGGCGGCCCAATTCGCAAAGGTGAAGGGTTCACCGGTCACCCATTCCCAACCATTGCTGGGCTCGGAATAGTTGGGAGCATTCACGTTGTGGTACAAGCCAATCCAGGGGCGTGAAGTCGACAGGTTGTTGAGGGCCCAATCGATTTCGGCTTGGTCCGAAAATGTAACCAAGTGACCCGCGGCTCCGTTGAACATCATGCTTGCAGCGGTGTCCCTTGCGGTGATCCAGTCCATGGTTCCAGTGACAACCTTGTAGGCATGTCCATTGGCGGGATTGACCGTGGGCGGGTCCGGCGTGATGTCGAAGGTGCCCGTGCTGCCAGGAGTGGAGCCGAAGGTTCCAATACGGATGAGGTAGGTCGTACCTGAAACCGCGCTGAAGGAGGCTGCGCTTTGCGGACCGCAACTGTCGTCGTTGCAAGCCAATTCCGTTCCGCCGCAACCGTCGTAAACGGCGAGCTTGGTGTCGTGGGTGGCCCCCACACATGTGGACACGATGTGATCCGCGCTTTGATTCGCCGTCCAGGAGAACCAAACATCGTAGTTGAGGGTTCCGCAGTTCGACGTGTCGATACTCTGCGTTGCCGAGATTTGATCGAAGCTGTGGGGACCAGCTCCCAGAATGCTGGTGGCGGTGGCGCATTCGTCGCCCCCTTGACCAAAACTTGGAGCGGCACAGGTGCCTGCGATTAGGAGCGTGGTGAGCCAAGCAGATTTATGCATGTTGCTATTGCTGAAGGAGGAGTGAAGTTGAATCCAGGGACAGGAATTTGACCGTGGATTTGCCTCAGGAGTTCCCCAAATGATAACAAGGCTGAGCGACTTTGCCGCGCTGGGAGGGCTGGTGGCTCAAACTATCCATAACCCCTGTCTCATGGCATGGAAATGGGGGTGCATGTTTTGAAAGTGTTCACCACGAACCCGCCAAAAGTGTCCAGGGCCCCGGTTGCCTCACAGATTGTGCTCATTGCGTACCCGCTGCAGCAGGCCGCTACAGGCGTCGGTTAGCATCGCCCAGACCTGTTCGAAGGGGATGTCGCCGTAGTAAGGGTCGGGCACTTCGGCGGGATTGGCCGATGTGGAGTGGGACATCATGAGGGAGAGACGATGTCGTTCGTCGCCCGGGCAGTTGGCCCGCAGATCGGCCATGTTGTTTTTGTCCATGGCGATGATGTGGTCGAAGGTCTTGAAGTCGCTCGAATTAACGAGGCGGGCACGTTGGTCCCCGATCTCAATGCCGTGGTCGCGGGCGGTTCGCTGTGCGCGCTCATCGGGGGCTTTGCCGACTTGAAAGGCGATCGACCCACCGGAGTCGATTTCGATCTTGTCTTGCAGGCCCGCAGCGGTGACGGCGGCGCGGAAGATGCCTTCCGCACTGGGGGAGCGACAGATATTGCCGAGGCAAACGAAGAGGACGCGGACTTTGTGGGCTGACATGGGATTTGTTGGTGTTGGAATGTGGATCGCATAGTAGCGTGGGGCAGAGCCATGACTCCTTCCTATCATCCCGTTTTGCTACAACCGTCAGGCACCACCGTGCTCGACCTGAGCGGCGAGCAGCCCCAAATGGCCTCATCGGTTTGGAGCATTGGCAAGTACGATGAGCTGCGACCCGGGTTGTACACGAGCGACCTGTTTGAAGGATCCCGGTGTTTGCACATGGGTGTTGACTTGGGAGGTCCGGTCGGCTGCGCGGTGCATGCGTTTGCGGATGGAGAACTCTTGTGCCAGGGCTACAACCCCGCCGATGGCGACTATGGGCACACGATTGTTGTTCAGCACCAGGTCGACGGCGAAACCCTATGGGCCCTGTACGGCCATCTGAGCGCCCACAGCCTCTTCCTGCGTGCACCCGGCGATAGCATCGCAGCGGGGGAAGTGATCGCATGGCTTGGGGCCCCCCACGAAAACGGTGGCTGGTCGCCCCACGTGCACTTCCAATTGTCGCGGATGCGTCCGGATACATTCGACATGCCTGGCGCGGTCGACCCTGTGGATCGGAAGGCCATGCTGCAACGCTATCCGGACCCGCGAATCGTGCTGGGCCCACTTTGGCAATAGCAACCTGGCGGGTTCCGTCCCCAGGCGTCGTGCTTGGTTCTAACCCTTTTGTCGCAAAAGTGCCGCAGTCCATGGGAGTGGTTATTAGAATCGTTGCCCCATGACGGACTTATCTCTTCGATTGCGCTCGTGCGGCGTGGTGGGCGCTGGAGGCGCTGGCTTTCCGGCCTATGTGAAAGCCCAAGCACGGGCGGAGATTGTGATCGTCAATGCGGCTGAATGTGAGCCCTTGCTGCACAAGGACAAGGAGCTTCTGACCCACTATCAGGCCGGGGTCCTGGAAGGTTTGCGGCAGTTGATGGGGGCCGTGGGCGCGCGCCGTGGCATTGTGGCTATCAAGGAAAAGTACGCCACGCGCATCGATGCCTTGGAGAAAGCCCTGGTCGACGAGCCTCGCATCGAAGTTGCACGGCTTGGGGATTTTTATCCCGCGGGCGACGAGGTCATTACGATCTTCGAAACCACCGGGCGGGTGGTGCCTCCTGGTGGGTTGCCCTTGGACGTGGGCTGCGTGGTGTCCAATGTGGAAACCCTTTTGAATATGGCCCGCGGCGAAGTGGTCACACACAAGTACCTGACCGTCGCGGGTTTGGTACCCGAGCCCGTCACGGTTCGGGCTCCCCTTGGCATCCGTTTCAAGGATCTGCTGGCCCACGTGGG
>JAAETM010000174.1 GCA_024228395.1 bacterium | reverse complement strand
CTCCACTCGAGGTAATGATGCTCACCCGCTGGCACGAGGGAGACTTGGCCGGGGTTTTTGCCCTGGAAGAGGACGGTGAAACCCCGAAGCGAGGGTGGTGCGCACTCCGGTTGCCGGCCGTGGCCGAGCCAGGGGGCAATGTCCCGCTGGGGAGGGAGGAAGGTCAGTCGCTCTGCCCCCAGATTGCATCGAAAGACTTCCTCGAGACCCGTTTGCGGGAGGACCCGGTGTGGTTCTCGTGCATCTACCAGGGTTCTCCCATCCATGCCCAGGGAAATTTCTTCAAGAAGACCTACGAGGGGGCAGGAGGGCAGCTCACTTTTCACCATCACCGGTATGACCCTTCCTCCCGTAGGTACCGAGGCCCCGGCGAAGCCGTCATCGAGGCCGATGCGGAGTCCACGGTGCACTTCATGGTGCTGGATCTGGCTACCTCGAAGCGAACCAAGGCCGATTGGACGGTGTTCTCGCACTGGGCCTTTGATCCGTGGCTGAATACGCTGGTCTTGGTCGACAGAGTGAAGGATCGGTTCAGTACTGACGAGCATTCCGGGGTGTTGACCGACTTCGTGACGGCCCAAGCGCACAAGCCCCTAGTAATAGGTATCGAAGACAAGACTTTCGGGACCGGATTGATCAACGAGCTCCGTGCCGACAAGCCGGAGTGGGTGATCGTCCCCCTGAAGGCCGACCGAGACAAGATTTCTCGAGGTACGCCCTACTCTTCGGCCGTAAACGGGGGTCATGTGTGGTTTCCGGACCCATTGTTG
>JAAETM010000173.1 GCA_024228395.1 bacterium | reverse complement strand
GCCCAAACCGTAGGCTTTGCCTACGGTTTGGGCCAAAGTGTGTGAAAGTGTACCTGGTTCCGTATTGTCCGTATTGCCATTGGCAGCCCCCAGCCCCGTCCTCCACGGACCGGCTTCCCCCAAAGTCCATGGAGTTGTTAGGCTACTTTGCCCTCCCACAACCCCCAGCCCCCCCATTCGGCCTTTGAAGAACATCACACCACTCCTACTCGCCCTCGGGCTCCTCTCTAGTTCCACCACGGTTCAGAACGCCAAGGAAACCCCGGACAGCCGCATCCAGATCTCACTAAAACCGGCCGTCCCCACCGAAGACGTGCGCCTTAGATGGAGCCCCAAAGGCGCCAAGATCAAACTTCGCGAGCACGACGGTGGGCTGGTAGGTTCGATCTCGATCGGACCACCCACAGAAGCTGGCGAGGCCAACCAGAAGCGAATCGAACTGTCGAAATCCAAGGCTGCCACCCACTTCGACACGCTCTGGGTCGATCACAACGGCGACAAGCTGCGTACCGACGGCGAAGTGCAAACCTGCACCCCCTCCGAAAGGCGCAACAAGTTTTGGTCCAGCTTTCAATCGACCCTGCAGCTTCCGACATCGGATTGGAAGGCGACCCGCCCCTACCCCATCAGCCTTTGGTTCGTCGAAAACCCGGCTGAACCGGACGCCGCCCCCCTGCTGCGCTGGTCGCGCCGGGGCTGGCACCAAGGTGAGTTCAAAGTCGAAGGCAAACTGGCCTCCGTATTGATCACCGAGAGCACCATGGACGGCCTGTTCAGGGACAATGATTCGTGGTCCCTTGCGGTGGAAGGTAAGGACGTCACAAGAGCCAACTCCCGCTCCCTTCGCAAACACGCATGGCTCGGCGAAAGCGCATACCGCGTCCACGCCCTGGATGTGGACGGCCTATGGATCACGATCGAGCCCTTCGATCCGGGAATGACCCGGGCCGAGGAAGAGGCTGCCGCAGACGTGCTGGCGACCGACCGGGCGGAGGCCCGAGCCAAGTCTCCGCTGGCATTCGGTCAAGACTTCAAAGCCGCCGCGGCGGCAGCCAAGGCGGAAGGCAAACTGCTCTTCGTCGACTTCGAAACAACCTGGTGCGGCCCCTGCAAAACAATGGACGCCCTGGTCTACACCGCAAAGAAAGTCGTGGATGCGGCCTCGGCCCGGGGTATTGTCGCCGTCAAAGTCGACGGGGATGACCAGCGCGACCTGAAGAAAAAATTCAAAGTGCATGCCTACCCCACTATGATCCTGCTCGATTCAAACGGGAAGGAGATCGGCCGCCGCGTGGGCTACCAAAGCGTCGCCGAGACGGTGGAGTTCCTCTCGAAGTAGCAACGGACAATACCGAACCACCTCTAAATGGGCCTCCGTCAAGACTTTAATTCTCTGATTCCATAGTTTGTTGGTTGTTTGTCGCTTTGGTAGTCAAAAGAAGGAGGTCCAGCTCGAAGCCATTCACCTCTCGGGCTCAATGTCCCATGTTGCTAGTACGGACGGCAACCTCCCAATCAGGTTACGGCATGCGCCTTTTGCTTGGATGCGGAAGGAGTTGGCTAAGCCACCACTGGTTCGCCGGGCTGATTGTCGTCCTCGATCTGGTGTTCCTCTTTTCTTACGGGTTCGGCGAGCTTCTTCATTGGGTCTCCTGTTGGGGACCTGGATTTCGATCTATGGGACATTAGAGCCCGAGGGGCTACGCCCCGCTCTGGCAGGAGGCCCGTTTATAGCATCAGGTACACTTTCACTCACTTCGGTTCGGACCGAAGTGTGTGAAAGTGTACCTGGTTCCGTATTGTCTATTGTCCGTTGCTAAAGCTCGCGAACAAACAACCGACGGAAGCGAGTCTCCTTGCCGTGGGTCTGCAAATGGATGGGCCCCCTGGCCAGGATCGGTTGATCGCGATAGAAGTAGTTGTCGAGCACGACCTCATCGACGACGAGCTTCCCATTCAACCTCACCGTCACGAGCTCGCCCTGCATCTTGATATACATATGGTTCCACTCACCGGTGGGTTTGTCTGCCAGTACCAGCGGGAAACGTTCATGGAGTTTGTTGTTCCAGAGGGCACCGGAGCCCTTGTCGCTTCCATTCTTCCATTCGGCCTCGTTGGCGGGATCCCACAGCTGCACTTGGGGGTAACCACGCAAGTAAATGCCGCTGTCACCACCGGGCAACAACTTCCAATCGAGCCACAGCTCGAAGTCACCGAAATCGCGGGCCGTAACCAGGTGCGGACCATGGCCGTCGCTAACGAGCTCGGGACTATCGGCCTGAACATCAAGCGACCAGTGCTGCGCCGCCTCCGCGGTCCAAGCAGCAATACGTCGCCCCCGTGACTCCGGGTCCTCAGCGGCAAGGCGTTCGGGTGCGAAGGTCGTACCGCCAACCCACTGCTCCCCCAGCCACACGGCATTGGAAGCCGACGGAAAGAGCGACTGCGCGTCACTGGGTATCGGGGAGAATAACTGGCAACTGGCCACAAAAGGGACCACGAGAAGTGTCGCCATGGGGAGTAGACGGAATAATCGCATGCCAAAGGTTACCCGCAGGTCACACCAAATGCACGGATACTGGGTGGCGCTGCCCATCGAGCCATAGGGGCAACGGTGTTTGGATTTGGGAAGAACCAGGATAGGAGGCCCTGCATCGTGTCATGGAGTTGGTGGCGAGGCTCCGGTTGCCCGTATGCTGTTTCAAAGCACGATGCCGCACCAATTCCACGCCAAGCAACTATCAGGACCCCCCCCCATGGAAGCCAGTACCGAAGCCGTTCGTGAGTTCTATGAGTTGTTCCCTTACCCCAGCGGAGCACCGACGCTTCGCATTGGATTCGATATACGCTACTTGATGAGCCTGGTTCGAATGGAGCGTCCCACCGACCGTCCCATTCGCATCTTGGACGCGGGTTGCAGTCGGGGGGTTGGCGCCTTGGCGTGCGCCACGCTCCAGCCGGATGTGCAGGTGTTGGGGGTCGACATCAATCGCATCGCCTTGGAAGAAGCCCAGCAGGAGGCCACCCGCCGTGGCCTCAACAATGTGGAGTTTGCAGAGGTGGACCTTTCGACCCTCGCCGGACTGGATGTGCCCGAGGGTGGATTTGACGTGATCATGAGTTCCGGCGTTCTGCATCATTTGCTCGATCCTGCCGAAGGATTGCGCCTGCTAAAGGGAGCTCTCGCCCCCCATGGCGTGCTCGCACTGATGGTCTACAGCAAGAGCGGCCGGCGAGAGATTCTGGAAATTTCCCAGGCGATCGACGCCCTTGTGAACAAAAACCAAGCCCTGCCCGCGCAGTTGGCAGATGCCCGTGAGGTAGTCCGGGTGGTGTCGCAAAAACCCAACGCGCCCAGCGCTTGGAAGGATGCCTACCGAGTCGATGACGTGGAATTCGTCGATCGCTACCTGCACATTCAGGAATGCGTGTACGACGTCCCAGGCTTGTTCAAACTGATCGCCCAGGGAGGTTTGTCATTCCTGCGCTGGATGGACCCGCCCGCGTGGCAAGCCAAGTCTGCCGACCTGGATTCTGATCTACTTCAAAAAGCACGAGCACTCAGCCCCATGAAATCCGCTCGTTTGGTGGACAACCTGAGGCTCGGCCCGCGGATCATGGAAGTGTATCTTTGCCAGCCAGAGAACCGTGCGCGCCCGATGCCTATTCCCGAAGGGCTGGCCCATGCGGTTTTTGCGGTCCACCCCGAGGTGCGGTTTCACACCGTACAGCGCAACATATGGTGCGCAACCCGGATCGAGGTCATGTCGATCGAACGGCGGAACGATGAGGTCACCCCAGTCCCTCCGGGGCCGCTGACAGCCATTGCCTTGGTCCTCCGCGATCAGAATGAACCCTTTCAGGGGCAATCCCTCATCAGCGCAATGGTCGAGGAAGGCCACTCCCCCGAATCCGTGACCAAAGCCATCCTCCACGCCATCGACCAGGAGTGGGTGTATTGCCCCCACGCGGTCGACCTTGTGTACTAGCCGTGATACCGAGCCACGTAGATTGTCCAAACAATACTGAACCAGGAAAACATTCACATGCTTCGGGCCGAAGTGTGTGAATGTTTTCCTGGTTCAGTATTGTTCCGTTTCTCTCCACCCAAGCACATGAATGGTTCTACACTTGGAGGAATGAAAAGCTTGTTCCTGATATGTGTGATGTTGGTCACCTGCAGCCTCGGTCGTACCCAGGACGCAACACCGCTGGTTCCCTGCACTGAATGCAGGGGAGAAGGCTCAATCGAAGAAACCTGCCAACCCTGCAATGGAACAAGACAAGGGCCATGCTCCGAATGCGCTCAGGACTTTACGGGACCCAGCAAGTTAGAAGCATCACGGATTCGGAACGCCGGAAAGGTTGGCCTCGGACAGTCACCCGACGAGGCCAATGAACTCGTCCCCACTCAGACTAAGCCCAAAGCGGGCACCGACCCAGTTCCAG
Organism: bacterium; assembly: GCA_024228395.1. Classification (GTDB taxonomy): domain Bacteria; phylum Planctomycetota; class UBA1135; order UBA1135; genus NORP259. Next base: position 14,749 of record JAAETM010000173.1, on the reverse strand, counting down.
GCCACCAACCGTGCCTCGCGGATTGCGGGCATATTCGCGACCGACTCTTCAACTGCAAGAATTGCAAATCGAAAAAATACATCAAATGCATAGCTTGCAGAGGCCAGGCCACTGGGCCATGCCAGATTTGCCAGGGCTCGGGAAAGCGAAGACTGAACTGTTCTGCGTGCAAAGGCTCAGGAAGATGCGCTCCTCTGCCACCTTCCAACACGAGCCGCTCCGAAGCCTGTCCATGGTGCCTGGACAAGAAGGTGTTCGACTGCCAAGCATGCGACTCAAGCAGATCAGTCACAGTCACCTGCCTGGCCTGCCAGGGTCGCAAGAAGTCGATTTGCACGACTTGTAACGGATTCAAGAAAAGACCCTGCACTACTTGCCATGGCAGTGGGAACGTTGTCTCAGGGTCCAGAAGTATGCGCGGGGAAATTGGGGTTTCCAGATGTTTGGATTGCGGCGGAAAAGGCAACAAGGAGCGGCTCTGCGACAAGGGGTGGCGACGGTGTGCCACCTGCAAAGGAAAGGGCCAATCCTGGCAACCTTGCCGGGGATGCGTCGGAACAAGGAAGGTCATTTGCACAGGTTGCCAGGGAGTGAACACTCGCTCTTGGGAAAAGCGAGCTTCCAGATGGCTCGAAGAGGAAGACAGCTCATCTGCCTTGCACTCAATTCAGGTGGCTATCCGCCGCAGAAAGGCCTCCCACCAACAAGGAATCTCGCACCTCGAACTCGCAAAGAAGTTCCTTGAGAATCCGGCCAACGCGACCTTCCCCTTCAACACATACAAGACACGCCAAACCAAAGCACTGCGAGAGCTCGCTCAAAAACGCAAGTCTCTCATACGAGGCTTCGACCATGATCTCAAACGGCTCAACAGAGCCAAGACCCACCTAACCGCTGAACCGAGCTCCCTCCCCTAGCAAGGTGCCGAGCCTGGCTCGCGCAGTAGCCGCCAATGAAGCCGGGGGGCGCTGCAAGCAGCGCCCCCCGGCTTCATAGATCCCCTACCGACGAACCAAACTCGATGCCCTGCGCCAAGGGCAAGTCGTCGGTCCAGTTGACCGTGTTGGTTTGGCGACGCATGTACGCCTTCCAAGCGTCCGAGCCAGACTCGCGGCCGCCGCCGGTGTCTTTTTCGCCACCGAAGGCGCCGCCAATTTCAGCACCCGACGTGCCGATGTTGATGTTGGCGATGCCGCAATCGGAGCCGACCGCGGAGAGGAAGCGTTCACCCTTGCGGATGTCGCGGGTGAAGATGGCCGAGGACAAGCCTTGCGGGACTCCGTTCTGCTTCGCGACGGCGTCGTCGAAGTCCTTGAAGGGGATGATGTAGAGGATGGGCGCGAAGGTCTCGTCCTGTACGGTCTTGTACTCGTTCTTGGCGCGCACGATGGCGGGTACCACGAAGTGGCCGCCTTTGAGGTCGCCTTGCATCTCCGCACGGCCACCGCCACGTAGCAGCTTGCCGCCTTCTTTCTGGACGGCTACCAGGGCCTCCTCCATGTTCTGCACGGCTTGCTCGTCGATGAGCGGGCCGCAGAGGGTGGAAGGATCGTTCGGGTCGCCGATGCGGATGCCGTCGTAGGCGGTCAGCAAGCGGCGCTCGATTTCGTCGATGACCGACTCGTGAACGAGCAGGCGCCGGGTGGAGGTGCAGCGCTGGCCGGCGGTGCCAACCGAGCCGAAGACGGTGGCGGGTAGGACCATGTCCAGGTCCGCGTCGTCCATGACGATCAGAGCGTTGTTGCCACCGCACTCGAAGATGCCCTTGGCGAAACGGCCGCCGACTTTTGCAGCGACCAACTTACCGATGGCGGTGGAGCCGGTGAAGGAGATCAGGGGCAGGCGAGGGTCTTCGACCATGGGCATCGAAACGTCTTCGTTGCCGCCGATGACCAGGCCGCAGAGGGCGCCGAAGCCTTCAGCCTCGAGCACGGGGCGAACCACGTTGACCAGGCCGATGGCGCACAGGGGCGTCTTGGGGCTGGGCTTCCAAACGCAGGAATCGCCGCAGGTCCATGCGAGCATCGAGTTCCAGGCCCAGACGGCCATGGGGAAGTTGAATGCGGACAGGATGCCGACGGTGCCGAGCGGGTGCCACTGTTCGCGCATGGCGTGGCCGGGGCGCTCGGAGGGCATGGTCAGGCCGTAGAGTTGGCGGGAGAGGCCGACGGCGAAGTCAGCGATGTCGATCGCTTCTTGCACTTCACCCCAGCCTTCCTGGGCGATCTTGCCCATCTCGAGGGCGATCAGCTTGCCGAGTGCGTCCTTGTGCTTGCGCATCGCCTCGCCCATCTTGCGCACGATCTCGCCGCGCAGGGGGCCGGGGACGGCGCGCCAGCGCAGGTGGGCCTCTTGGGCGGCGTCGACGACCTGGTCGTACTCGGCCTTGCTGGCCATGCGCACGCGACCGATGACCTCACCGGTGGCGGGGCTACGAGTTTCGAGCCACTCGCCGGTGCACTCCATCCATTGGCCGTTGTAGGCGCCGGACTGGTCGCCTTCGATTCCGAGTTCCTTGAGCCAGTTCTCTTGAAGCTGGGTAGACATATACTTTTCCTTGCGTTTCGATCGGGGGAGGCCCCGCCGGGGGCCTTTTGAAGCGCACAGGGTAAGGGGTCAGGAGCCCGGTTGGTACTGGGCCTGGACAAAATCCGGCTGCCTGTTCCACCGTGGGGTGGTTTGAGGCTAACCTACGCGCCGCAGCCCCCCATCGGGCCCTGCGACGGGTGGGGCTCCAGCGGCAAGACATGCCTGGGAGCTCCCTAATTTTTGACCAATGGATCCGCCCTCGGATACCGACTCCCCCATCGCCATGGCAGACAAGATCATCTACCAAATGCAGGACCTGCATAAGTTCTACGAACAGCGGGAAATCCTGAAGGGCATCACCCTGCAGTTCCTTGAAGGCGCCAAGATCGGTTTGATCGGCCTCAACGGTGCGGGTAAGACCACCCTGCTGCGCATCATCGCCGGTGAGGACAAGCAGTTCGAAGGCGTGGCCAAGGCCAACGGCGACGCCACCGTGGGTTACCTGGCCCAGGAGCCCAAGCTCGACGAGAACCTGACCGTGGCCGAGAACATCGACGTGGCTGTGGGTCACCTGCGCGAGATCGAAGCGCGCTACTACGAGGTCATGAACATCATGGGCGATGCGGAAGGCGCCGAAGCCGACAAGCTTGCCGCCGAGTACGACCACCTGCAGCATGACATGGATGCCAAGGGCATCTGGGACTTGGACTCGCGTCTCGAGCAGGCCATGCATGCCTTGCAGGTGCCCCCGGGCGATCGCACCGTCGAGAAGCTTTCCGGTGGCGAGGCGCGTCGCGTGGCGCTTTGTCAGCTCTTGCTGGAACATCCCGACATCCTGTTGCTCGACGAACCTACCAACCACTTGGACTCGGAATCGATTCAGTGGCTCGAGAACCACCTGGCCGAGTATGAGGGGACGGTCATGCTGATCACCCACGACCGGTATTTCCTGGACAACGTGGTGGGTTGGATGCTCGAGATCGAACGCGGTTTGGCCAAGCCCTACAAAGGCAACTACTCCGCCTACTTGGAAGCCAAGCAGAAGCTCTTGGACGAAAAGAAGAGCAAGGACGCCAAGCGCAACAAGGTGTTGGAGCGCGAACTCGCTTGGCTGCGCAAGACACCTTCCGCACGTACCACCCAGTCCAAGGCGCGACTCAAGCGCTACCAGGACATGGCTGCCGAAAAAGCCGAAGACCAGCTCGAGTCGATCGACCTGCGCATCCCCCCCGGGCCGCGCCTGGGCGACAAGGTCATCGAAGTGCGGGATTTGGCCAAGGGATACCCAAACAACCCGCTCTTCGAAGGCCTGACCTTCAACGTGCCACCCCAAGCCAAGCTTGGGGTTATCGGCCCGAACGGTATGGGTAAGACCACTTTATTGCGTTTGATCATGGGCAAGGAAACCCCCGATGCGGGCGAGGTTTCGATCGGTTCCACGGTTGAGATTTCGATGGTCGACCAGTCGCGTACCGAGCTCGTCGACGACGAGACCGTCTTCAACAACATCACCGGTGGCAACGAGGTTCTGCCCTTCGGCAACAAGACGATCGATGCGCGGGCTTACGTGGCACGTTTCAACTTCAAGGGCGAAGACCAGCAGCGTAAATTGGGCGAGTGTTCGGGTGGTATGCGCAACCGCGTGCTGCTGGCGCGCATGCTGCGGGAGCCGGCCAACCTGATCATCATGGACGAGCCGACGAACGACTTGGACTTGGATACCTTGCGCGTGCTTGAGGAAGCGATTGAGCACTACCCCGGTTCGATGATCATCGTGACCCACGATCGATACTTCTTGAACCGGGTGGCCACGCATATCTTGGCGTTTGAGGGTGATGGCAAGGTGGTCTTCCACCCTGGCGATTACGAGTCGTACAAGGCGTGGAAAGGCGATGATTTGGACGGCAAGGGCGGCACCCACCGGCGATTCGGGCGCAGCTAAATCAACTGACAATCCTCCCCCATGGACGGGTGCCCGGCGAAGCCGAGTGCCCGTTCTTTCGTAGATACGGATGTAGCGTGGGTGAAAGAAACGCGGGCAGGCCCCCTCCCTAAGGACGCATTCTTCGCTTGGCTCCTTGCAAATGGTGGTCGCTCATCGACTGCAACCGAGTTGTAACAAGTCAAAATGGTCCCCCGCGCCAATCATTATTGTGGTTCTATGTTACGTAGGGCCCAACCACCCGCTATTGCGAGCATTCAGCCAACACCCCACCCACGATGCATTGGATATTTACTCTTCTATTGACCCTGACCCAGTCCTTGGGAACGCCGGCCCAAGCGCTTCCGGTGGAAGTTCGATGCATTGCTGAAACCACCGGCGAACCCATCCCCAATGCGAGAGTCCTTTGGCTGGACGCGGTCACCCACCTGCGACACCGGGACAACAACAACCCCGATTGGCCCTACGACCCGCTCATCGCCGTCGAGGAATATGGCCACACCGCCGACTGCGACGGGGAGGGGCGAATCGTTTTGGAGGCACCTTTGGGCGGTGCCTACGCTTTGGTCCAAACAGAGGAGCTATTCGCTTTTCAGACGATTCCTTCGGGGGTCCAGACCGCAACGATTAAGGCCGGAACGGATGTCACTTTGGCCGCACAGACATTCGAGGCCGTTCTTTGAGCTCACGCCAATACCTGCGCTCCGCTGCGCATCTTGACGGTGAGTTCCAGGTTTCCGTGAGGGGTGGGTTGATGGTCACGACAACCCAGCTCCAATTCACCGGTCCAACGTGTCCCCAGGAAGTAGTCCAGGTGGGCCCGATCCAACCGAGCGACCACATTGCCATCACCATTCCCACGGGGCTCACGCCCCATGTGGACTCCGCCGACCCCCACAGCTTGAACGTTCGCCTTCGCGGTAATCGCGACGTGTTCCCCAGGGGCCGAGCAGGGCTCTTGCGCGCGAATCTAGCACCGGACGGTTCGTTTGAGGTACTCGTTCCTGCGGGATTTGTTGAGGACCCCTCGGCAGTATTGGAGGTAGACCTTCGGACTTGGGGCCGGGAACTGGCCCATGGCATCGTGCACGGTGGTCCCAGGGACAGTGGTCACTATGACATCGAGCCACCCGAGCCCAATCAGCTGCGTCGACCGGATACCTCTGGTTTGATCCCAGGCCGGACTCCAGACGAAGCGACCATCCTTCCCGTAGTCCTGGCGGGCACCGTCATCGACAATCAAGGCTGCCCGGTGCCTATGGCCAAGGTCGAGGTCGCGCAGGACGACCCCATGGCGACCCGCGAAATGTGGGGACGCCCCGATGAGATTAGCCTGCGGGGAATCCGGTGCGACGACCAAGGTCGCTTCGAAGCGCGTTTCACCACCCACGCCAAGCGCTTGCGAGTAGTCGCTAGCGCACCGGGTCTGGGGTTGCTCAAGCCCGTGTTTTGCAAACCCGGGAACAACGAACTCGCCATTCGAATCTTGCCGCCCACCGGAGATAGGGCGTTCTTCCGATCCACGTATACGAGTTTCACGCCAATGAAGACTGGGCGGGGCTCCTTGCCGCTCGTTCTGGTTACAACCGACGGGAAACCGATCGAACGCAAAGTTGTCATGGCGCGTTACATCGCAGCGCCGCCGCCCCCCCAGAAGACGGACAGCCCGAATGCCAAGCCAAAGACGCAGGCCAAACGCTCTGGGCACATAGACCGCTGGCGCACCATCCAGACCAACCTGCTTGGCCAGGTAGACTTTACCCCCAGAGACATCCTCCCACTGGATGGCACGATTGAGGTGTACTCGACCGACCCTGGCAAGCCCCTGCTCTATGTCCTCTTAGCCGTGCCGGACCGGGCAGACTTCCCGATCAAGCTCACGCTAGCAGAAACGCCGCCTGCACTCGCAGGCCGATTGATCGACGAATCAGGAGCCCCCATCGAGGAGGCTCGATTGACGGTGCAGCACTATGTGGACTCCGATGCGGGCCCAGGCAAGCCTGTGGCTGAAGCGGCCTTTTTGCCGAACGCGCCGCGCAGCTCGACCATTTCAGGAGCCAACGGCGAGTTTGAGTTATGCGCTTACCCAACGACCTCGCCCCTGCACATCCGCATGGATGACAAAACAGGAGAACGTTTTCCCACCGATCAAATCGTCTCCCACGGGGACCGGGATTTGACCCTGGTGGCGCGCCGGCTTGGGTCCATTGAGGTCGAACTGCAAATGCCTCCCGGAACCCATTCGAACGATGTGGTCATCGAATTGCTCCGCCTGGAAAGCGAAGAAGTCATCCCTTGTCGAAGGTCTCGAAATTCCAACACTCTCTCGATCGAGCGACTGGATCCTGGTGAGTACCGGCTGATTTTCAAGTTGCCCAAACGCATTCCACTCTCACCCAACAACTCGCGTCCGGGCCACGACTTCCTATACCAATCAGACTCTTTTGCTGTCGAAGGTGGCGTGCAAAAGAAGTTGCCTGCCATCAACCTCAATGGGAGATTCAGGGCCATTCGAATCGCCGCGACCTTTGAAGGCAACCCCATCCGGATCTCCCCCGAGCACTTTGGTTTGCGCCCAATTCAAAGGGGACGGAGATTCTTCTTCGCGTCTTTCGATCGCAGCGCGAGACTGGTACTGGCCAGGGGCCACAACCTGGAGGTAGCCCTGCGCGGTAGATTCCAAGTCTTCGGAGAGACCCTCAGCCTGCAAAGTCCGCCTACGGCCATTCCGAATGGCGCCACCGAATTGAACCTTGTGCTCGAACGATCTCCGGCACGCACAATCACTATCGATTCGGAAAGCATGGCGCTTATTGCGCCCTACGAACTGAATGCCCTGCTCGTACCGGGCACCCTCTCGACCACATCAAACTGGCAACTCCCTTTCCCCGGTGTCGATCGAGCGGAGCAGCGACTCGTTCGAATTCAACCCAACGGCAAAGCGACCCTTCCTAGGCGTCCCTGCTTCCCGGGCGAATTAGAGCCTGATCAACTGCTGTTGGCCCTTTGTTACAACCCGACGGGGGCCCCCAGCCGGCTGGAGTCTGAATTCGAGAGTCTCCACCGGGCGCGAGGTGCACGGCCGAAGTTCAGCCCGCGAGGCACCTCGGCCCTTTTCGATCTCAGCCAGACGAACTCAAAACCGGAGCCGGTGCAAAATGCGCGCACCCATGATCTGCTTTGGTTAGAGATCTTGGTGCTCCCGAACCTCTCGAGCCCTCTTCCTCCCAGGCCGCACCTCCCCCGCGCTGGATCCAACCCTTTCAGCCAGGAAACCCGTCCGCCCTGCGAGTACTACAGCTTCTACCTCCCCTCCTACCTCCACGAGCCTATTCCAATCGCACTGCCCACGAAAATCCTGAAGGCTGCCCACAAGAGGATGCAAGAGCGCTGACCGGTACCGTGGAGGGTGCGGGGCCGCAGACTATCCTTCCTCGGTAAGGCCGGTTGAGAAAATGGGTGGGCATTCCCCCGATCGGCCTTGGTCGCGTATCATCCACGGCTTGAGCTCTCCCTTCTCCAACGAGCCGGGTGGTGACTATCCGCGACCGGTCCTAGATGCCATCCAAGCATTTCGCATCGATGGTGTCCTCGCGCACCTGGAAGCGCTGCTGCGGGGGCATATCAACCAGACGTGGATTTCCACTTGGCAGGATGGGGACACCTCGAGGCGCTACTTGCACCAGCGCATCAACGACACGGTCTTTCAGAACGTGGACGGGTTGATGGGAAACATCGATCTGGTAACCCGGCGGCTTGGGGAGACCTGCGCGGCTGCGGGGTATGAGACCCTGAGATTGATCCCCTCCCTCGAGGGTTCAAACTGGCACCGCTTGCCGGACGGTCCCTGGCGCACCTATGAGTTCGTGGAGAATACGGCGGTCTTCGATCGCTGTTCGGGTCCGGAACAGGCCTATGCGACGGCTCGAATTTTTGGTTGGTTTCATTCGAGCTTGGCGGCGCTCGACGCCACGCACTTCCAGGAGACCATTCCTGACTTCTTCAGTCCGGGCCATCGTCAACGGCAGTTCCGGACAGCGCTGCAACAGGAAGCCGACCTTCGCGGCGAGGAGACCAAGCGCGCAAGGAATCTAAGTCACCGGCGCTCGCTGGCAAAAGCCGAGATCGAATTCGCCTTGCAGCAAGCGGACCTGATCGAATTATTCGAAGGGCACTTGGCCTCCGGTGCGATTCCCAAGCGCATCGTGCATGGCGACACCAAGCTCAACAACGTGCTCTTCGATGAAACAACCGGCAAGGCCCGTTGCGTGGTCGACCTGGACACCTGCATGCCCGGGTTTTCACTGTATGACTTCGGGGACATGGTACGCTTCACCGCCGCGCTTACCGCCGAGGATGAGTGCGACCTTTCCCAAGCTGGCACCAGCCTCGAGATCTACCGCGCCCTGGCGGGTGGCTACTTGGAATGTGCCAGCGACTCGATCCAGCCCCTGGAACGGGAGCTGCTACACCTGGCTGGACCGCTGGTATCCCTCGTCATTGGCCTGCGATTCCTAACGGACCACTTGGCAGGTGACGTGTACTTCGGCGTGAGCCGCGAGAATCACAACCTGGATCGGGCCCGGGTGCAGTTCGCCCAGGTCGCCCACATGCAACGCATGCGCGCTGACATGAAGGCGCTTTGATCCCGCGCTAGCCCCGCCAGAATCCGGCACCTCAGCCGCCGGCACAGGGGCCCATGAACCTACCAGAGGGAAGTCGCTGGCCCGGTGCCCCTACTCGCCCAGCAATTCCTTGAGCTTGTCGCCCAGGTCATTCCCGCGCAGGTTGCGGGCAATGACCAATCCTGTGCTGGTGTCGATCAGGTAGTTGGCGGGCACGCCGGTCACTTCGTACAGCAGGGTGGGGTCGCTCTTACGCCCCATGCCGGTGTCGATCCAGGGCAGTTGCTCTTTCTCGGAGGCCTTGGCCCAGTCCGCCCTCTTGTCGTCGAGTGTGTAAGCGAATATCTCAAAACCCTTCGCCTTGTAATGCTCATAGGCTTCCTTCAAGTGCGGGATCTCCGAACGGCAGGGACCGCACCAGGAGGCCCAGAACTCGAGCAGCACGTACTTGTTTTGCTCGCAGGTTGCGCTCAGGGAAACGTGGGGGCCTGCCAGGGATTCCGCTGCGAAGGGCAAGTAGCGCCCCCCCACCGAAGCAGCCTGGGCTTCCCGTTGTCGCTTGGCCAGGTTGGCCTCGCCCGATTCGACCTGCCCGCGAGCCCACTCGTTGCCTGGTTCTTCCGCAAGGATTCCACGGGCGGCTTCTAGGATCCAGGAGCCCCCATAGGTTGTGGTTTCGAGAACCAACCGGCGCGCCAGCAGGTCGGAGTGCGACAGGGCCATGTGCCGGCGAGCGCGGGTTTCGATGTCCATGAGGCCGTTGAATATCTCCATGCCAATCGCGTTGCGGGCTTCCGTTTGGGCCTTGGGTTCACCAGCAATGGAAGCATAGGCATGGGGGATCAGAGCTTGCAGATCCTGATAGGCTTCGCTGGCTTGCCAAGTGCCGTACACGAGGTCGTTGAAGTAGCCTCCGGCAACCCTGTAATTGTGACCGGCGTTCATGGTCATGGAATAGGTACCCGGTTCCAGGATGAAACTCAGGCCCTTTAGCGCGCCCATGCGCATGCCACCATGGGTAATGCCATTGAGCACGTAGTAATAAACCGGACGCACCTCGTCGACCGTGCCTGCGAGTTCGAACTTGCCATCGACCAATTGGGCGCGCGCCACCTCACCGGGCACTTTGTCCTTGGGCCCTGAGCTGGCGGCTCCCATGCCGGACATGCCCATGGAAGCCATGCCCGTGGACGCGGCAGCCTTTTTCTTTTCAGGTTGGAAGAGCACAACCTCGCCACTCTTGAACGCTGCTGAATAGTCTCCACTGATTTGATATTTGCCCGAGGTGGAGCGAGGCGTGGACCCAACCGAGATGGTCAACCCCGGTTCCATCCAGCCCCCCGAAGAAAAACCGGCCCACCGGTTTTCGAATTCAACCAGCTCTGCGGCCGCCTTGGCAACCCCCTGCGCGCGGGCTTGAAGCTCCGCCCGGAAGTGTGCGATCCAAAGCGCACGCTGCACGCCTGGCACGCTCTTGCATTGGTCGGCACTGAGGAAATAGGGTCGGTCCCCCTGGGCACTGAGGATGGTCAGTCGACCGGAGCCGGCGGGAGCCAATTTCCCGGAGAGGTCGCCGGGGGACAAGTGCAAGAAGGGCACGAACTGAGATGAGAGGTCCACAAATGCGTTCTTCAACAGCACGTCATTCTCAAGCCGCAGACTCCCGCCGGCCAAGGGTTTCGCAGCGGGTGCGTAGGCCAGTACGACCTTCCCTTGTGCCTTGGCCAGCGCACAGGCCTCCTTCAGATCCACCACCCACGCCACCTTGGATGTGAATTTGTAGTCCTCGGTCCGCCCCCCAATCTTGTCCCCATCGTGGGTCCCAGAATCCTGGTTCGAGGCGATTGCAGGGCTTGCAAGAGCGAGCAGGAGGGCGAGGGCGGGGCAGGTGAGAGGCTTGAGCATGACATATTTGTGTGCGCGGGGAACTTCGGGACCGAATCATCCTATACAGGTCTCCGATAGATTCGTTGGAGGAAATACATGCGGCAACACGGTCCTTGGGAATTGCCACGCCATACGAACTGGAGTATTACACAACATGCCTAGCACGCCCCTCAAACTCTGAATCGGCCCCCTGATCGCCCTTGTCGGCCTGCTGAGTTATTTCACCTACTTCGTGCGCTTCCCCAGCTTTCGGGACAGTGCTTGGCTCAACCTGGTTCTGGTTGGCTTGGGCCTGGGCCTTTCCATCCTGGCCTTGGGACAACGGGGTGGCGCTCACCCTGCAGAATCAAAATGCACAGGACTACGCCCTGGGCACATCCACGGACAAGGGCCGCATCATCACCTTCTACCGCGGACACTGGTGACCCTTCTGCATCTCAGACCTGCAAGGGTTGCAGTCACACCTGGATGAGATCCACCAGGCAGGCTACGAGGTCGTCGCCATCGGCGTCGACCCGGTGGAAGACAACGCCAAAGTTGCGAACAAGTACGGTCTGCAATTCCCGGTACTGTCCAACCCGGAGCTCATGGCCACGGATGCATTTGGATTGCGACACGTGAATGGTGGATTCGGCCACGACATCGCCCGCCCCGGGGTTTTCCTGTGCGACCCCCAAGGGAAGATCCTCTGGCGTAGGTTCCCGAGCAACTGGCGCAAGCGCCTGCGCCCCAAAGAAATCTTGCAAGTGATTCGCAAAGGGACCGGTTGACCAAGGGTCTCCTTGGCAGGAAAAGGGTCCTGAATGGCTCTGGGAGTAGGGATGCCGGTCCACATCACATACATGGGCGCCAAATTCCACCTGTTGCGCGTGAACCGGGTACAATTGCAGAGTCACGCAAAATGAGACGAGGCCCCGGCGTGCAAATGGGGCCACAGGATTTGAGGGAACCCTGCAGGCCGAGCGGCCTTTGACCCTATTGCGACACTCCACGTAGGACCCGACCGCACTCCATGCAATTCACCCCTAGCAAATCCATTCTTGCCACCGCAGCGTTCGGAGCTCTGTGCCTCGTGGTCCCCCCAGGGTGCGGCTCCTCCCCATCCCACTCGCCACCCGCATCGGGGATTTTGCCAATCGCCGCCGTCAGCCCCCTGTCGGAGTACACGCCGTTTGGGCCCCAGGGATCGATCCACGTCCCCTTCTACAAGAAGCACGTCAAAGACTCTGGCGACGATTTTGCCTTTGTGATTCAACTGGACAGTCCCGTTGGTGCGGCAGGGGCCAGCATCGACTACAGCCTGGGCGGCACTGCGATCCAAGGCGTGCATTACCAGCTGCTCACCCCCAACCCGTTGACGCTGCCCCAGGGGGCGACCGAGGCGACCATCAGCGTGGACCTGCTCCCTTCGGGTCAGTACTACATGGAACGTTCCCTCGAAATGGAACTGGACCAGGCCACCGGATGCACCCTGCACGAAAAATCCTTCCGCGGGGAATTGTGGATTCGTCCCTCCGTGGACCCCCCGATCCTGAGCGTGGCCTCGAACCAATATTCGGTTGCCGCTGGAACCCAAACCAGCATCGAACTGTCCCTCTCCCAGGCCAGCCAAGAGCCCGTTAGCCTGCACTATGCAGTCGACGCCGCGAGCGACCTTGTGGATTACACGCTCGCGCCCTCCGGCACGGTCTTCTTCGCCCCCGGCCAAACCCAGGCATCCGTCCCGCTCGCCGTAGGGCCCTCGGCTGCCAGCGGCGCCGAGTTGATCTTGAATCTGACCCACGAACGCAATGGGGTCCGCTACGTGTTGCCCCCCATCGATCCGAACCTGACCTCCAACACCGATCTCGTTCCACAACCCATCCACCTGGATGAGAACATGTGGACCTTTTCGGTGGGCGGGGTCAGGGAATTTGAACAAGATGACGCTCACAACCCGCGCCCGACCGGTTGGTCGATCCCCGGCACGCCCACGGATACGATCACGGGAGGTTCCTATTGGGAGGCCGGTAAGGAGAACCAACAGCTGATCGATTTGCTTGACCAGATCGATCCCTACCCGGTCCTCGACCCATTCAGTGGTCAGCCCCTCAAACACTTCGCAATTGCGGATGCCGCCAGCGTGGTCATGCCCTACGTGCGCAAGAGTTTCGACGCTACATTTTGCGGAAGCACGCCCCAGCTCTTCAGCCTGCCCGAGTATGCGCGTATTTCGTATTACTTGAGCCTCCCCCAAGGTCTGGATGCCCAGCGCGCCGTGCCCTTTCTGCGCATCGGAATGCGCATGCGCACCTTAAACATGAACCACTGGATCGTGTTCCGCATCGGCTCCGATGGATTTGACCACGTGGGCAACCCGGTCACGGTCGTGCCTACCAGCCTGGGTGACATTGGCGTCTGGGATCTCGGGCAAGTGGACCCGGCCACGGATCAATACGGAGTGGTGGAAGACGAGTTTGGAATACGCTTCTGGCATGCCCACCGCCTCGATGCCACCCATGCATGGACCAACCCAAACGGCGGCCCCGACATCTTTGAAGTCCCCGGTCAAACCGCAGGCAACCCGATCGAATACCCCACATGGCTATCCGCTGCCGACCGCTCCTTGGAGGTCATGGGGCTTGCGGATATCGATGCGGCCACCGGTATGGGAAATCTCCCCTACGGCTTCTTCTGGGAGGTCTCCGATGACAACTCGATTTTCAACAGCGACCTCAAGCCCTACTTCCCCAAACGTGGCAACTGGTGGGAGCCCCAAGGCCATGCGGTCTTGACCGAAGCGACCACGCTCACCATCGGGGTGCCCTGACCCCAGGCTTGCAAATGCGACTGCCTGGGTTCCGTGTAGATGTCTCGGGGCAGACATGGCGAGCCCCCGGAGGGGCAGGAATGGAGGTCCGTGGACATGCAGGGTCCCCCCCGGGTTGCGCGGAGCTCCGAAAAGGGGCCTGTGGCGCCTGAATCGCCGCATTTGAGGGTCAGGCCAGATTGATCCACACGCATTCCAGGCAGTTACGTTGCAAACGGCGCACGGCCCCGGATCGAACCTCTCCAGAATAGGAATGGGGGCAGCGGCCCACTGGCCGCTGCCCCCATTCGATGGGACTCTCAAACACGCCCCGTCGGTTTCCCATCGGAAGGGGAAGTCTGCCGGGCTTTCAGATGGGGGTCCTGGATCATCTTCCCAGGGCAAGTCCTTGGTGCTGGAGTCGTCCCCATCACCATGACATGGGTCGCTGGCGCGGTCTTCCGATTCCTCGTCATTGTCAGCATCGTCGTCACCCTCGTCCGTGTCAGATTCCACCAGCAGCCGGGCGGCCCTCTTCTTCTTTTCCTCCTCGCGCTTCAGACGGGAGTAATCGAGATACAGTAGGTTGGCCTGCAAGTGGTCCACGTTGGAATACACATACGCCAGGAAGAACTCCGTGACCGAGGCCTTTCGATTGCGAAGCTCCTCGACGAGCCGGTAGACCAGCGCGCCATATGCTTCCGATTCTCCTTTTCGAAAGCGACCCACCACCTTCGAGCGCTGCCCGTCGCGTTGTTCCAATCCAACCTCTCCACCTTGGTGCGCTCGATCACCTCTCACAGCTCACCGTCGAGGCACCCTTGAACGGAGTCCCCCCCCGCTCGAGCTTGGGATCCCCGCTGCCCTCCACGCAGGCGCGATCGATCACGACCCGGGTGTAACCGGCATTGGCCAGTTCAGGCCAGCGCCGATCCACCGCGTCCACCGCACGCCCCACCAGTCGTTGCAACCCCCGGG
>JAAETM010000172.1 GCA_024228395.1 bacterium | reverse complement strand
GGCGCGGGTTTCCCTGGGCGGTTTGCCCTTCGATGTGGTCGCCAGCGACGGTCGCCCCTTGCAAACCGCCTACACCACGGGAGTGCTCGAATTGGGCCCGGGCGAGCGCTATGACCTGCTGATCCAACCCCCCCTTCCGAGCGTTTGGACCGCCCAGGTCGACTACCTCAGCGACTACACCGGCGCCGTGCTCGGCAGTGTGCAAACGCAGATTGTGGCTACCTGATTCTGTCCCCGCACGCTTCAAGCCGCGCCCTTCGACCAGGGGCGCGGCTTTTTTTTCGATCGAAGCCCGCGACACACCGCCCACACTAAAATCCATTGGACTTGGTATATTCTGAACCATGCTCTCCCACTGGACCCTTCGTTTGGGCGCTTTTGCTGCGCTGGCTTTGTCCCCGTTGTCCGCGATCGATTCCATGGGCATTCCAAATGGAAACTTCGAAGGCAAGAAAGGGCTGAAGGCCTACTCAAAATCCAAGGCTGGCGTGCAAATTGAGGCCGGGGAGGTCGGCAAGTTTCTATCCCTCGCGGGCGGGGCCTGGGTGGAGATTCCGGTCAAGGTGGCCCCCGCATTGGAAGTGGAAGGCATGCAGCCGGAGCTTTGGTATGGGCGCCTCACCATGGACCTGAGCGAAGGACCGGACCCCGGATTGCGTTGGGCGATCACGCTGCATTTGGGCAAGAGCAAGGAGGCCTTTCATTCGTGGAAGTGCAAGGCTTCGGACGCCAAGGATGGGCGCGTGGCACTGGATCTTTCGGCCAAGAAAATGCAGCGCCTGGCTGGAGAAACCGTACGGCTTCGAGTTCAGGTGAAGGGCAAGAATGATCGCCACCTCCGGGTGGAGGAACTCGCCTTCGAGCGCTTCCACCCGGCCCCCACGCTGAAGCTGCAGGGCAAACCGAACGGCAAGAATGGACCCGACCTGCTCGCTTCCGGCGCACTGGGTTTCTATGGAATCACCGAACACAACTGCCACGCATTCCCGGTGGTTCAGGTGTTGGATGACAGCCCAGCCGCCAAGGCAGATCTGCAGGTTGGAGACCTGATCATCGGAATCGGCGGGCAACCCCTGGGCGCCAGCAGCTTAAAACCGGGCGACGATTGGTTCGAGAACAGTCACGAGGCCCGCCTGGGCCGCGCGGTCATGGCTGCTGTGGACTCGGGCAAAAAGAAGGTCGAGCTGACCGTGATGCGTAACGGCAAGCGGCGCAAGATCCTCATTCGACACCTGCACGAAAGGGCCCACAGCGACACGCTCCACCGCGGCCCCTTGGATGGGGAACTGCGCAAGGACTTGATCTCGTGGGTTGTGGACAACCAACAGAAAAACGGGGGC
>JAAETM010000171.1 GCA_024228395.1 bacterium | reverse complement strand
CGGGCCCCGTTGTTCGTCTGATTGATCGTATCTAGCGGGAGATGGCGACCACGTTGTGGGCTTGCCAGGTATCCTCCGGCTCTTCACCAGAAGCGAGGTCGAACTCGAAAACGGTGGAGCGGCTGGGTAGGCGGCGGGCATCCACGCCCTCCGGAAGGGAGGAGTCGTGCACAAACGCACTGCCATAGGGGGATTCATCGTCACGCGTGTTGGTGGACCAACTCTTCTGCGAGATCTTGTTCATATAGCGCAGGAAACCATAGCCGCGCCCCGTATGGGAGTAGCAGACACCACGAACGCGGGACCCGAGTTCGCCCCATTCCTCTTCTTCCGTTGCTGTCTTTTCGCGGTCGCGGAAGGGCAGCAGGT
Organism: bacterium; assembly: GCA_024228395.1. GTDB lineage: Bacteria > Planctomycetota > UBA1135 > UBA1135 > NORP259. The sequence goes on along the minus strand of JAAETM010000171.1, from coordinate 6,585 downwards.
TGGGGATCAGGAATCCTGAAACGTACTGGTCACCTTCGCGGCGCAGGTCTCCAGAGACGTTGTCAAATCCAAGGATCTCGACGCGCTTGCCCATGTCTTGCAAGGCATTGACCAGTTGAACAAAGTCGCCGTTGCCGGTGGCAAGAATAATGCGGTCCAGGTTTTCTACCTGGCGCATAAGGTCCACGGTAATCTCCACATCCAGATCGGCTTTTGTGACAGGGCGATCATCACCGTTGTCATAGCGGCGAACTTTCTTCTGCATGACTTTGTATCCAAAGTCGCGCAGGTTGTCGGTGTAGTTGGCTTGTCCGCGTCGATACACTTCGTCTTCTTCCGCACGTTGGCGATCGAATGAAAGGTAGGCGTTGAGGCGCATAAGTTCGGCACCATCACGGACGGCGTATTCACGAAGGACGTCATAGCGCATGCCATAACCGCCGTTCATACGGATGTTGTTACTATCGACGAAGACTCCTACCTTCGACGACGACTGAAACGGGATACTCATTATATTGTGTGGGGGGTAAAGGCCACCCCTGCTGGCAGCTCCGAGCCTGGCAGGGGTCGTTTTCTGCATTCCGAATCTTACGGAAACGTAAGTTGGCTGAAAGGATAGCTCTTGGGCCAATGCTGCACATCATGGATTGTCCAAAAAATGATGGCGGAGTTGCTTGACATATGGCGATGCTGCCTCAGCGCACGGGATCGAAGGAACTCCAAGTTATGCTGCTGTAATTACTTCGACCGCAGCGAATTCTTCATGGCCTTGAGGGCTTCCATGGCCTGCCAAGGCGTGAGGTTGTCCAAGTCTAGTTCCTTGATCTCGCTCTCGAGTGGAGATGGTCTGGGTTTCTCCTTCGCCTGGCCCAAGCCTTCAAAAAGAGCCAATTGAAGCCCGCCCGTGGGGGTCTGAATTACACCGGTGAAATCGTCACCAGACGAGGTGGGCTGCTGCTCAAGGTCCAACAGGATGGTTTTGGCCCGCTCCACCAACCCCTTTGGCACCCCCGCCAGGCGTGCCACCTGAATTCCATAGCTGCGGTCCGTTCCGCCCGGAATGATTTTGTGAAGGAAAACGATCTCGTCACCTTTTTCACGTACGGCAATGTTGAGGTTGTGCACACCTTTTCTTGACTCTGAGAGTTCGGTGAGTTGGTGGTAGTGTGTGGCAAAAAGGGTCCTGGCGTGGGCTTTGTCGTGCAGGTGCTCCACGATAGCCCATGCCAGGGCGAGCCCGTCGAATGTGCTGGTTCCGCGACCGACTTCATCCAGGATGACCAAGGAGTTCTGCCCGGCATTGTTAAGGATGTTCGCAATTTCGATCATCTCGACCATGAAGGTCGAGGCTCCTCTAGAGAGATCGTCGGCACTGCCCAGGCGGGTGAAAATGCGGTCCACGACCCCGATGGTGGCTTGCTGCGCGGGTACGAATGAACCTATTTGAGCCAGTAGTACAATTAGGGCTGTCTGCCGGATGTAGGTGGACTTGCCCGCCATGTTTGGGCCGGTGATCAAGCCCACCCGGTGGGCATTCTGGTCGAGCAGGGTGTCGTTGGGGACGAAGGGGCCGCCTTCCAGCAAGGCTTCGATGACGGGATGGCGCCCTTCCTTGATGTCGATCGTGGTGCCGTTCGTGATGTCGGGGGCTGTGTAGCGACCCAGGGCAGCGGTTTCGGCGAGTGCGCTCAACACATCGCACTCCGCCAGGGCGCGGGCGGTGGCGAGGATGCCGGGAACGTTGTTTGCGGCCAGCTCCCGCAACCCCATGAAGATCTCATACTCCAGCTCCTTGGAGCGATCCTCGGACTTCAGCACCTTTTCCTCGAATTCCTTGAGCTCGGGGGTGATGTAGCGCTCTGCGTTCTTGAGGGTCTGCTTGCGCACGTAGTTGTCGGGCACGCGGTCGACCTGGCCACGGGGAACCTCAAGGTAGTATCCGAAGACCGCCGTGTAGCCGATCTTCAGGTTGCCCATGCCCGTACGTTCGATTTCTTCGGCCTGGAACCTCGCCATCCATGCCTTGCCATCCCCCGCGATCTGTCGCAGTTCATCCAGCTCGGGATTCACTCCCTCACGGACGAGGCCGCCGTCTTTCATGGAGATCGGTGGTGAATCCACCAGGGTGCCACGAACCTGGGCGACGAGCTCCTCGAGGGGGTCCAAACTCTCGTGCAGGTCGCCCCAAGCCTTGGAGTAGACCTCATCCATGCGGCTGCGCAATGGATCGACCACGGCCAACGACCCGGCCAGGCCCAACAGGTCGCGCGGCGTGGCGCGTCCCGTGGATACCTTGGCCACCAGACGCTCGATGTCGAGAACATCGCGCAATAGGGCGCGCACGTCTTCCCTCAGGAAGGGATGGTCCACCATTTCGCCAACACCGCGCTGGCGGTAGAGGATGGCGTCAACCTCACGCAGGGGCGCCAGCAGCCATTCCTTTTGCAGGCGCGCACCCATGGGGGTGAGGGTTTGGTCGATGACGGAGAGCAGGCTGCCCTCGCGGTGACCATCCCGTTGAGTGACGCACAGTTCCAGGCAGGAGCGCGTGGCCCGATCCAGGGTCATCCACTGATTGTGGTCTGTGGCCTGCATGGAAAGGATGTGTTCGCAGCGGCCGCGCTGGGTCTCCTCCAGGTATTCGATGAGGGCCCCCGCTGCGGGCACAACCGGGGAGCCATCCTCAACGCCATAACCTTGCAAGCTTTTGACCTGGAACTGCTCGTGGAGGGCGCGCAGGGCCGTGTCCCGTGCAAAGCGCCAGGCGGCACGCTCGCTGAGGGCGGGGCCGATTTCCTTGATGAGCGCGGCGGCCAGGTCGGGGTGGCTGTTGCCGAATTCATCGGCCCAGAGCAACTCGGCGGGGGCGATGCGGTTGAGTTCGTCCAGGGCCTTTTCGATCGGGACCGCAGTGACCTGGAAGCGACCGGTGGAGAGGTCCACCCAGGCCAGGCCCACCTGGTCATCCTGGGGGAAGATGCTGGCCAGATAGTTGTTTGAATTGGACTCTAGGGCGTCCTCTTCCGTCAGCGTGCCGGCGGTGACGACCCGCACGATTCCCCGGTCCACGATGCCTTTGGTGGTCCTGGGGTCCCCAAGCTGCTCGCAAATTGCAACCTTGTGGCCCCTGCGTACCAGGCGCAACAGGTGGCCCTCCATGGATTTCACAGGAACACCCGCCATGGGCATGGCATCCGCGCCCTTGGCCCTCGAAGTCACCGTAATTCCCAATTCCTTACCCGCGACCTGGGCATCTTGGCCGAAGAGTTCGTAGAAGTCCCCCATGCGGAAGAAAAGCAGAGCGTCCGGCTGTTCCTTTTTGGCCTGGTTGAACTGGTCCATCATGGTGACCTTGTTCTTGCGGGGCGCCTTGGAACGCGTCTTTTTGGATGTGGACCGGGTGTTCATGGTTTTTTCACGGGGCAGTGTAGTCGGAGGATGCTGGGCTGCCCAGCGATCTGCGCGCTGAAAAATAGCGGGTCAGCTGGCGGGTTGGCCCGCTTGTTGCTCCAATGGCGCATGAGGCGCCGAAAATCCACAATCTCCTGCCCTAGATTCGATCCCCTGTCCTCTTGGTGCCCCAGTCCATGGTCTCCTGCTTAGACACCTCCACCACAAAAAAACTGCTGCTCTCCCTGGGGGCCGCACTTTTGGCTTCGTGCGCCAGCTATGTGGACAAGACCAGTGGGGCCATGGATGCCTTTCGCAATGGTCGCTTTGAGCAGGCTGAGGCCCTATTCGCTGACAAGGAACGCACCGGGTCGACCTTCCTATCCGGCGCTGAGGCCGGGCTGGTTTCCCTAACGGCCGGAGACTTCGCCGCGGCCATCGAATACTTGACCGCCGCCGCCGCATTTTCTGAGGAGGCCGAGAACGCATCCTTGGTCGACCCCGAAAGCCTGGTGGAGAGCTTGGCCTCCTGGACCCTCTCAGAAACCACCACCGATTACTTGGGTGAGGGTTATGAGCGCGTGATGGTCCATGCCTGTTTGGGGCTGGCGTATCTCGCTCAAGGAAAGGTGGATGACCTGCTGGTCGAAGTGCGGCGCTCCAATGATTTGCTGAATGCCGAGCAGGACTTGTATGACACGGAATACGAAGCGGGCGGGTTCGGCCACTTGCTGTCGGCGATCGGGTATGAGTTGCGGGGCGAGATGGATCAAGCCTACATCGACTATCTGGACATGTACGACAAGGGTGTGGGGCTGGATCTGGTAGGCCCTTCCCTCGTGCGCCTGTCCCGCAGCATGCATCGCTCAGAGGACATGGACCGATTCGCTGAGGAGTTTGGTGAGCCGGCGGAGATCCCCGGGGACGCGGCCAAGGTGATCTTGCTCGCAGGTGTGGGCCTTGGCCCGATGAAGCAAGAGGTTCGCATAGATGTGCCCACGGTGGATGGGATCTTTGCGTGGGCGGTTCCTGCTTTTCAACCCCAGGGCAACTACGGTACGAATCTCGAGATCAGCACCTCCGACCTTGCTGCTTCGAGCGTTGTGGTTGAGGACGTCAACGCGGTGGCCACCAAGAACCTAGACGATCGCATCGCCATGCTGAGTGTGAAGTCAGCCGTGCGCGGAGCCCTGAAGTTGAGACTTACCAAGGAACTGCAAAAGAAGCACGGATCGGCGGGGGCTTTGATTGGCCAATTGTTCGCCATCATCACCGAAAAGGCGGATTTGCGCTCTTGGCTGACACTTCCCGCAACCTGGCAGGCCGCCCGCCTGTACCCCCAACCGGGCACTACGACCATTCGACTTCGCGCCATAGGCGGGGAGTCGATTGAACTTGGCACCTATGATTTGGCGCCAGGTGAAACCATCTTTGTCTTGGCCCGTAATTTGGGGCCGAGGCTGCACGCCCATGTGCTTGGCGGTCGCCAAGTCGACCTGAGCACTCCCGAGCCGCAAGCGGCTCCCAACCCTGGTTCAGACCAATGAAACTCAAGCAACTACTGACCCTCTCCCTTCTCGCAATGCCCTTGATGGCATGTTCCAGCAACCGCTACGTGGACGAAACCCAGGCCGAGCACGTGGACATTCACTACGGTCGTGGCGACTTGGATCGACTCGCCAAGGGCATGGTGGATTCCCTCAATGAGTCCAAGGACCTTGCCTACATCGATCGCAGTGGCAAGGGCGAAGACAAGCGCATCGTCGTTTACTTCAACAACATCACCAATGAAACCCGGGAGCACATCTCCATGGGGTTGATCCGTGACGAGATGTTGGCCCAGCTCGTGGGCGGTCGATTCCGCTTTGTTTCTGGCGAAGCAGGCCAGGACGAGGTCGGTGACCAGGTGAACTTCCAGCAGAACGCAGGTCGTGTGGACCCGGCTCAAGCCCAAGCCTTTGGTCGGCAGCTCGGTGCTGACGTGGTCATTTATGGATCACTGCGCGATATTGTGAAGCGCGATGGTCGCTCCCTCGAGACCATGGGCAGCAAGACCAAGGATGTCTACTACAACCTGGCTCTTCGCATGGACCGCATCGACACTGCGGAGACCATTTGGGCGGAGACCAAGAAGCTCGCCAAGCAGGAGGTGATCAGCCTCTTCGGGCGCTAGTACGGTTTTCAGACACATGTGGGAGGGGGGAGCGTGGCACAGCCACGCTCCCCCCTCCTGGTGTGCCTGACATGATGATTGACTTGAAGATGAAAGTTCTTCCGGGACCTGGCCACAGGGACCGAAGGGAAGCGCAGGGGCGGAACCGCGAGGGACCGTCTGAAGGAAGCGTGAAACGAAACTGCGAGTCGACGAACAGAAATCGGATACGAGGCGCCGTGGAACAGGGCGAGCTGGCCAAGAACAGCGAAGCCCCTGGGGCCAAAGTGAAACGGCGTAGATCCGGCGATTGTGCAGGGAAAGCTAATCATCTTACTCAGGCCATGTTTCCCTAGCAGGGGCTGGCTCGTTTTTATGCCTGAAAGGGCGACGCCTCCGGAAGGTGGAGCGAGAAGTCAGCAAAGGCCATAGTAGGCGGCGCGAGCCGCTGAAGGGTCGAACGATAGAAAGGAAGCAACGATTATGAATCTCGAAGACGAACCGCGTTAGATGTCCAGGCAACTGGAGTTCCCATGGATGGATAGGGGTGAATCCCCGAAGGACCTATGGAGCGACGAATCGTCAACGGCGAGACAAGGAAACGAGCTTTCAGGAGAGGACCGTTTGATGGAGCGGGTGCTCGCGCACCCAAACATGAAAGCGGCCCTCGGACGAGTGAAAAGAAATCGAGGCGGTCCAGGTGCGGACGGGATGAACGTGGACGAACTCTTGCCGTACCTCGGGGAGCACTGGGAAAGGATCAAGTCGAGCCTGCTCGACGGGAGCTACAACCCCAGCCCTGTGAAGCGACAAGGGATCCCCAAGAGCGGCGGCGGAACCCGAGAACTCGGTATTCCGACGGTGCTCGACCGATGTATCCAGCAGGCCCTATTGCAGGTCTTGCAGCCGCAATTCGACCCGACATTTTCCGACCATAGCTACGGCTTTCGCCCGGGGCGCAGCGCACACGGAGCGATTCGTGCGTCGCAGCAATACGTGCAAGAAGGCCTGAAGGTGGTGGTAGACGTGGATTTGGAGAAGTT